>JAVBVG010000084.1:0-22563 GCA_031554415.1 Rikenellaceae bacterium | reverse complement strand
CGAGGAGATGCGCTAAGCATCAACGAAGCAATCCAGAAAATATAGTGCTGGATTGCCGCGTCGGCTGCGCCTCCTCGCAATGACGGTTGGACTGTTGTCCGTTTACATTCCTATAGCCGCGTCCCAGACGAAGGCGCGGATGCCCTGCTCGGGAGCCTCGTCGTTGATGACCTTCAGAGAAGCCATAAGTTCCGGTACATTTTCGTCCTCCATCATTATCAGCAGGGAGGAGTTCATCGAGGGCCACGTGTGGGTGCCGTAGTGGGGTTCGCCGCCCTCCGAACCGCGCCCTTCGGTCAGCGCCCAGCGGGTGAAACCGCGGATGCCGAGCATGTCGAGAACGTTGTTCACCTCGATCGTGTGGGCCTGGTTATATGATACGAATACTGCTTTCATAAAAAATCAATTATGATTTAATTATGAATTATGAATTATGAATTATGAATTAATGTGCTCAACTTCGTTTCGCGGGTTTCTATTTTATAAAAACACGACGCGCAGCGTCACCAAAATTCATAATTCATAATCCATAATTCATAATTTATTATTTGTTTAAAGCTTTTTGCATTTTCTTTTCGAGCCTGCGGTTGCGGACCTCGATCTGGCGGTTGCGTTTTTCCTCGGCCCTCACCCCGAACATGGCATAGAGCACCGGAACGATCAACAGCGTCAGCAGCGTCGAGAAGGTCATACCGCCGATGATGGCGATACCCATCGGCTGCCACAGTTCAGAGCCGTCGCCCACTCCTATCGCCATCGGCAGCATACCGAGGATGGTGGTCACGGAGGTCATCAGAACGGGGCGCAGACGGCTCTTCCCGGAGGCCACGACGGCGTCCAGAGCCGTGTATCCGCGTTCGATCAGCAGGTTGGTGTAGTCCACCATCACGATACCGTTCTTTGTCACGATACCCACCAGCATGATGGCCCCGATCATTGCGATCATCGAGAGCGGCGTCCCCGTCATCCACAGCGCGAGGAACACGCCGGTGAAGGCGAACAGGATCGTGGTCATGATGATGAAAGGCATCTTGAGGCTTTCGAACTGAGTCGCCATCACGATGTAGACCAGCAGCACCACGAGTATGAGCAGCGCGCCCAGGTCGCCCATCATCTCCTGCAGATCCTCCATCGAGCCGCCCACTTCGAGGTAGATCCCGTCGGGGGTTTCATAGGAGTCGAGTACGGCGTTGACCTGATTCACCACGTCGCCCAGCGCATAGCCCTCACCCACGGTCGACTTGACCGTAACGACCCTCTGGCGGTTGTCGCGCTCGATGGTCGGAGAGGCGAACTCCTCCTCGATGGCGGCCACGTCGCGCAGTTTCACGGGCTGTCCCGTGGCGCTGTAAAGGGTGATATTTTCGACATCCTCGAACGATGTGCGGTGATTTTCGGCGTAGCGCACCACGATGTCGTACTCGTCGCCGTCCTCGCGGTATTTGGCCGCATCGAGGCCGTTTATGCGGTTGCGCACGAACATCGAGGCCGTCGAGCTCGAAATACCGTAATAGGAGAGTTTGCTGCGGTCGAACACCACGTTGTATTCGGGACGGAGCTCGTCGCGCGAAAGCACCACGTCGCGCGTTCCGTCGAGTGCCGCCATCCTGGCCTGAAGATCTTTGGCGACCCTGTTGGAGGTGTCCATGTCGTAGCCGAAGACCTTGATGTCGACGGTGCTTCCGGAGTTCATGCCGCCCCCGCCGCCGCCCGGGCTGACTGTGAACCTGCGCACTTCGGGAATTGCCGCAAGGTCCTCGCGGAACAGGTCGGAGATCTCGAAGATCGTGCGCTTGCTCTCGCGTTCCGACTTCTTGGGCATCCTCAGCGTGTAGTTTATCACATGTGAACCGCCGCCCGACGAGAACATCGCCGCGTAAGCGTCGGTGCTTTCGCCCGCGCTGGTCGACATGAGATACACTTCGGGATACTTCTCGTAAATGATCTCGTCGATCTGCCTCGCCATTTTGGCGGTCTGCTCGACGCCGATGTTCTGGTCCAGTTCGACCTTTGCGGCGATTATCGCGTTGTCCTGCGCCGGGAAGAATTCCAGCGGAACCCTGAACAGCAGCAGCAGGGAAACCGCAAAGATGGCCAGCGTGGCGATCAGCGTCTTCTTGCGGTTGTGAACAACCCAGTAAAGAATCTTGGCATAGGCGTTGTCGAGCCACGCCAGGAACCTGTCGACAGGCTTGTAGAGTATGCCGATGCCTTTATATGTGTGTACGCCGCCGTCTATCTTGAGCATATAGGCCGAAAGCATGGGCGTCAGCGTTATGGCCGCTATGGTCGACACGGTGATCACTATGGACACGATCCATCCGAGCGACTTGAACATGATGCCGGCCATGCCGCCCAGCATTGTGAAGGGAAGGAACACGGCGACGACGACGAGCGTCGTGGCGATGACAGAGAGCCACACCTCGTTGGTGGCGTAGATCGCCGCCTCGCGCGGTTTCGACCCCCGCTCTATGTGCGTGGTGATATTCTCGAGCACCACGATGGCGTCGTCCACCACCATCCCGATCGCAATGGAGAGCGACGAGAGCGAGATGACGTTGATGGTGTCGCCCGTCACGTACATATATATGAACGCCGCAATGAGGGATATCGGGATCGTGAGGCAGATAATGAAGGTGGCCCTCCAGCGCCCCAGGAAGAACATCACCACCAGGATGACGAAGATGAACGCGAACATGACGGTTTCGCTCAGCGACGAGATACTGTCGCGGATCGACTCCGAGTTGTCCATGATGATGTCGACCTCGACGTCGGGCGGCAGCGAAGCCTTTATGGCGGGGAGTTCGGCCATCACCTTGTCGACGATGGCGACCGTGTTGGCGCCCGACTGCTTCTGTATGACGACCCTCACGCCTCTTTCGCCGTTGATGCGTTCGTCTATCGTGCTCTTTTCGAGCGTGTCCCTGATCTCGGCAACGTCGCTCAGCAGGATCGTGCGGCCACCCATGTTCGACACGACCACCTTGCGCAGGTCATCGCTGGAAGTGAACTCGCCGTCGGCCTTGATGTTGAACGTGTGGCGGCCGATGTCCATCGTACCTGCCGGAATGTTGACGTTCTCGGCGGCTATGATCCCTCCCAGCCCTTCGACCGTGAGGTTGTAGGCGGCGAGTTTGTTGGGGTCGACGTTGACCTGTATCTCACGCACGGGGGTACCCGCCAGCGAGATCGTTCCCACGCCTTCGATGCGGTTCAGCACGTTGACCATCTTCTCGTCGAGTATCTTGTTGAGAGCCGCATAGCTTTCGTCGGCCGTGACCGACATATACATTATGGGGATCATCGAGGACGAGAACTTGAAGACGATCGGCTGGTCCGCTCCGTCGGGCAGGTAGCTGGCGGTGCGGCTTATCACGTCGCGGACGTCGTTGGCCGCCTCCGTTATGTCGGACCCCCATTCCAGTTCGAGGGTGATCATGGAGAGGTTGTCCCTCGACACGGATGTCAGCTCCTTGAGGTTGCTCACCGTGTTCAGCTGGTCTTCCAGCACGCGGGTAACGTTGGTTTCTCTGTCGGTCGCGTTGGCCCCCGAATAGACGGTGATAACGCTCACCATCGGCAGCTCCATCTCGGGATACATGTCGATCGCCAGGTTCCTCAGGGAGAACACCCCGAGCACCAGCACGGCGACGAATATCATGATGGTCGAAATCGGTTTTTTGACCGCTACTTCGTATAATTTCATATTTTTTCTGCTTTAATATCGCTGTCCGCGCGCATTTACTGCTGCACTGTCTCCACTTCGGTTCCGTCGGCGATCCTCGAGAACGAGGTTACGGCGACCGCTTCGCCCGCCTGCACGCCCGAAAGTATATCTATCTCCTGTCCGATCTGGCGTCCCGGATTTACGGTGCGCCTTTCGGCCTTGCCGTTATTTATAACATAAACGTAGCGTTCGTTGCTGCCGACCTGCTTCTGCACGGCGATGTCGGGTATCATCACTGCCTCCTTGTCGCCCATGTTGATCGTGCAGCGGGCGAACATTCCCGGGCGCAGCTTGTTGTGCGAATTGGGGATGGTGATCTCGGCTTTAAACGTGCGAGTGCCGGCGTCGATGGCTGGATAGATCAGGCTGACGCTCCCTTCGAAAGTTTCGCCCGGATAGATATCCACTGAAACGGCCACGGGAGTGCCCGGTTTCACGCTTGCGAAGAACTGCTCCGAGATGCTGACCTGCACTTTCAGCTTGTCCATCTGCATCACCTCGAGTATGGGGCTGGACGTGAACATATTGCCTTCGTCTTCGAACTTGTTGGTCACCACGCCGTTGATGGGGGAGTAAAGTTTGACATGCTTTGCAAGGTTGTCGACGGTCTCCTTGTAGACGAGGTACTGCGCCTCGGCCTGCTGGAGCTGCTGCGCCGACACGCCGCCCGCTTCGTACACCCTCTTTACGCGCTCATAGTCGGCTTTGGCTGTTTCGAACTGCACTTTGGTGGTGTTGTACTGCGTGGGGTCCATTTCGACCAGCAGCTGTCCCTTGCTCACGCGGTCGCCCACCTTGACATATATGCGGTTGATTCGCGCACCCTGGAGCGCGGGTATGATGTAGTTCTTCTGCCAGGGTTCGATGTTGGCGGTAAATTCGACGTTCTGCGGGATAACTTCGCCCGCCGCGACGGCCGTTTTCACAGCCACCGCTTTATTCCCTTCGTCCGCCGCGGCCTTCTTTTTGCCGGCTCCGCAGCCTGTCATCACCAGCGTCGCCGCTGCCATCACGCCGAGCGTGAAAATCAGATTCTTTTTCATTTGTCGTTCGTATGTTTTTTAATTGTTTTCCTAATTATTCACCTTTTCCGACGACCTTGTCATAGTCGGCTTTGGCGGCCAGGTAGTCGTATATCGACTGCGAGTGGTTGAGCCTCGCCTGGGTAACGTTCAGTTCGGCCATGTTGACCTCCAGCATGGTGCCCGCGCCTGCGTCGAAACGCGCGCGCGATATGGTGTGGGCCTTGTCTGCCTGCGCCACGGTTTTTTCGTTCGCGAGCATGGTTTCGCGCGCCGTCATCAGGTTGTTCACCGAGGTGCGCGCCTCGAGTTGTTTGGCCTCGCGCAAATACTGCTTCTGTAGCTCGACCTGCGACACCTGGTTGCGGAGCTGTTTCACCTTGTTGGTATTCTTGAACCCCGAAAAAATGGGTACCGAAAGCTGGAAACCGGCGCTGACCGGAGTCTGCCACCACCATTTGTTGACGACTCCCGAGCCTCCCATCATCATGCTGGCGAAGTCCACGGTCTTGTCCTGCCCCGAAGCTATCACCGACCCGTAGGCTGCCAGGACCGGCATGCGCGACGTGTTGGTCAGCTTTATCTGCTGGCGAAGCAGCGTCTGCTGGTATTCGAGCTGGCGCATGTCGCTGTTGTTTTCGATATCGGCGTCCATGTCGGGCAGTTCATAAGCCTCGTCGCGATATTCGCCGAGCGAACCGGCAACCTCGATCCCGACCTCTTCGGGAATGCTCAGGTACATCTTCAACAGCTGTTTGCTGACCACTATACCGTTCCTGGTGGCCAGAATGCTGGGCTGCAGGTTACTCAGCTGCACTTCGGCGGTCAGGTAGTCGTACTCCGAAGCGAGTCCGGCGTCATACATGGCGCGGGTGTTGGCGACGGTTTCGCCGACGGTGGCTTCGCTCTCCCTGAGCACATCATACGATTTTTCGAGCAGCAGTATCTGGTAGAACGATTTTTTGACCGCGTTCACAAGGTCGATACGCGACGCGCGCGCCTGCTCCACAGCCAACTCTTGCTGGGTGCGCGTCATCTTCAGGCTCGCGTAAACGGCCGGCACGACCAGCGGTATCGACAGGTCACCGGTAAACGCGGCGCTCATGTCGGCGCCCAGCGAAAGGCCTTTTGACATCTCCTGTTTCACAATGCTAAACGTATACTGCCCTCCGGCCGATAGCGACGGCAGGTGGCTTCCCCTGACTTCGCGGCGCACGTAGTCGTAGCGCTGGATCTCCATGTCGGCCGCCTTGATGGTCGGGTTGTCCGAAAGCGCCAGCTCCAGCGCCTGGTCGAGGTCAAGAGTAAGAGTCCCGCTCTCCTGCGCCTCCGTCACGGTCACGGCCGCAAACAGCGCCGCTGCCGTGAACACCGTCTTCACAATCATTTTCTTCATCTTCTTAGTCGTTTCCATTTAATTGACCTCTGTTATTTTTGTATTTTCTCACCAATCCGTCTATTACCTCTATCCCCTTGGGGGTCGACAGCCCGCGGAAAAAATTCACGAGCACATATTCGAACGCCTCGCGCTGCGAAATATTCTCCATTCCGGGAAGAACGTACTTCCTTTCGAAAAGCGCGCCCATCGTGTAGACCATCGTCATCAGCGCCAGCGTCTTGTTCATGTCCGGAAGGAACAGTCCCTCGACGATCCCCCTGTCGAGCAGCTTGTCGAGCTGTTCGTAGCTGTAGCGATATGCCTCCTCTTCGAGATTGTGGTAGATCTCGGGATAGAATTTCCTGAGGTTGCCGATCAGCACCGCGTCCTTGTCGTCGCGCTTCATGCTGTATATCAGGGCCAGTATCTCCTCCATCACGTTCTGCGCCGAGGACGTCATATCGGCCATAGCCTTGTGCTTGGCTCCCATATGGCATTTCACGCACTCCTCGAGAAGCTCTTTTTTGTCCCCGAACATTTCATAGAGGGTACGTTTCGAAACACCCAACTGGGTGGCGATATCGTCCATTCTCACCGATTTGATCCCCTGTTCGAGGAACATCCGGGCAGCCTCCCTGATTATCCGTTCTTTCTGCGACATTTTTTAGTTGTTTCCGGACGGGGGAAAATTCCCTGTCCTGTTCTTTATGTGATTTTTTCAGTCCCCTCCTTTAAATAAAACTGCGGGACCTAATATTAAGGAGCCGCAGTTTAGGTTTTTGCATCTCTGAATGCCGGAAAACGTTTGCCGGACGAATCGGGGACAAATGTAAAACAGAAAACCCGAAAAAACAAAAAAGTTTTCTGTTTTCGCGGGTTTTTATCAACATTTCCGACGAACCGGGTAAAAAGCCCGGTGAATCGGCCGTTCCGGCAGGAACAATTTCAGAAAAAAACAGAGGCCCTGTTCCGGCGCTGCAGGACCGGGTTTCTCCTGTGGCGTGCCCGTTAAACGAAAATTAACCGAAAACGGACTCCTGCCCCGTACCACCCTCGGGCCCCTGTTTTTCAGTGCGCCCTCAGGGAAAATAAAAAGGACGCGGTAACAACCTCTTCACGGTCGGCCTCGCGAGCCTTTGCTCTGGAAATTGCCCCGCGCCCGAAGTTGCCACGGCATCGGCGACGCCATGGCATACTCCGAGTGGGGAACCTTTAATCCAGAGAATAAACACCGTCGGGAAGACGGGCGCGAGTTTACCGTGAAGGATCAAAGAGTTCTCACTCTTTAATTAAGTGTATTTACTGCAAAGGTAAAGATATTTTCCACTTTTAACTTCGTTTTCCTCCTCCTTGCGGGGCATAGTCTGCGAGCAGCCTCTGCTCCCGCTTCGAGCGTCGGTTGGCCGGCAAAAGTGGAGCAAAACCGGCCGACGGGCGAGATAATCAGCGGAATAACTCTTTAACACAGCGGTCAGGCTGTGCGGAATCCCAACTTTTCAAAAATCGTGAGTGCAGGCGCCGCCTAAAACGGAAGTCGCCATGTGCGATAGCTCCGCGTTAGCTCAAGGCGTACCGTTTTAGGCAAGCCGGAATAGATTTTTGGAACGTGGGCCAGTTTTTGCTTCTTTTTGCTGGCCAAAAAGAAGTTAATAAGAATCAATATTTCAAAAGCTCGCGGGCCTGGCGGACGGCTGCCTCTGTAACGCTGCTGCCGCTCAGCATCTTGGCGATCTCGCCAACGCGTTCCTCCTCCGTCAGCCGGCGGATTTGCGTCGATCCGCCCTCCTTATAGACAAGGAAATGTTCGCCCTGCTTGGCGGCGATCTGCGGCAGGTGGGTGATGTTCATTACCTGGATGGAGCCCCCGAGTTCGGCTATGATGTCGCCCATCGCGTCGGCAACCTTGCCCGAAACGCCGGCGTCGATCTCGTCGAAAATCACGGTCGGCTGACCGGCTGACCGCGCCGAAAGGGTCTTCAGCGCCAGCATCACGCGCGAAACCTCGCCGCCCGACGCTATCTTCTCGACCGGGCGCGGAGCCATCGAACCGTTGGCCGTGAAGAGGAACCTCACCTCGTCGCCCCCGTTGGGGCGCAGGTCGGCGGCGGGAGTTATCTCCACGACGAGTTCCGCTTCGGGAATTCCGAGACGCCGCAGCATCCCGACCACCGTGTTTTCGATCCCCGGAGCCGCTTTCCGGCGGTTTTCCGAGATTTTCGCGGCGAGTTCCAGCGCCTCGGTTTCGCGCGCCGTGGTTTCCGCCTCGAGCCGTGCTATCTCCTCGCCGCCGTGTTCGATGGCGCGGAGTTTATCTTCGAATTCGCGCTGCAAGGCCAGAAGTTCGGCCACCGTCGAGACGCGGTGCTTCTGCTGCAGCGAATATATCGTATTGAGGCGTTCGGTCACAAAGGCCAGACGCTGCGGATTTCCCTCTATGCGGTCGAGCTCGGAGGCCATTTCGCGCTCGAGGTCCTGCAGGTCGATGCATGCCGACGCGAGGCGCCCGGCAAACTCCCCTCCGCGGGGATACATCGCCGCGATCTTTTCGACCGCGTTGCGGAAACTTTTGAGCTGCGGGACTATCCCGGTTTCGTCTGCCCCCAAACCTCCTGCACAAAGGCCCATCGCCTCGCGGATCTCGTCACTGTGGGTCAGTTCGCGCTCCTCGGCCTCGAGCTCCCCCTGCTCCCCGGCGGCAAGTTTCACCGCGGCCAACTGCTCGGCCTGGTGGCGGATATACTCCTCGTCGCGGCGGGCGTCGTCTGCCTTGCGGCGGGCGTCATCCAACTGCTTCACGAGGCTCTTCCAATCGGCGTAAACTTCACCGTAGCGCTTCACAATGGCGGTCTGACCTGCCGCGCCGTCGACTATGCCGATGCGGAAACGGTCGTCCTTGAGCAGCAGGTTCTCGTGCTGCGAATGTATGTCGATAAGCCTTTCGCCCAGTTCGCGCAGGACGCTGAGCTGCACCGGCAGGTCGTTTACGTATGCGCGGCTCTTGCCCGAAGCCGAGACTATGCGGCGTATGGCGGTGGCGTGGTCGTATTCGAGGTCGTTTTCGGCAAAAAAAAGCTCCAAACCGTATCCGTCGAGTTCGAAAACGCCCTCGACGACGCAGTTGCGCGACGCGTCTTTCTGCACCCCCGCCTCGCCGCGCGTGCCTAACAGCAATCCCAACGCACCCAGCAGAATGGACTTGCCCGCGCCGGTTTCGCCCGTAACGGTGTTGAGCCCCGGACCGAGGTTCATTTCGAGCCGCTCTATCAACGCGTAATTCTCGACGGACAGGTGGCGCAGCATGGCTATTCCTTATATAATAATACGACGGCCTCGGCGGCGACGCCCTCTTCGCGCCCGACGAAACCGAGCTTTTCGGTGGTGGTGGCCTTGACTGAAACCGCGCTCACATCGACTCCCATAGCTCCGGCAAGCGCCGTCCGCATCCGGTCGATATAGGGACGGATCTTGGGCGCCTGCAGCATGACGGTGCAGTCGGCGTTGCCTATTTCGTAGCCGGCCTCACGCACGAGAGCTGCCGTCCGGCGGAGGAGTTCGGTGCTGTCGATGCCGCGGAACTCGGCGGAAGTGTCGGGAAAATGGAGCCCTATGTCGCCCTGTGCCGCCGCCCCGAAAAGTGCGTCGCACATGGCGTGGATCACGACATCGCCGTCGGAATGCGCCACACACCCTTTCGGGTGCGGAACGTCCACCCCTCCCAGCCTCAGATTCAGTCCCTCCGCCAGACGGTGAACGTCGTATCCGTGTCCTATCCTGCATTTCATGATTCACAAAGATAGTAACTTTTTTACTATCTTTATCCGCTGAAAACGAAATCAAAATATCGCTATGACATTGACTGAAATACTTAAAAAAAGACGCAGCGTGCGCAAGTTCGACGGCCGTCCCGTTCCGCGCGGCGTGCTCGAAACGATACTCGGCCTCGCGCTGACCGCCCCTTCGTCGAAGAACACCCGCTCGACGCGCTTCATGGTGGTCGACAAGCCGGAAATGCTTGAAAAAATCTCGGAGATGCGCGACTTCGGCTCGTCGTTCCTGCGCGACGTTCCCTGCGCCGTTCTCGTAATGGGCGACACGGCGGTCGACCTGTGGGTGGACAACGCCTCCATCTCCGCTACAATTCTACAACTTGCGGCCGAAGAGGCAGGACTCGGCTCGTGCTGGGTGCATGTGAACGGACGTCCCCGCCGCCGGGAGTATCCCGACGGACCGAACGCCGCCGACTACCTGCGGGGTTTCCTGCCGATCCCCGCCGGATGCAAACCGCTCTGCTTCGTGGCGCTGGGCTATCCCCTCGAAACTCCCAAACCCCACGGCGCAAAGGACGACACCGACAAGGTCATATGGTTATGACCAATGAAGAATGAAAGATAAAACTAAAGGCAGAGTGGCGAACTCTGCCTTTAGTTTACAATTTATTTTTCCAACACAGTCATCAGACTGTGTGCCTTTCTTCATTCTTTATTCTTCATTACGAAGGCGCAATCTCTTCGGTCGTTTCTTCCTTGTAATACCTCTTTTCGGTGCGCACCGAAAGGAAAATGCTCAGTTCGTAGAGCCCGTACAGGGGCAGCATCACCAGCACCAGGCTGAAAGGGTCGGGCGGGGTGATGATGGCAGCGAGAACGGCAAGGATGATGATGGCGTGGCGGCGGTATTTGCGCAGGAACACCGGAGTGATCAGCCCGATGCGCGTTAGGAAATAGACCAGCAGCGGCAGCTGGAAGATCAGGCCCGAGATAAGCGATATGCTCACCACCTGCGAGGAGTAGCTGCCGATGTCAATAAGGTTCTGGATGCTCTCGCTGGCGTTATAATTGACGAAAAAGTGTATCGAGAGGGGCACTATGATGTAGTATCCGAACAGCAGGCCGGCGAAAAAACCGAGCGACACGTACAGCACGAACATCCGCGTCCCTTTTCGCTCTTTCGCCGTCAGCGCCGGTTTGACGAACTGCCATATCTCCCACAGCATGTAGGGTATTCCCAGCACGACGGCCGTGGCCATCGCCACCTTGATGTGCAGGTTGAACTGCCCGACGAGTTTGTTGTTTATCAGGTTGAACGCCTTTTGGTTGATGCACAGCGTCGTGGGGTCCATGGTCCACTCCGCGTCGAACAGCCGCCCGCACCACGCCACGAAATCCGACAGCGCGTAGCCCATGCCGCAAAGCCAGCGGTTGGTGGGAAAATCGGGCTTCTGCGGCCCGAAGAGCAGGGTGTCGATGATGAAGCCCTTGAATGCGAAAGCGACGATTGCTATAACGACAAAAGAAAGGACGGCCCGCACCAGGTGCGGGCGCAGGTCGTCGATGTGCTCAAAAAAAGTCATCTCGCTGCCGGATGACTCTTTCTTTTGTTTCGCCATTCAGAGAAGCGTTTAGACAAGCTCTTATTCCTTGTTGTCCAGTTGTTTCTTTTCGGCAGCCTCCTTGGCGTCCTCCGCGGTGTAGTCCTTGTTGACGGCGTCTTTGAACTCCTTCACGCCGCGTCCCATCCCCTTCATCATTTCGGGGATCTTCTTGCCGCCGAACAACAGCAGCACCAGCAGTACGATGATTACTATTTGCCACGGGCCTATTGCACCCATTGTTACAAGCATCGACATATCGTTATTGTTTTAAAGGTTTGCTTTGGGAGGGGAACGCCCCAAATATAGTGAAAGCTGAGAGATATGCCAAATTTATTTGAGCATATCCGAAGCGCATCCTATATTCTACAAAGTTAGTATTTATTATCGGAAACAGCAAAGTTTTCGGAGCGGGTTTTATCACACCAGAAGGTCGAAAAGCGACGGGTCTTCGTTTATATACTCATACACAACGCCGTTCTCCTCCATGCGCCGCAGCAGCCCCTCGAGGTCTTCTTTGAACTGCAGCTCTATTCCCACTATGGCAGGACCCTGTTCGCGGTTGGTCTTTTTCGAGTAGGCGAAGTGGGTGATATCGTCGTTGGGGCCGAGTATCTCCTGCACGAAGTTCAGAAGCGCGCCCGAACGCTGCGGGAAACGTATCACGAAGTAGTGTTTCAGCCCCTCGTAGAGCAGCGAGCGCTCGCGTATCTCCTCGGTGCGCGAAATGTCGTTGTTGTTGCCGCTGATAATGGCCACGACACTCTTGCCTTTTATTTTGTCGGCGTAGAGGTCGAGCGCGGCCACGGAGAGAGCGCCAGCCGGTTCGGCGACGATGGCGTTCAGGTTGTAGAGCTCGAGTATCGTGGTGCAGACCTTGCCTTCGGGGACGGAAATAATGTCGTCCAACACCTTCGCGCAAATCTCCGATGTTATTTTGCCGGCCTTGCGGACCGCCGCGCCGTCCACGAAGGTGTCGATGCAGTCGAGTTCCACCGGCTCGCCCTTTTCGATCGCGGCTCGCATGCTCTGCGCCCCTGAAGGCTCCACGCCGATGACTTTCGTATGCGGGCTGACCTCCTTGAAATATGCGCCTATGCCCGCAGCGAGTCCTCCTCCGCCTATCGGCACGAAGATGTAGTCGACGGGGTTCTGCGCCGCCTCGATAATCTCCAGCCCGACCGTCGCCTGCCCTTCGATCACCTTTGGATCGTCGAAAGGATGGATGAACGCGCGGCCGGTCTCTTCCGCGAATTTTATAGCCGCGGCCGAAGCTTCGTCGAAAGTGTCGCCCGTGAGCACCACTTCGATATTGTCGCGGCCGAAGAATTTCACCTGCTTGCGCTTCTGTTTCGGGGTGGTCGCGGGCATGTAGATCGTGCCGTGAATGCCGAGGCGGTTGCACGAGTATGCGACGCCCTGGGCGTGGTTTCCCGCGCTGGCGCAGACGATCCCTTTGGCCAGTTCTTCGGGCGAAAGGCTGCGGATTTTGTTATAGGCCCCGCGGATCTTATAAGACCGCACCTGCTGCAGGTCTTCGCGCTTCAGAAGCACCTCGGCACCGTAGCGTTCCGACAGGTTCAGCGTGTGGATCAGCGGCGTGGTGGCGAGTATCTCGTTCAGCGTCTTCTTGGCCTGGACGATGTCTTTCAACTTCGGGTAGTAATTCATCTCTTTTAATATTTTGCGCGGCGCAAATTACAAAATTTCTGCGAAACTGTATTATTTCAACGGCGCTTGTTAAAAATTATTTAACCCCCCAAAAAAGGAGACTTATTATTTTCTTTGCAATAAAATTTATTCTTTATGAATATTGTTGAGTTTTAATTTGATTTTATTTATATTTGCAGAAACATATCTAAAGATAATCGTTATGGAAAGGAAAATGCCGCTCCTGTGTCCCAGTTGCCAGACGCGCCTCGGGATATCGAAAATGAACTGCCCCGACTGCGGAACCGAGGTTTCGGGCGACTACGACGTGCCGCGCCTGATGAGACTCTCGCCGCGCGAAACGGAGTTCATCGAAGCCTTCATCCTGTCGAGTGGAAGCCTCAAGGAGATGGCGCGGCAGATGGGGGCCAGCTACCCCACGGTGCGAAACCTGCTGGACGAAATAATCGAAAAACTTAAAAACATGGAGGAATAGCTATGAACGACGGTTGGAAAAACTTCATCTCGCCTTTCGGAAAGGTGGCCGGCGCGAAAGCCCTGCTGTGGGGCCTGGCCGGGATGGCCGTATCGGCCGCATTGTCTGTCGTCAGCGGGTGGCACGCCCACGGGCTGCTGCATTTCGGGGCCGCGCCGAACAATGCCTGGTGGGTACATATTGCAGAGTATGCGATAATATGGCTCGTGCCGTCGGCGATCGTTTACAGCCTGGGCGCGGCACTTTCAAAGTCCCGGATCAGGCCGATAGATGTCGCGGGCACGGTGCTCTTCGCACAGATACCGCTCGCCGCGATGAACATGACCTACCTGCTTCCCGGTATGGAGAACCTTCTGACGGTTGCCGACCCGGCCTCTCTGCAGCTCGACGCGCTGAAGGCCGCGATGGCGACACCCTCGGTCATTGTTGCCGTAGTGATAACGGTGGCGGCGATCGTGCTGATGCTGGTGTGGCTTTTCAACGCGGCGAAGGTGTCGTGCAACCTGAAGGGGTGGCAGCTCTGGACGGTGTACCTGGCGGGCGTTGCGGGCGGCGACGCGGTATGCCGCCTGCTGATAGGTTTGATGTATTGACGGCATATATCCTGGTATCGTTTTTGCTTATTTGGAAGATAAGCATTAACTTTATAAAAACTCCAGGATTATGACACGCGACAGCTACGGCGACGGCAGGAGAGTCCTGTCGACCGGGAACAACGAGTACGCCGCGGGACTCAACGACGAGACCGAATGGCAGGAAAATATGGAGGATTACGACACGCCGCTCGACGACGAAATTTCGGATTACTTCGAAGACCCCGACGAAGCGGCCCGTCCCCTCTACAACGAATCCGGATTCGAAAAGAGCCGGCTGCAGTAACATAACTGCTAAAACTGTTATAAAAGATCAAATTTAAGGCAGGCAAGAAAATTAAAGCGCGGTGTACTAAGAGTACATGAGCATTTGAATTTCGCAGCCTAACGCCAAGGTTGACTTTCAGGACAGTTTTTATCGGTCGGCGGGATAGACAACGCCTATCTGCCGCCTCACCTCGTCCATGATCTCCGCGACGGCCAGCGAGGCGTCGTGGCTGTTCACGGCCGATTCAATAAGGCTGCCCTCCACAAGGTCCATGAATTCCGACAGTTCGTACGAGTAGTCGTTGCCCGAGTGTCCGGGAACGGTGATATCCGTCCATTCGCCGCCGCGGGGACGGTACTCCGCTTTCGCTATATGGTTGATCGCATCGCAGCGTATGCTCCCATCCTCGCCCTCGATCTCGAAGGGCAGCGAAATGTCGCAGATCTTCGAATAGAGCGTCGTTGCGGTCATCCCGTCGTAGGAGTAGCCGATCGTTCCGTGGCCGTCGACGCCCGAAGGAAGTTTCACCGCCGCCGCGCCGATCTTTTCGGGACGCCCGAACAGAACCGCCATGGGATAGATCGCATACACCCCTATATCCACCAGCGCCCCGTTGGACAACTGCGGATTGAAGGCGTTGGGCAGCCCGCCCGACTTCAGCGTGTCGTAGTGCGACGAGTATTTCCCGAAAGAGGCGAAATAGTTGCGCACACGACCCACCTTCGGCAGATACTCCATCACCGCGCGGAAATTGGGCGTCAGGGTGGGCTTCATCGCCTCCATCAGGGCGACGCCGTTGCGCCGCGACGCCGCGATCATTTCACGGACCTCCCCTGCGTTCGACGCCAGGGGTTTTTCACACAGCACGTGCTTGCCGCGCTCCATACAGATGATCGACTGCGGCGCGTGCAGGGCGTTGGGCGATGCGATATAGACGGCGTCGATGAGCGGGCTCGAGGCCATCTCCTCCAGCGAGGTGAAGATGTGCGGTATATTGTTCAGCGCCGCGAATTCAGCCGCCCTTTCGGCCGTGCGCGAACAGACCGCCGCAAGCTCGAACCGGGAGTCCATCCGCCCGGCGCTTATTATCCTGTCGGTGATGTAATTGGTGCCCACGACACCGAACCTGACTTTTTTCATAACTAAAATTACTTTGGAACAACGTCATTGCGAGGAACGGCAGTGACGAAGCAATCTATTCTTGTTTCCGGATTGCTTCGCTAAGCTCGCAATGACGGTATCCGACAACTATTTTTTGTAGATTCTGGCAGCAAAGCCTCCGCCGGGAGCCATTTTTATCGTGAGCCTGCGGTCGGCGGGAATGTCTATCGTCTCCTTCTTGTGGTCGCGTGCCACTTTGGCGGCGTTCACACCGTCGCGGTAGACTTCGGCTGCAAACTCTCCCGCACCCAGGAACGAGAGGTCGAGCACGAGTTCGCGCGCATCCCAGCCGTTCAGCGAACCCACGTACCATTCCGGGCCGCTGCGGCGGGCTATCGAAACGTACCTGGCGATCTCGCCGTTCAGCGCGACTGTTTCATCCCAAACGGTGGGAATATCGGCGATGAACCGGATGCATTCGGGCTCGTTCATGTAATTCGATGGCGAATCGCAGAGTACGCTCAGAGGCGATTCGAATATAACGTACTCGGCCAACTGGTGGCAGCGCGTACCTTGGCTCATCGCCTCGGAACGGATCGGGTGGTAGTTGGTCTTCGTGGCGTTGCGCATGGCGCCCTGAGTGTAGTCCATCGGACCTGCCACCATACGCACGAACGGTATGGTCACGTCATACGTCACGTGGTCAAGGTCTGTAGACCATTTCATCTGCTCCATCCCGAGTACTCCTTCGAAAGTAACCACATTTGGATACGTCCTGTTAAGCCCTGCAGGCTTGTATGTGCCGTGAAAATCCATCATCAGGCCATATTTCGCACTCATATGGGCGGCACGCCGGTGGAAATCGACCATCGGCTGGTCGTCGCGGTCCATGAAATCCACCTTGAACCCTTTAATACCCATGTCCGCATAGTGGCGGCAGACATTCTCCATATCGTTTTCGAATGCCTGGTAGCCCGCCCACAGTATAATTCCCACATTGCGCTCGGCGGCGTAGTCGACCAGCATCGGCAAATCCAATTCAGGAATTACTTCCATCAGGTCCACCTTAGTACTTACCGCCCATCCCGAGTCGAGAAGCATATATTCGATTCCCTGTTCCGACGCGAAATCTACATAATATTTAAATGTGTCGTTGTTAATGCCGCTCTCGAAATCGACACCATAAAGATTCCTGGAATTCCACCAGTCCCAGGCAGCCTTACCGGGTTTCACCCAACTGAAGTCACCGACAGCCGGCGTAGAAAGCTTATACACCATGTCGCTGTCGGCAAGTTCGGCATCATCCGCCGCAACTATCGCAACCCTCCACGGGAAATCGGTCGCGCCATTAACCTTCGCAATGTAGTTTTCACGCTCAGTGACAAACATCTGAAGGTCCTTGTATCCCCCCTGTTCGAATGCTTTTGGATAGGTGGCGTAGACTCCGGTCAGCACGCCCGAAGCGTCGCCGCAATAAAGATACATTCCGGGATAGTCCATCAGGTCGGCCTCAGTGATGCAGACCTTCTTTCCATTCGGGCCGCCTACGACCAACGGCAAGAACGCCAACCGGTCGGGATCCCACTCCGAAAGAGTGGCGTATGTGTAATGATTCTCGAAAGAATTGCCGAACTGCTTCTCGAATTTATCGCCATATTTACCATTGCCCCCGTTATACACATAAGCGTAAACCGCGTCGGCATCGGCCGGGAAAGCGAACTCGGCCTGTTCGTCCAGCACGTTGAAGGGCTTTTTGCCGGTGTAGCGGAAACGGTACGCGGCGCCGTCGTCGTAGGCGCGGAAAACGATCTCGTAGTTGCCTTTAAACTTGAGCGTCAGCTCGTTGAAATTATCATTGACGCGCGAGCGCTTGTAGACGGCGGCGTCGAAAACATTATCTACACTACGGGTGGACGAACCTGCAAGACGCGCGTCGGTGCCAAAAGAGGGAACGCCCTCCAGCGTCATGGATATGTCCGACGGAGCGACCATCACGTCGCCTCCGTGCAGCACCGAATATTCGACCGTACTTCCGGCCGCAATCCGCACCTGAAGTTTGCCGTCGGGCGAAGAGAGAGTGAAGTTTTTTTGCGCCGAGACACTTCCCGTAATGAGAAGCGCGAGCGCGATCAATACATTCTTTTTCATTCAGATTAAAGTATCAGGTTAATAACTGGTATACCGCCGGAAATGAAAAAGGAGAGGCGGCCAATGGTTCAAAGATAATGAAAAATCCGTTAGGAGGGTAGAGGTCAGTAAACGTGCACGCTGCCCTGCGCGGCGGGGAGGTAGCTGACGCCGAGCCACGTTATCATCAGCAGCGCGAAAGCCACGGGCAGCATCCACAGGGCGAACTTCGGGGCCCGGTCCCGGCGTCGCATATGTATATGGACCAGATACGCCAGAGCCGTCGCCAGAGCCCAGGTTTCCTTGGGGTCCCACGTCCAGTAGTGCCCCCAGGCCTCTTTAGCCCACACCATACCCATCAGCATCCCCAGCGTCAGCAGTCCGAAACCGGCGTAGACCATACTGTCGGTAAAGACGTAGAGCCCCGCGTCGGGACTGCCGAGCGACAGTCTGCGCAACTGTATGCAGGCGCCCACGGTCGCCGCGGCGAACATCGCGTAGGAGAGCATATAGACCACCACGTGCGGCACGAACCACACGCTCTGCAGGGCGGGCCTCAGTCCGGCGTCGTGGATGCCCGGTTTCAGCAGGTTCACCGCCGTGAAAACCGCCGCCATCGCCGCCGCGAATGTTAGCAGCCAAGGGTAGCGGTGCCGACGGTAAGCCGCCCAGCCCACCGCCGCCAGGAAGAGCGAATACCACAGCCGTGTTTCGCCCATGGTGCGGAGCGGCGGCCTGCCCTGTCCAATCCACATCCCGGCGATGAAAACGGCAAAAACGATGATCCCGGCCAGCATCATCGCATCTGCGGCGCGTCTGCTTTTGGTAAACCACACGGCTGTACCCGCCGCGAGCCACAGGGCAAGCGACGGAACGGCGAACCATATGAAGCTATTCCACCCCATCGCCTTTTCGTTTTTTGGTTACAAGCATCGAGAGAGCCCCGGCGGCGAGCAGCAGGATTCCCGCGTAAACCACCGGCAGCCAAGGGTCGCGGACTGCCTTGAAAACCGAATAAGCGGATTCGGGACCCGCCTCGCGGTCGTAGCCCGACTGGTAAAGCGTCCAACTGCCGTGGCGGTAAGGACGGTTGACCTCTATAATCGCCTGTTCGGTTTTGCCGTCCGGGAAAGTAACCGTCACGTCAGAAGCGAAACTTTTGGGTTCGGGAAGCGTCGAGGCGATGCGTTCATGCGCTTCCGGCGAAGGATTCCGGGCGAAAGCCTCCCGCTCTGAGGCATAATAAACAGGTTTCTTTTCGGGTTGGAAGCGGCCCGTGCGGATATCCACCACGCCCCACTTCACAGGGTACTCCTCCATCCGGAAATCATCGAGCCGCATCCGGAAAGGCAGGTTCAGGAATTCGAATTTTTCCACACGGTTTTCCCCTCCCTCGCCGATCCTGACCGTCAGTTCGCGGTAGTCGGCCCGGCCGATCCCCGCCCCGGCCAAAACCAGCCACAGGCCGATATGATTCAGGTAAAACGCCCAACGCCTGAGGTTGAAATCCATTAAAGCGCGGGCAATGACGCATCCGAGCGACAGCAGCAGTGTCAGATATATGAGAACAAAAGGCCACGAAGAAGTCAAGGCGGTAAGCAGCCCCTGTCCGCCCTGGGGAACGAGCCCCATCACAAGGCAGCACACCAGCAGCGCACCTATGGCCGCGACCGAAAAAGGTATGCCCGACAACAGCCGGAAAGCCGCTTTCTCGCGGTAGAGCGCAAGCCCCGCGACCGCCATCACGATCAGCGCGAGGGCGATCACGCCGACCGGGAACGCCAGCGCGGCGATATCGAAGCTTCCGAGCGTAAACTGCAAAACAAGCCCCGCCGCGACTACCGCCGCAAGAACTATAAGGCTTGTTTTGTATTGTTTATTCATCGGTATTTCATCTGCTTTTGATGGGCAAAGAAGTTGTAATGAATTTGTGTTACTTTTTGGTCAGCAAAAAGTAACCAAAAACTGACCCATTTTCCAAAAAGCTACTTCGTTTTGTCTAAAATGGTACAGCCTTGAGCTAACGCGGAGCTATCGCACATGGCTGAGTTCCATTTTAGCCTGCAACTACGTTTAACGCTTTTTGAAAGATGGGATTTTACTCACGGCAGTTGGCCGTGAAATAAATGCCGCAGAGCTAAATCCGACTGGTGAAAAAGGCGTTAAGCGGTGGGCGGTTATTCTATTGCCCACTGAGCGCGGAGAAGTTCGAGGGCGGCGGGGACGGTCGCGCTGCGGTCGCCTTTGGTGCCGCATTCGAAAGTGAGGTAACCCTGGTAGTTCATCTCCTTCAGCGCGCGGAAACCGTCGGCGTAGTTGTCCAGTTCGCCGTCCTCGCCCGGCATTTTGCGGCTGCCGCGGCTGGCGACATGCATGTGGTTCAGGTATTCGCCGCCGCTCCACAGGGCGCCGTAGTCGCTCGTCTCCTCGGACATATGCCAGAAATCGCCCATGCAGCGCACACCGGCGCATCCGGTGTCGCGGGCTATGGCGGCCGCGTCGCCCACCTGGCGCAGGTAGAAAGCCTCGCGGCGGTTGAGCGGTTCGAGGATCACGGTGGTGCCGTTCTCGAGGGCGAATCCGCCCAGCGCGGCAAGCTCCCCGACAAGGAATTCGCGCGTTTCGATAGTGTGGGGACGGCATGGCTTCTGGCCGTTGAAGGCCGGGACCATGATGACGCCCACCGAACCCAGCTGTCCCGCGGCAACGATGATTTCGCGCATGGTGGTGTCGAACAGCGCCTTCACGGCAGGGTCTTCGGCGAGGATGAACCCGTCGAAACCCGCGCAGATGGCGCTGACCTTTATGTTGCGTCCCGCGAGCAGACTCCGGAACTCTTCAACGCGTCCGGCGAGCCCCCTGCCGCCGGGTTCGAAACCGATGACGCCGTGGGCCTCCATCCAGTCGAATTTCTCGGCGAGCGTTTCGCCGGGAGCGGTGCCCTCCTGGAACGATATCTTCAGTTCGGGTATCTTCGCCGCCTTCTTCCTGTCGTCCGCGACGACGCAGCCGGCGAGTCCTGGAGCCACGGACAGTGCCGCGGCGCCCAGTATCGTGGTCTTTAAGAACTCTTTCCTGTTCATCATTAATCTCTGTTTAAGATTGCTTCACTTCGTTACACTTCAGTTCGCAATGACGTTCCTGCTAAATCGCCGTAGTCGTTACTACTTGCCTGTTCCGGGAACAGGGACAGTGTATTTGCTCATATCGACATCTTCGAGCTTCGGCTCCGCCGGAACGAGGTTCAGCGTCATCGCGCTCGCTTCGTCCCACGTAACGCTCTTGCCGGTGAAGGCGGAGATGCGCCCCATGATGCCCGAAAGGGTCGAGATGGCGGTTTCTTCGGCCTGGTTGACGGGTTTGCCGCTGCGGATATGACTCACGAGGTCCACGTGTTCGAGGACGTAGGGGTTGTTCTGCGCGTACTTCGCCTCGGAGCCTTCGCGGTCGAATTTCCACACGACGTTGCCCTCGAGGTCGGTGATATAGGGGTCGTTGCCGCCGCCGTACCACACGCCGCGCGTGCCCTGTATGATCTCGCCCACGAAGTTCGAGCAGCCGTCGATCTGGCGGCACATGCTGTGCAGGTGGATGCCGTTCTCGAATTCGAAATCGACGCTGTAATTATCGTAGTCGTCGCCCGTAACGCGCCTCTGGCGGCTTCCTACGCCGGTGGCTTTGACCGGTTTCAGCCCCGAGAACCATGTGAAAACGTCGATGTTGTGGACGTGCTGCTCGATGATCTCGCCGCCGCCGAGCCACGTCCAGTTCACCCAGTCGCGGATCATCCACTCCATATCCGTCCACCCTTGCTGCCTGGTCTTGTACCACAGCTGCCCCTGGTTCCAGTAGACGTTCCCGCCGCGGATCTCGCCGATGGCGCCGTTCATGATCTGCTTGAACGACTCGACGTAGGAGCGCTGGTGGTGGCGCTGGGTGCCCGTAACGACGCTCAGCCCCTTGGCCTCGGCCTGGCGCGCCGTGGCCATGATCGAACGGTAGCCGTCGGGATCCACGGCGATGGGTTTTTCAAGGAAAGAGTGCGCTCCCTTTTCAGTTGCGTATTTGAAATGGAGGGGCCGGAAAGCCGGAGGGCAGCAGTGCAGAACCACGTCCACGCCCGAATCGATAACCTTCTTGTAGGCGTCAAAACCGGTGAAACAGTTCGCCGGATCGACTATCACGCCCCTTTCGGCCAGCTTCGCGCGGCAGAGCTCCACCTGGTCGGGGAAAATGTCGCAAATCGCATGGATCGTAACGTTGTCGGCCGAATCCAGGAAGTTGTTGACAGCGCCGCCGCCGCGTCCGCCGCACCCTATAAGCCCGGCTTTCAGAGGTTTGCCGTCGGGAGCCTTGTCTGGAAGCGCGGGAATATAGTATTCGCCCGGCTTCTTCAACGGACCGGTCCCGCCCTTGCGCGCACCGCCTTCGCCGCCCGCGCACGAGGCGAGGATCGAAGGCGCGGCAGCCGCTGCGGCTATCCCCAGCACGGATACTTTCAGGAACTCCCTGCGGGGCATCCCCCCTTTTTTACTCTCTTTCTCTTTTTTCATAACATTATGTTTTAAGTTACGTAATTTTTCCCTTATGTTACTTTGCCGAATTGCAAAGTAACCAAAAAATTGCGCGAACGCGCGCTCCGTTGAGATGCTCCGCATCTCTTTTATTTTATGCGCCTGAAGTGGTTTTGCGTTTCAAACGAGGTGTTTCCGGTTCGTCTGTTATTCGGAAATCGGCAGCAGGCGAAGCCTGACATTTTATTTTGAAAAATCCGACTCTGAAAATTTATTTTCGAGATCAGATTGTTTCAAAATAATGTTGCACTCCGTGCAA
>JAVBVG010000072.1:0-16877 GCA_031554415.1 Rikenellaceae bacterium | reverse complement strand
TTCATTGCCGTTGGCTTTAGCCAACGGATGAGGCATATTTCAATTAACACGGGCTTTAGCCCAAACCCAACGGACAACTCCAAGGATCGCTATGGTTTCGGCTAGCTAATGATGACAGTTTTCAAAAAACACGGTGTCGTGCGGAAATGTCGCCGAGGGTTTCACGCCGAGCATGTCGTACCGCCCGTCGACCAGGAACCTCTCGCTGATCTCCGTTTCGAGCTCCACCATGCAGTAGATGTACATGTCGCCGTCCTGTATTATCCGGAAAGCCGTTTCGGGCGAGAGGCCGTCGCCGCTCTCCGCGATGGCGACAGTAACGTTGTTGTATCTTGTTTTCAGCGAATTCCGCACTTCCCACGATTTTTTGGTTTCGGTTGCGGCGGCCAGGGTCCAGTAGAGGGCGGTCAGGCTGACCGGATTCCGGCTCAGCGCCATGTTCCCGTAGTCATACACCTTTTCCAGATCGCCTTTGAGGACGTTTTCCTGCATTTTCAGTTCGACGTCGGTCGGCTCGAGCGAGAAATAGACCTGGAACGGGAATCCGTAGTAGGCGATGACGCATTCGCTCCGGACGAGCCGCTCCTGCCCCAGCGCGAACTTGTCGATTATTTTTCGGTACTCTGCCGGATTGCGGCCGATTGTGTCGAATCGCGCCGCGCCGAAATCGCCTTGCGCCGCTGCCTGCGGCGAATGAAGAATGAAGAATGAAAAATGAAGAATGAGAAATGCAATGCGACGCCCGGCCATGAAACAGCAGCGGGTGGTCGTATTTTTAAAAAACTGCAAACAACTGCTGCCTTTTAATTTTTCATTCTTCATTTTTCATTCTTCATTTTCGTCGATCACTCTGAAAAGAGTGCGTCAACGAACTGCCGGCGGTCGAATATCTGGAGGTGGTCGATGCCTTCGCCGATGCCGATATAGCGCACCGGGACCTTGAACCTGTCGCTGATGCCGATAACGACGCCCCCTTTTGCCGTCCCGTCCAGCTTGGTGATGGCGAGCGAATTGACCTGCTCCATCCGTTGGCTAAAGCCAACGGCAATAAGATGCTGAATTTGCTAAAAGTGAACGATATTCTCTGTAATAATTGCCGTCTGCTTTAGCTGACGGATAAAGATAGGCAAATCCATCTGTGGGCTTTAGCCCAACAGAAGTATTATCAACTATTCATCGTCATCATCCGAATTAAGGCATTTTTTCACCTCTTTCAAAGGTTCGCGCACGGCTTTCTCCAGATTGATTATATTTGTTTTGATAAAATTCAACGCCTTGTCCCAATCCTTGTAGTCGTAAATGCTCACACCGTCGAGTTTATAATAAATTTTGCTGCTGATCTTGTCATTCATCCTGTCCCATTCCAGCGGATGCCCGAATACGGTTTCTATCTGTCCTTTATATTTAATAAGTTCATCGAACATTTTTTTATTCTCATCTTGATTTCCCCTGGCGAATTCAAGTTGAACGCCGGCATAATCTTTTGTCATAATCAGGCTATATCTCGCTCCTCCAATACCCGTTTTGCCTGAACTGAGCCAATGGTCCTTTGTGGGACTTATGTTCTGGAAGATAGGCGTAGTGCCTTTCAGCATCGGGAGCATCCGGCTCCAGAATTCGAGTCTTAGTTTGTGCCTGTCTTTTAGGCCTTCCTGGGTCGAGATTTCCTCATGCAATTTGTCGGCCATACTGATTACAAAGTCCTCGGTATCTTTTGTTGGAATTATCTGCTCCATTGTCAGGAACAACTGATCCCCCAATGCAAACGGCGTGGCTTTGAAACACTGTATCCTTAATTTATAATCCAGCAACCAGAGAACATTCGAGGTTATCTCTTTACGGAAATTTGCTGCGACTATTATTATACGCTGCGACTGTCGTTTGTTCAGCGATATGTCGTCATATTCTTTCTGGAAGAATTCTGACAGATTATCCTCTGCTTTCTCGCCTGGACTGAATTTATCGAGATATTCCTGATAGATGTTGCGTATCTGTTCTTTATTCAGGGTCGAACAATACGAGGCATATTTAAGCACCTGCCATGTTACATCTTTACCAGTATCGTCAAGTTTATTTTCTATTACGACGATATTGCCTCCTTCATCCAAAGCCAGAAGATCGAGGCGTTCATTGGTGTCGTTAAAACCACTGAACTCTTTCTGGATTATCAATAATTCCTCTCCCAGGGCATTGGGCTGATGCGCCAACCATTCCTGTAAATGACTCCTCTCCTTAAACCCAAGTCCCCCGAATGTCTTCTTTTCAAGTCTTTGAATTCTGTTCTGATGCTTGTCTATCAAGTACATAATAGATATTTAATTGGTTGTCTTATTCTCCGAATAGCGCATCGACGAACTGCCGGCGGTCGAATATCTGAAGGTGGTCGATTCCTTCGCCGATGCCGATGTAGCGGACCGGGACCTTGAACCTGTCGCTGATTCCGATCACCACGCCCCCTTTTGCCGTGCCGTCGAGCTTTGTGATGGCGAGCGAATTGACCTGCGTGGCGGCGGTGAACTGCTCGGCCTGCTCGAAAGCGTTCTGCCCCGTGCTGCCGTCCAGCACCAGCATCACCTCGTGCGGCGCATCGGGGATGACTTTTGCCATCACATTGCGTATCTTGGTCAGCTCGTTCATGAGGCCTACTTTGTTGTGCAGGCGTCCGGCGGTGTCGATTATCACCACATCGGCGCCGTTGGCGACTGCCGATTTCAGCGTGTCGAAGGCAACGGACGCGGGGTCGGAGCCCATCTGCTGGCGGACCATAGTGGCCCCGGCGCGGTCGGCCCACACCTGAAGCTGGTCGATCGCGGCGGCGCGGAAGGTGTCGGCGGCCCCGATGTAGACTTTTTTGCCGGCCCGGACGAGCTGCGCGGCGAGTTTCCCGATGGTGGTGGTCTTACCCACGCCGTTCACGCCGACGACCATAAGGACGTAGGGCTCTCCGGGGCGCAGCGTGATTCCGAAATTCTCCTTATCGCCCTCGCTCTCTTCGAGGAGAGCGGCGATCTCGTCGCGCAGGATGCCCTGCAGCTCGGCCGAGTTCATGTATTTGTCGCGTGCGACGCGCTCTTCGATGCGGCGGATGATTCGGACGGTGGTTTCGACGCCCACGTCCGAGGTGATGAGGATCTCCTCGAGTTCGTCGAGCATATCCTCGTCGACGGTCGAGCGTCCGGCGACGGTGCGCGCGAGTTTCGAGAAAAGCCCCTGTTTGGTCTTTTCGAGCCCCGCGCTGAGGTCGGCTTTCTCTTTTTGGATATCCTCCTGCCCACGCCCATCGCCGGGAACAGCCGTTCCCTCTGTATAATCCGCTGCGGCCGTTGCCGCCTTTTTCTTAAATATGTCGAATAGTGCCATAATGCTAATCGGTATCTTTGAAATGCAAAGATACCGATTAGCAAATGAAAAATGAAGAATGAAGAATGAAAAATGCCGTTTTCTATTCCGCGTATGTGAAGCCGAGTTTCGTGAGCCCGGCCTGTATGTCGGCGCGGCTCATGAAAATGTCCCAGATGAGCCCCGAGCGGTGGTTTTCGATCATCACTATGATGGGCCCCTGGTCTATGGCGAGGAACGAGGGCGCGAACCACGCCTGCCCGATGCTGAACGAGTCGCGGAAACCGTATTCGCCCCACAGTTTGCCGCCCAGATAGTAATAGAAATACTCCATCGCGGCCTTCGACTGCTGGGAGGTGTAGGGCATCGAGGCGAGGGCGGCGGTCGGCGCGATGACCCCCTGGTCGTTGGTGGGCGACGAGGCGGTGTATCCGCCCGGGATATCGCTTGCCGTCAAACCCCAGCACCGTGCGCTGTAACCCGCTTTTTTACCCGGATTGGCGACGCAGTAGCGGTAGTTTATCTCGGCGTGTGCGGTGTTCTGCGTCCAGTAATTCGCGTACTGGTCCGACAGGTTTCGGGGGTCGAGTCCCAGGAACGAGTAGTGCGCGAAGAACATTGGGCCGCCGTAGTCGCTGCCCAGCGGGAGGGTCACGTCATAGAATTTTTTGCCGTTGCGCATGTCGCCGTTGCGGGCCCAGCCCTCGGTGTAGACTTCCACCGGGATGCTGTGGGCAGGCGACGAGGCGGCCAGCACGTAGACTATAAGCGACTCGTTCCAGCCCTGTATCTACATGTTCATCTCCCAACCGTAGTTGGGCGACCAGTGCCAGTAGAGCACGTTCTGCCCGTCGCGGCGGAACCAGTCCCATTCGACCGCCTCCCATATAGCCTGGATGTCGGCGCGCAGGGCCGTTTCGCGGGAGTCCGCACCGTCGAAATAGGTTTGCAGCGTGAGCAGTCCCTGTATGAGGAAAGCGGTTTCGACCAGGTCGGCGCCGTTGTCTTTGGCGCCGAAGGGCTGAACCTTGCCGGTTTCTCCGTTGAGCCAGTGTGGAAACGCCCCGTGGAATTTATCCGTATTGGGGTTGGAAAGAAAGCCGACTATCTTTTCGGCCCTCGTCAGCGCGTCGTCGCGGGTGATGACCTCGCGTTCGACTGCCGCCGGGAAAGCCATCATGCCGAAGCCGGAACCGCCGGTGGTCACTGTGTTGCCCGAACCTGAACGTTCGCGGGCGAGCCCGGAGGTCGGATGGGCGTGGTCCCAGAAATATTTGAAGGTCTGCTGCTGTATCTGGGTCAGCAGTTCGTCTTCGGAGATCGTTGGGAATACGGGCGACGAGGGCGGCGCGGTGGTGAAGCCGTACTGGTAGCTGTCTATGATCTTGATGCCCAGGTTTGCACCCTGCGTGATGTAGAGCGTGTATTTGGTGAGGGCGCCGAGCGTCCCCGTTATATTCATTCTGAGTGTTTTCGGATCGCCGGACGGGGCGGTCGTGTAGGCTTTGTTGCCCGACAGGTAAATCATTTCGGCGTCGAGTTTCGAGGGGTCGATATCGGCCGAGAAGCGGATGTCGATCGTAACGGACGCAGGATCGACGTCCCCAATCGTACCGGCCTGCGGGACTGCCGTGCCATTGACGGTTACGGATTCGACGTAGGCGTTCTTTGGCGCAGGCGCGGGTGTCGGCGTGTCGTCCTTACAGGCCGAGAACGCCAGCGCGGTAAAAATTGCGGATATAAAAAGGTATTTTTTCATGTAATATAAACGTTTTCCGGCGTGTCGTCATTGCGAGCGGAGCGAAGCAATCCATATTTATTTTCTGGATTGCCGCGTCGCGGCTTTACCGCTCCTCGCAATGACGGGGGAAATAAAGTTTTGTGTTTGAAGAAGAAAAGGTGCCGTACCGGAAGCACGGCACCTTTTCCTGAAAGAGCATCTGCTTATTCGTTCATATTATCGACTTCGGCGTCGAACAGGGCTTTTACCTCTGTCGCAGTCAGGCCCTTGTCATAGATGCGGACTTCATCCATATTGCCGACGAAGTACGAACTCCAGGATTCGGCGCTGGGATCGTTCTCGAGCAGCCCCCACCACGCTCCGACATAGAATGTGGTGATGTCGGTGGGAAGGTTGAGATCGCCCAAAAGAGGCTGGTCGCCCTCTGTGGGAACGGGGCCTGCATAACGCACGTTGCTCCATACTTCAGTACCGTTGACATAGATCTTGTACGCAGAATCGGTGTTGTCATACATCCAGACCCAATGGAACCATTGATTTGCAGGCATGAGTTCCTTGTCTTCGGCTCCTGTTGTATCTCCCCACTGGCCTTTCCATTCGGTGGCGGTGTCCCATGTGAAGCACTTCATACCCACCCAGGCCGTCGAGAGTGTGCCGTTGATCTCATAGTCCTGAAGGTGTATGGTGAAAGAACCGGGGGCTTTCCAAGGGTCGGCTGTACCATTCATGGCGAACAGGCCGGCCTCGTTGTTGGGGGCTGCCGCCGGAGTTTTGAGCCACATGGCTATCGTCAGTGCCTTGGCCTTCGGGATCCTGTCGTTTGCAGGCAAGGCATACTTGAAACCAACCCCGTCTGCGCCCTGGTAGGCTTTGCCGCGGCGTCCGGTCACATAAGTTGGTGTTCCCACGGTTGTTACCGTGCGTCCGCCTTTGGAATCCACGGCCGAGTCGTCGAAAGGCATGTAAGCCACAAGGTTTGCAGCCGCGATGGTGCTGGGGTCTACCTTTTCATCGGGAGGCGTGGGAGGCGTGTCGTCCTTACAGCTGTAGAACGAAACTGCAGCTGCTGAAATGAGCATCACTGTCAGGATGCCGAAGAAATTTTTCTTTTTCATGGTTGATAAGGTTTTAAGGTGAACAATTAGTGTGAGTTATTAAAATAGTTGTTAATTCGCTTTTATTTTCATAATTTTCAATTGTATCCCGGATTGACCTGCGCCAGATTCGGATTGAGCTGTATCTGCTGGGCAGGAATGGGGTAGAGATTGTGCTTGCCGTCTACGTATCCCAACGGGCCCAGAATCGCCGCCGCCTGTCCCGTGCGCACGAGGTCGAACCAGCGGTCCTCCTCCATGGCGAGTTCGGCGCGCCGCTCGTCCCAGATCGCCTGCAGGTCGACCGATCCCAGGGCTGCCAGTCCCGCGCGGTCGCGTATGTCGTTCACAGCCTGCAGCGCCGTCATCCCGCTCTTCGTTTCGGCCGAGGATACGCCTCCGTTTGCCAGGGCTTCGGCGTAGATCAGCAGCACTTCCGGATAGCGGAGTATCCGCACATTGTGGTCGAAACCGTAGCCGTTGTATGTCCATTTGTTGTAGCTCGACGGGGTGTAGACCTTGCCGTTGTAGACCGGATTGGCGCATCTGACCGAAATGGAGTCGCCCTCGGGGGTCTTCGTGCCCCGGTAAAGCAGGGTAGCCGCCGGGCGGATGACTTCGCCCCGGCCGGTGTAGAACGCGATCAGATTGTCGCTCGGAACGCAGAATCCCCATCCCTGCATATTGCTGGGTGAGTTGCCCTTCGGACCCTGCACATAGGCGTATTCCATATAGGGAATATTGCTGCCGGTGGATAGTCCGAGAGTAGAAGCCTGTATCTCGAAGAGCGATTCCATGCCGTTCTCGCCGTCTATCGAGAACACCTCGCGGAAATAGGTCTGCAGGGCGAAGCGTCCGCTGGCGATCACGCCGTCGGCGAGCGTCGCGGCGTCGTTCCATTCACTACGGTAGAGGTGCGTCTTGGCCTTCATCGCCATGGCTGTGTATTTCGTAACGCGGCCGGCATAGGCCTTCGAATAGTTCGTCGGAAGTACGCCGATGGCGTCCTGGAGGTCCTGCTGGATGAACTCATACATATCCGCAGCCGGCGTCTGAGTCAGGGCGGCCAGCTCTTCGGAACTCATCGAGCGGTCGATCTTGGGTACCGAACCGAACATGCGCACGAGATTGAAATATGCGTATGCGCGTATGAACTTCGCTTCACCCTCACACTGTTTCGCGTAATCCTTGTCGCTGTCGTTCTGTAGGGCCTCCAAGAACTTGGGCATCTCTTCAATGGCGTAATTAGCCGCGCTGACGATGCCGAAGTAACCTATCCACAGGTTATTGACAAGATCGTTCGCAGGCGTTACGGTAAAGTTGTCAAACTCCTTCATCGAGGGGTTGTCATTGAGGTCGCTGCCCTTGCCGGCGTTGTCCGAAATTATCTCCAGCGAGATATAGGGGAACGCGTGCGCGTTGTAGTCGCGCATCTTCGCATAAGCCGCGCTGACTGACGCGAATATGTTCTCGGGCTTGGTGTAGTCCACTCCGGTCGCCGGGACGCTTCCCTCGACGGGGACTTCCAGAAAATCGCTGCACGAAGCAAGCGAAAAAAGCCCTGCGGCCATTATGATAATTATTTTTTTCATGACTGCACTGTTTTTTAGAAGTTAAGGTTCAAACCGAGCGTGTATATGGCCTGCATGGGGTAGGTATTCGTATCCACGCCCGAGGCGATGGGCGATCCGCTCACTTCCGGGGTGAAGCCGTTGTAGTTGAACCACGTGTAGGGCCTCTGGGCGGCGACGTATACGCGGATGCTGTTCATCCGTTTCATGCCGCTGAAGGTGTAGCCCAACTGCACGTTCTGCAGCCTGAAATACGAGGCGCTCTCCACGAAGAAACTGTTGGCCTGCTGCGTGTAGCCATTGTTGTAGGCTTCTGGCGAGGGATAGCTGTTCGACTTTTTATCTTGGCGCCAGGCGTTGTCGTAGAAATCGAGGTCGTAGTTGCCGTCGGTGAACGTGTCGCGGTTCATGCGCTTGGCGTTGAGCACCTTGTTGCCGAACTGCCCCTGCATCGAAAGGCTGAAGTCGAGCCCTTTCCATTCGAAGCCGAAGTCGAGCCCCAGTATGAGTTTAGGTATGGCGCTTCCCAGGAAGACCTTATCGTTCTCATCGATCTTCAGGTCGTCGTTCTGGTTCTTGTATCTGAAATATCCCGCGCCTGTGACTGATTGGTAAACAGGATTTTGCAAGGCGTCTTTCTCGGAAGCGAAAACTCCTTCCACCTCGTACCCCCAGAACGCGCCGATGGGATATCCCACCTGCGTGCGGGTGGTGTAGTTGCTCCTGACCGAGGCGCCGGGAATGTAATCCCTCATCCCGTTGAGGCTGATGACCTTGTTCTTTATCGTCGTGGCGTTCATCCCGACGTTGTATTTGAACGCCTCGCCGGCCGTGTCGTTCCATCTTACCGAAACCTCGACGCCGCTGTTGCGTACCGTACCGTAGTTGCCCAGCAGTTCCCCGGCGCCGCCGCCCGCGGCGATCGGAGCCGAGAAGACCACGTTGCTTGTAGTGCGGTTGTAGTAGTCCACTTCGCCGTTGAGCTTTCCGCGCAGCGTGCTGAAATCGACGCCCGCGTCCCATTCGCTCACCACCTCCCATTTAAGGAAATTCTGGTAGACCGTCTGGGAGCCCTGTCCGTCGTAGAGGGTGTCGCCGAAGACGGCCGAACTGGCGTAGCCTGTCGATCCGAGCGTTACCGACGAGTTGGCGGGGATGTTGTCGTTGCCCAACTGCCCCCAGCTCGCGCGCAGCTTCAGGAAGTCGAAGGCGTCGCTGCCGGCCATGAAGTCCTCTTCCGAGATCACCCAGCCGAGCCCCACCGACGGGAAGAAACCCCAGTGTTCGTTGTACTTCGAGCTTCCGTCGGCGCGGAACGTCACGGTAGCCAGGTACTTGTTGTCATAACTGTATGTGCCGCGCGCGAAGAACGACAGCCCGCGGTAGAGGAACGGGGCGGGATTGTCGTCGGAAACGTTGCGGTTCGTGGCCGATCCGTTCTTGATGTAGAGCGAGTATTCGCCGTAGTTCGTAACGTTGAGCGCCGATCCGGTCAGTCCGTCGGTCCTCTCGATGCGCGTCGACTGCCCCAGCATCGCGCTGAAACTGTGGGCCCCCTTGCGGTCGGTGTAGGTCAGCACGTTGTCTATGATCTGCTTGTTCCGGATGCCGTATGTTTTGCTGAGGACGGGCGCCGTTACGCCCTGCGAGCCGCCGACGAAGTATTGCGGAGTGTAGCTGCGCTGTTTCCACGAACCGTAGTCGAGGTTGTAGGATGTTTTCAGCTTCAGTTTGTCCTGCCAGAAATTTATGTCGACATAGGCCGAGAAGACCATGTTAAGCCCCTTTTCGAGGTTGTCGTTGTAGTAGGCCCTTGCGTAGGGATTACCGTAGGAGTTCCCGAAACCGTAATCCTGCGCCGCTCCGAAACGGACAGGATATGCATCGGTGTTGGTGTCGTCGTAGACCGGGTAGACCGGCGGGTTGACGAAAGCCTGGAAGAACGCGTCGTTGTCGGCGCTTTGCTTGTTGTAGTTCGACAGGATCGCGTTGGCGCCCAGTTTGAGCCATTTGTTGGCCTCCTGATCGAGGCGGACGCGGATATTCACGCGCTCGTAGTCGTTCTTGGCCTCCATGATCCCCTCCTGGTAGTAATAGTTGACCCCCATCGAATAGTTGGTCTTGTCGGTGGCGCCCGATACGTCCACCGAATGGCTCTGCGTGAAGGCGTTGCGGAGCAGCTCCTTGTACCAGTCGGTGCTGGCGGGGTAGTCCGCGGCGCTCTTCGGGACATAGCCGGGGACGGCCTGGTTGGCCAGGTTTATAAGTTCGACGTACTGCGGGGTGTCGGTCAGCTTCATCACGTTGACCGGCGTCTGTATGCCGCCGTAACCGTCGTAGGTTATGCTGGTGCGCTCTTTCGAGCCGCGGCGGGTGGTGATGAGGATGACGCCGTTTGCCGCGCGCACGCCGTAGATGGCGGCGGCCGAAGCGTCTTTCAGCACGTTCATAGTGTCGATGTCGTTGGGCGACAGGAAGTCGATGTTGTCGACGAAGACGCCGTCCACGACATACAGCGGGTTGGTGTAGTCGCCGATCGAGCCGGTGCCGCGGATCCTTACCGAGGGCCCCGCGCCGGGAGCTCCGCTGTTCGTTATCTGCACGCCGGAAACCTTGCCCTGGAGAGCCGACATCGGGTTTGCGGCGGTCTGTTTGGCCAGCTCGCTTCCCGCGATGGTGACTATGGGCGCCGTCAGGTCCCTTGCGCGCTGGGTTCCGTAACCCACCACGACCACTTCGTCGAGGGTCGTTGTCCCCGAGTCGAGGACGATCCGCATGGGAGTGGTTCCCGTAAAGACGACGTCTTTGGTCTGATATCCGAGGTAGCTTACCGTGAGCGTGGCGTTCACGGGGGCGTTCAGGCTGAAGCGCCCGTCCCCGTCGGTAACGCCGCCGATGGAAGTGCCCTTCTGGACCACCACCGCGCCCGCGAGCGGATTTCCGCCCTCGTCGGTTACGGTACCCTCCACGCTGACGTTCTGAGCCGTAAGCATGCCCGGTACGAAAGCGGCGAGTATAAGCAGCAGTAAAAAGTAGCGTTTTTTCATACGGTATTATAATTAGGGTTTATATTCATAATAGAATCCGAGTTTGCCGAGCCCGTCGGTGATCTCCGGACTGCTCATAAACAACTCCCAGAGAAGCCCGCTGCGCCAGTTCTCGGCCATCACGGCGATGGGGCCCTGGTCTATGGCGAGGTAGCTCCTCACCACCTGCTGCCCTTCGGTCATCCCGAGGTTGAAGGCGTCGTAGAACCCGCATGGCCCGAACAGCCGGGAGCCCATGTCGAAATAGTAGTGGCGCATGGCCTCCAGCGACTCCTGCGGCGTGTAGACTATCGAAGACAGCGCCGCCGTGGGGGCTATCGTCCCGTTCTCGGCCTCTGTCGCAGGGTGGTGCGAGGAATAGCCGACGAGAGGGTCGTCCGAAGATGTGAACCCCCACGCGCCCGGCCCGAAGCCGTTTCGTTCGTTGGCGTTGTCTATTGCGTATGCGCGGTGGATAAGCGCGTGCGCGCGGTTCCGGTCGAAATAGTCGATGCCGCTGTCGTCGCACAGCCCGCGCGGATCGAGCCCCAGAAACGAGTAGTGCGTGAAAAACAGGGGACCTCCGTACTCCATGCCGAGGGCGAGGTTTATACCGTAGTAGTCTTTCCCGTTGAGGTAGTAATCCGACGTCTTGTACGAGGTTTCGTAGACCTGGCGGCTTATGGGGTGGGTTGGCGACGATGCCGCCAGCACGTATGTGATGAGCGTTTCGTCGAACCCCTTGATGCGGTGGTTCATCTTCCAGCCGTAGTTTGGCGACCAGTGCCAGTAGAGCGAATCGGTCCCCCGGGTGTACCAGTCCCATTCGACGCCCCTCCACAGTGTGTCTATCCGTCCGGCCAGCACTTCCTCTTCGGGCGAACCGCTGATGAAGTACTGCCTCGCCGCCAGTAGTCCCTGCATGAGGAAGGCCGTTTCGACGAGGTCGCCCCCGTCGTCCCAGCGGCTGAAGCTGAACGGACGCCCCGTGTCGCCGTCGTACCAGTGCGCCCATGCGCCGTGGAAACGTTCGGCCGAACCCAGGAAGTCGACTATTCTGGTTATCTGTTCGCGCGCGTCGTCCCGCGTCAGGTAGTCATGCCGGACTCCCGCCACCAGCGCCATGATGCCGAAGCCGGTTCCGCCCGTCGTTACGATGTCGCCGTGGGTGTCGCCCGTCCGTTCGCGCGTCATGCCTGTCTGCGGGTGTGCCTGTTCGCGGAACCAGCGCGTGGTGTAGCGCTGTACCATGTCGACGAGCGTCGTGTCGTCCGACATCCCCGACGTTACCGCCACTTCGAACTCCTCCGCCCCACGGGCCCGCGGCTTCATGCCTTTGGGCAGGATGCGATAGATATATTCTGTCCCCTCTTCGGGGATCGCGTTCCAAAAATCGAGGAAGGAGCCGGTGCGGGTTTCCCCGACCTTTTCAAAGCTCCCTCCCCGGGTGGAAGAACGAAAAACTACATAATCAAACCCCTTTGAATTCTCCCACCGCAACTCGGCATGGCCCGGATACGCGTCCGCGGTAATTTCGGCCGGCACAACATAAACCCCTTCGCCGGAGGAACACCCCGCCGCAAAAGCCAGCATCAGAATCGCAATTTCACATCTCATCTTAACCTAACCCTTTGTCTGTTCGTATTGTTTTTATATCTGATGAAAAAAGTGTTCTCTTATTTCAATGTGAACGCCGCCTGCTTCACGTCGCGCGAATTGCCGCCGATGAACAGGTGGTAGTCGCCCGGTTCTGTGCCGTAGGTCATGTCCTGCCGGTGGAACGCGAGCATCGCCGGCGTCACCTCGAAACTCACGGTGCGGCTTTCACCCGGCTGAAGGAGCACCTTCTCGAATCCCCTCAGCTCTTTCACCGGCCGCGTAACGCTGCCCACCAGGTCGCGCACATACATCTGCACCACTTCTTCGCCCGCGAGGCTGCCGGTATTCGTAACTGTCACGCTCGCCGTCAGGCTTCCCGCGCCGTTGAGGCTGTCCGAAGAAAGGGTGATGGGCGAGTATTCGAAAGTCGTGTAGCTCAGCCCGAAGCCGAACGGGAATAGCGGCTCGTTGGGCGCGTCGAGGTAGATCGACTTGTATTTGGGATCGGGCAGGTACGGAGGCCGCCCGGTGTTCTTTTCGTAATAGTAGAGCGGCACCTGCCCCACGTTCAGCGGGAAGGTCATCGGCAGTTTGCCAGACGGGTTGTATTCGCCGAACAGCACCTCCGCAACCGCCTTTCCGCCCATCGAGCCCGGATACCACGCTTCGAGGATGGCGTCGGCCGCCTCGTTCTCGCGCGGAATGGTCAGCGGGCGTCCGTTCATCAGCACCACCGCGACTGGTTTCCCCGTAGCCGCGATCTGCTCCAGAAGTTCGGTCTGCACGCCCGGAACGTCGAGCGAAGTGCGGCTCGCGGCCTCGCCCGTCCAGCTCCAGTCCTCGCCGATCACCATCACCACCTTGTCGGCTCCGCGTGCGGCGGCCAGCGCGGCGGCGAAACCGCTCCGGTCATCTCCCTCTTTTTTCGCTCCTTCGGCATAAACCACATTGCAGCCGTTCCATGCCTTTATCTCGTCCAGCACCGAGGTCATCGTGTCCCACTCTCCGGCGGCTTTCCACGAACCCAGCATGTCGCGCGTCGAGGCGGCAAGTTCGCCTATCACGGCAATCCGCTCGCCTTTTTTAATGGGCAGGGTTTTGCCCTCGTTTTTCAGCAGCACCATCGAGCGCATCGCGACATCCTGCGCGGCGTTGAGGTGCTCGGGCGCATGGACATAGCGTTTTTCACGCTCGACGTCGCAGTAGCGGTAGGGATCGGCGAACAATCCCAGCTCGTATTTCAGGCGCAGGACGTTCCTCGCCGAGCGGTCGATCAGCTTTTCGCTGACACGCCCGTTCTCCACCGCCTCTTTCAGGTATTTGAAGTAGAGCTCGCCCTGCAGGTCCATATCGACGCCGGCCTCCAGGGCCAGAATTGCCGCATGCCTGTCGTCTTCGGCGAAACCGTGGTGTACCATCTCATTAATAGAAGTGTAATCGCTCACGACCATGCCGGTGAATCCCAGCTGTTTGCGCAGGACGTCCTGGAGCAGGTACCTGCTGCCGCTTGCAGGAACCCCGTCGAAATCGTTGAACGATGTCATCACCGTCGCCGCGCCCGCCTCTATCCCGGCCTTGTAGGGCGGAAGGTAGACGTCGAGGAAGGTGCGGTAGGACATGTCGACCGAATTGTAGTCGCGTCCGGCCAAAGCGGCGCCGTAAGCCGCGAAATGCTTGACGCAGGCGGCGACGGTGAGCGGGTCCGCGAGGTCGTTGTCCGGCCCCTGGAAACCGCGCACCCTCGCTTCGGCTATCCGCGAACTCAGGTACGGGTCCTCGCCGGCCCCTTCCGAAACCCGTCCCCAGCGCGGGTCCACCGAGATGTCGCACATCGGGGCGAAAGTCCATTGCAGTCCCGACGCGGCGGCCTCGACGGCCGAAACCCTCGCCGACTTCTCGATGGCGACCAGGTCCCACGACGCGGCCTCTCCCAGCGAGATCGGGAAGATCGTACGGTGCCCGTGGATCACGTCGTAACCGAATAATAAAGGTATGCCCAGGCGCGACTCCTCGACCGCGATGCGCTGCAGTTCGCGCGTGAAGGCGACGGTATGGGCGTTGAATATGTTGCCGCAGCGTCCGCTGCGTATATCTTCGATGTATCCTGCGCGCACGGTGGGGCCGGTCACATCCCAGTCGCTGGTGAAGAGCACTGTCTGGCCGATCTTCTCCTCGAGGGTCATAAGGCGCAGCAGCGAGTCGATCTGTTTGTCGAAAGGGAGCGCGCCCGTGCTTCCGCCCGTGTTGCAGGCAGTCGCCGTCAAAGCTATCGCTATAAGGAATGCGAGTCGTTTCATATCAGGTCGTTTTGCGTTTTCAGATTTCACTAACCATGCCGCTTTAGCTCATAGGGCACGGCATAGTGTTTGAATTTTATCATTCAGACAGTGTAAAGTTAAATAATAAAATTTCAGACCCGGAATTTCCCAAGCCCTATTAGAATCCTACAATAAAAAACGGGCGCCGTGCAGGCACCCTATTTTACTACTACATGTATATATTAATATTTTAACTAACAGGTTATTCAGCCCGTTTGTTTTTTAAAAATATTCGCGCCGGTCACCTGAAATCTATCATGAACCGGGTGAGGCTTTTGTCCGACGCGAGCGAAATTTTCTTGCGGATGCGGTAGCGGGCGACCTCCACTCCCTTGAGCGAGATGTTCATCAGCGAGGCGATATCCTTGCTGGTGAGGTTGAGGCGCAGATAGGCGCAGAAACGCAGGTCGTTCGGGGTGAGCGACGGATAGCGCTCCATCAGTCCCCGGAAAAAGTTCTCGTGTATGCGGTCGAAATTGGCCTGGAACACCGCCCAGTCATCCTCCGACGAGAGGCTCTTGTCTATAAGTGTCGTCAGCTTTCGGTAGTATTTTGCCGGGTACTGCGTTCCCAGCGCCTCTTTCTGCGCGGTCAGTTCGTCGCGGATACCGATCAGCAGCTCGTTCTTTTTGATGATCTCCATGGTCGAGGCGGCCAGCTCCTTGCTCTTGAGGCGGACCGCCGATTCGAGGTTCTGCCGTTCGAGCACGTGGATGCGTTCCTCCTGCGCGGCTATCAGTTTGCGGTGGCGGCGTCTTATGAGCAGCCTGATATATAAATATATACAGTAAAGCGCAAGGATGCCCAACAGGGTGTAGCACGCTTTTGCCGCGCCGGTCAGCCACACCGGCGGACGGATATCGAACGGATACGAAACCTCCGACAACTGCACCCCGTTGTGGGTCGACACGGTCGCCATGAAACGGTATTTCCCGTGGGGCAGATTGTAGTACTCCTTGCGGGGCGACGCGGTGGGGTCCTGCGGCACGCGGTCGAAACCCTCCAGCCGGTAGCTGAACACCATGTCGCTGCCGATGCCGTAATCGGGGAAATAGAGCGAGAAGTCGACGTTGCGGAAGGCGTACCCGAATGAAATTTTTCCCTCCGGCGAGAGCGGGAGCGCGCGCCTCTCGCCCGTAACGGGATTGGAAATTTCCACCTCCCTTATCTTAAGTTCCTTTCTGCGGACGGCCGTCTGGCTGCCGCCGTCCGAAACATAGAGCGCCAGCCCGTTCTCGAGGGTGAAGAGCGCTTCGTCGCGGGAGAGCTGCACCACGTTCTGTTCGTTGTCGAGCCAGCGGTCGCCGAACCACGAATAAGACACCGTGTCGAGGTACTTTATCCCCGCCGGCGACACCGAGAAAAGTCCCGCCGAGCCGGGCGTGATGAACCAGTAGCGGTCGCCGCCCGCCGGACAGACGCGGTAGGCGCGGACGAAACTGCCCAGCGCGCGGTTCAGTTCGTCGTAGGGGATTATCTCCTTCTGGATGTCGTCGTAGGTGTAGAAGCGGCTGCCGTCGGTGAAGACCACGCGCCCCTCCACCGTGAAGACGCCGACCGGACGCTCGTTAACCCCGTCCAGCGAACGGAACCGGGTGATGCTTTCGATCTCCGACAGATCCTGCGACAGGCGCAGCGCGTACAATCCGCTGTGGAGGTGTCCCGCCCAGATGACGCCGGTGTAGTCGACGGCGATGTATTTCACGGGGTTCATGAACCCCGCCAGGTGGTGGCTGTATTGCCATCCTCCCCGTCCTTTTGTATAGAGCGTGACGAATGTGTAGGTTCCCTGTACAAGCACTTCGCGGCGGTGGATGCGTCCCCGCGCCAGGCACATCCCGCCCTCGACGGGCGCCATTTTCTGCGTTACCCCGGCGGTCAGCGAATAGGTTTCCCCGTTGGTGCCGCAGATCAGCTGGCCGTCGTACAGCGCGATATCCCACACGTTGCCCGATATGGCCGGGTCCGGCTGTGCGGGCCCCATGCGCCGCGTGCTCAGCGAGTATTCGGCGCGGTAAAGCCCCTGGTTTGTACCAAGGTAGAGGTACGGCGCGCGGTACGCGGCCGTGTATACCGACCCCACCGATGGGTTGAACGAACTGATGTGCAGGATCGACGGATTGGCCGGAACGAGCGCGATGCCTTTGTCGAGCGCCATCCACAGGTTGTCGTCGGCGTCGAAGAAGAGC
>JAVBVG010000083.1:0-6741 GCA_031554415.1 Rikenellaceae bacterium | reverse complement strand
CCAGGGCGAGATCGGGGTCGCGTGCTCGATGGCCGCCGCCGCCGCATGCCAGCTCTTCGGGGGAACCCCGGCGCAGATAGAATACGCCGCCGAAATGGCCCTCGAACACCATCTGGGCCTCACGTGCGACCCGATGTGCGGACTGGTGCAGATACCCTGTATCGAGCGCAACGCCATCGCCGCCGCCCGCGCGTTCGACTCCAACGTCTACGCCACTTTTTCGGACGGCAAGCACGGCGTTACGTTCGACCGCGTGGTGGACGTGATGCGCGAAACGGGCCACGACATCCCCAGCCTTTATAGGGAAACATCCACCGGCGGCCTCGCGAAATTGCGCAAGTGATTTGAAGATTTGGAGATTTATCTCCATCGGCTACTCCCGCCCCGGCCTACGGCCGACTTGCGGGCCTCCGTCAATTCATCGGCACTTCCATAAGCAGAAGCCTGGCGTCGGTGCCGCCGGAGATGGTAAACGCCGCCGCACCGCTGACGCCCATACCGTCGCGGTTGTAGAGGTGCTCGCCGCCGGCCGACGCCGCGCCGTCCAGCACGAACAGGTAAACGCCGTTGCCTTCCTTGTGCAGTTCGTATTCTATGGTCTTGCCTTTCGACACGCGGGCGAGCGAAAACCACGCGTCCTGGTGTATCCACGCGATATGTTCCGCGCCTTTCGGAGCGACTATCACCTCTATCGAATCCGGTCCCGGCTCGGTTATCTTTACCTGACTGTAGCGCGGCTCCAGCGCCTTCTCACGCGGGAAAACCCATATCTGCAACAGTTTCACGATGTCGTCGGCGCTGTGGTTGTACTCGCTGTGGAGGATGCCCGTCCCGGCGCTCATCACCTGCACCTCGCCTTTCGAGATGACCGCCGTGTTGCCCATGCTGTCGCGGTGTTGGAGCGAACCTTCCAGAGGGATCGTCACGATCTCCATATTGTTGTGCGGATGCATGTCGAAACCCTCGCCCGGAGCCACCACATCGTCGTTCAAGACCCTCAATACTCCGAAGTGGACGCGCAACGGATCGTAATAATCGGCGAAACTGAATGTGTGGTGCGTCTGGAGCCATCCGTGGTCGGCGCCTCCGCGCGTTTCCGCCCTGTGAATTATAGTCTTCATCTCTGTTGAATTTTTTATCGGTTAAAATCCGGCTGCTGTCATGTTGAGCGGAGCGAAACATCTGATCGGGCGAAGAAAACACCTCCCTGTGCGATCAGATCCCTCCACTTCGGTCGGGATGACAGAACCACCCCGGCTATGCGAGCCCCCCCTCCACAGGAGGGAAAGTTTTACCGCCGCTGGCTTTAGCGAATCCGCTCAATAACCGTACCGCAAATCAAATCTGAAATTCATTATCTTTGCAGCGTGAAAACCGTGTATGTGATATTGGGATGGGTTGCTATAGGGCTGGGGTTCCTGGGCGTTTTCCTGCCCGTGCTGCCCACGACGCCGTTTCTGCTGCTGGCCGCGGCGCTCTTTTTCCGGGGTTCGCCGAGGATGTACCGGTGGCTTACCGAGCACAAGACGCTGGGGCCCTACATCCGGAATTTCCGCGAGAACAGGGCCATTCCCCTGCACGCCAAAATAGTGTCGGTATGCATGATGTGGACGGCGATACTGCTGTCGGCTTTCCTTGCGGTGGACGTGTGGTGGCTGAGGATAGTGCTTTTCGTGACCGCCGTCGGAGTAACGATCCACATCCTCTCTTTCAAGACATTGAAGAGTAAAAAGTGAATACTTGTCAGCCTCCGTCGTTGCGAGCGGAGCGAAGCAATCTTTATTTAATCTGGATTGCCGCGTCGGTCGTGCCGACCTCCTCGCAAAGACGTTGAGCCAAAAAACACTTTCAATTGTCAATTATTCGAGGTAGAGGCTTCGCAGAAGGGCGATGTCGACGCCCAGATACTCGGTAAGATAGTTCTCGATCCCTCCGTATTCGTTGTCTATAAGTTCGAAAGCGCCCTCGATATAGCGCCTGTGGACCGTCATCAGCGGCTCCAGCTCGGGATATTTCGCAACGTCGGCGGCATATTTGTCGCGCAGCAGTTCGGCCGAAAGCATATAGTCCGCGATAACCGTTTCGCGGTCGACGCCGAGCGCCGAAAGCAGCATCGCCGCCGCAAAGCCGGTGCGGTCCTTGCCCGCCGAGCAGTGGAACAGCAGGGGCGTGTTCGCCGGATCGGAAACGATGCGGAAAAATTCGGAGAACTGGGGCTGGAAATCGCACACGAACATCCGGTTGCCCAGAACGAGCAGGTCGCCCGTGTTGCCGCTGCGCAGGTCTTTCAGTTCGACCACGCTGCCCGCCTCGACGGGAATCGCGAAATCGTGCTTCAGCGAAACCGGGCGGAGGTCGGCGGCGGCCGCTATCTCGGCCGAGTCGCGGAAATCTATATATGATACGATCGGGATCGACGCGAAATACTCCAGGTCGGCGGCTGTAAGTTTATTGAGGTCGCCCGAGCGGATGAAGGTCCTCCATTTGACGGTTTTGCCCTCCGCGCCCGCGTAGCCGCCCAGGTCGCGCACGTTGTAAGCCCCTTCCACGGGGAGTTCCCTCGACTGCTCCTTCTTCATATTACCCCTGCATCCCGTTATCACGAGCGCCGCGGCGACTGCCGCCGGTATGATCCATTTCATCGCGCCTTCCGTTTTTCATCACGGCAAATATAACGATTTTTTTAATCATCCGCAGGCAATAGGAGGGAAAGGAAATCGTTGTATCTTTGCATTTCAAAACCGATCAACGTAATGAAACCCGTGCAAATAGTGATTTTCAGCACAGTGTTCCTGCTATTCCTGGCGGCGAACTGGTATGTTTTTTTCCGGATATGGAAAATGATGCCCCCCACCGCGGCGGGCAAAATAATCCTTGTAACGTTCGCCGTCGTGCTCGTCTGCTCGTTCTTCCTGGCGATGTTCCTACGCAACGCCGGGCTGCCCGTGTGGTTCACCTCGGGGCTTTACCGCCTGGGGACCTCGTGGATATTCATATTCCTCTACCTGCTCATGGTGTTCCTCGTCGCCGACCTGCTTAGGATAACACACGTCATCCCGGCTGGTGTAATGTACTCCAACCGGCTGTCGCTGGGGGTTCTGGCGGCGGCGATGGTCGTGATCTTCGGGATCGGCAATATAGTCTACCACAACAAAAAGCGGGTCGAGCTGAGCGTCGAAACAGGCAAAAGGATGGAGCGGCCGGTGAAGATCGTGGCGGCGAGCGACCTGCACCTGGGCTACGGGATCGGCCGGAGGGAACTTGCGCGATGGGTCGACATGATAAACAGCGAAAAGCCCGACATCGTGCTTCTGGCGGGCGACGTGATCGACAGCAGCGTGGCGCCCCTGCGGAAAGGGGGCCACGTCGGCGAGCTTCGCAGGATCGAGGCCCCGCTCGGCGTGTGGACGGCGCCCGGGAACCACGAATATATCTCCGGGCTGGGCGAGAGCCTGCGTTTCCTCGAGGAGGCGGGGATCAATGTGCTGAAAGACTCCGCGGCGCTTATAAACGGCGCTTTTTATGTCGCCGGGCGCGACGACCGCGAAAACCGCAGCCGTAAAAGCATCGCGGAACTGACCGCCGGACTCGATCCTGCGATCCCTGTGATACTGCTCGACCACCAGCCATACGATCTGGGAGAGGCCGAAGCCGCGGGGATCGACCTGCAGCTGTCGGGGCATACCCACTACGGGCAGGTGTGGCCAGCCACGTGGATCACCCGCGCGATATACGAAAGCCCCTACGGACAGGTCGAAAAAGGCGGCACTAAATACTGGATAAGCTCCGGATTGGGCATTTGGGGCGGAAAATTCCGCATAGGATCGCGTTCCGAGTATATTATTGTCGATTTCTTTGAAAAAAAGGAATAGTTTTTGTATCTTTAGCGGTATATAAAAAATACCCCTATGGAAGCAACGATAACGAACATCAGCTACAGGTACCGCGCCCCGGTGAGGTATCTGGTTTTCACGGCCGGATTTCTCGCGGCCGGAGGTTTGGCGGCGTTCTTTTTCGCCGCGCTGACGCCGTGGCTGCTCAGGGCGGTCATGATCTTCGTGATGGCTGTGGGATTTGTCGGCGGCCTCGCGTTCCTCGGCTACTGGCTGAAAAGCCTCGGCTCGCACCTCTGTTTCTCGCAGGACAGGGTCATGCTGCCGTACCGCCGCAAAAGACACCCCGTCGTGCTGGACTATTCGGAAATTTCGCTTGCGGAAGAGAAGCACACATACGGACGGCTGCTCGTGATCTCGGCGGCGGACGGACACCGGTACCTCCTCGACGAAACGTGGATGCAGAAAGGGCGCTTCGACGAAATGCTCGAACTGTTCAGGGGAAAAACCAAGTAACTTGTGTTCAAAAATTTTAAAGGGACGCCCGCCAGGCGTTCCTTTTTTGTTTTTTTGCTATCTTTGGAATTTCATCCTTTTTAATGTATCAGCTATGATCGAACTTCCCGAAGGACGGGCGCTGGCCCGGCAGGCCGAGGATTTACTGAAAGGAAAGATCGTTACTGAAGTTTTCCCGCCCTCGTACCTCCATAAATTCACATTCTTCTCGGGCGATCCCGCGGGGTACGGCGCACTGCTCAAAGGCAAAAAAATGACCGGGGCGAAATCTTACGGGATGTTCGTCGACCTCTTTTTCGAGGGGGGTGCGGTGCTGAGTTTCAACGACGGCGTGAACATCCGCTACGGCGCGCCCGGCGCGGCTATCCCAGGCAAATACCAGTTGCTCATTACGTTCGGCGACGGTTCGTTCATATGGTTCGCCGTGGCGATGTACGGCGGAATAGCCCTGCACGACGGCGGCTGGGAGAACAAATATTACCGCACGAGCGTCGACGCCGTTTCGCCGCTCGACGATCGCTATGACCGCGCCGCGTTCGACGCGCTGATAGCGGCGGAAACGACAAACATCACGGCGAAAGCCCTGCTGGCCACAGAACAGCGCATTCCCGGCCTGGGCAACGGCGCGCTGCAGGATATCCTGTTCCATGCCGGTATCCACCCGAAACGCAAGATACGGGCGCTGTCGGAAGAGGAAACCGGCGCGCTGTTCCGTTCGCTCAAAAACACGCTGAAAGCGATGTCCGATGCCGGAGGGCGCGACACCGAAACCGATATGTCCGGCAAAAGGGGAGGGTACAAGGCGGTTCTCTCGAAAAACACCCTCGGCACCCCCTGCCCGCGCTGCGGGACGGCGATAGTGAAAGAAGCCTACATGGGCGGCGCGGTCTATTTCTGCCCCGAATGCCAAAAATTGTAAAATGGACTGGCTGCTCGATTTAGGATATTTTGGACTGCTGCTGGGAACCTTCCTTGCGGGAACGATACTCACGTTCAGCTCGGACGTCATGCTGATAGGGGTGCTCGTTGCCGGGGGCGATCCGTGGATATGCCTCGCGCTCGCCACCATAGGTAACGGCTCCGGTGCGCTGACATCCTATCTGCTGGGACGGTTCGCAAAGTGGGAGTGGCTCGAAAAATGGTTCAGGATCAGGCCCGAAACGCTCGGAAAACAGAAGTCCGCCGTGGACAAATACGGCGTGTGGGGAGCGTTTTTTTCGTGGATTCCGGTGATAGGGCAGGTGTTCATGGTCGCGCTGGGGTTCTACAAGGTCAAGCCCAAAACCTCCGTTCTGCTGACATACGCGGGATGTTTCTGCCGGTTCCTGGTGTGGGTGCTTCTATACGTTAACTACGGCCAGACGTTCATCGACTGGCTGATCCGTTAAGCCTTTTCTCGAGATAACCCCTGACTATGGCGGCTTCGTTGCCCAGGGGGTCTTTCGCGGCGTAGAGCAGCGTCACCTGCGGTTGGCTTCCGACAAGACGGACAAAATCTTCCGCCGCAGGATTTTCCGCAAGCTCTTTCGTGTAGCGCCTCATGAATCCGGCATGGCGCGTGGCCATATCCTCGTGATACCACTTGCGGAGTTCGTTCGAAGGGGCGATCTCCTTAGCCCAGTAATCCATCCGGAGCCTCTCTTTCTTAATGCCGCGCGGCCAGAGGCGGTCCACCAGAATGCGGTAGCCGTCCGCCGGCGCTGTCTTGTCGTAAGCCCTTTTTATATCGATACGTGTCATGATGCCTGTGTTTTTCGGGCATCACGATTCAAATAACGTACCGCGGTGTCAGAGCAGCTTCTCCATCCGGGCGATCAGTTCGCCGCCCAAGGCGCGCTTCACGACCATGTGCTCCCTGACCGCCGCGGCGAAAGAATTGGTTTCGAAACCGCCGCGCACCACTTCGAAATCGAGCCGCTTGTCGCGGTCGGTGCCGTCGACGCCGAAACCCGTCATCGCGGTGAGCGAAAACTCCTTGCGGGCGTCCTCGTAAAGCATCTCGTCGAGTCCGATGACCGCCTCCTGCCACCCGCGTACCGCGGCGATGATCTGTGCGGCGGTTATCCCGCCGAGTTTCACGCCGTAGTACGACTCCCACATCGCGTAGACCCACGTCCACTCCATATCGTAGTAGCGGCCGTGCATGTCGCGGAAAAACGATTCGACCGCCTGGAGTTCCGACGTTTCGCCGCGCTCCACAGACTCCGCAACGGCGTCGAGGGCCTCCTTGGGCAGGAACAGCCCCGACAGGTCGAGCCATTCGCCGCGGCCGCACGGTTCGGTCGGAAGCAGCCGTTCGCGCACCTCTTCGATCGAACGGAAACGTGTTTCCTCCAGCCGCTTGATGATCGAATTGCCCATGAACTTGCGGATCGCCATGTTGTAATATTCC
>JAVBVG010000103.1:0-5553 GCA_031554415.1 Rikenellaceae bacterium | reverse complement strand
CAGCGTCCCGTCACGGCTCCAGGTGTTGACGTCAGAGTGGACCAACTTCCCATTCGGCAAGTCTGCCGGCAGCATACGCCCTTGGCAACCTGTCTTTAACAGGTAACAAATGGCGTCGAACATCTCTTTCAATGAACGTTTGCGCTTGCGTTTGTCGCCGATTCTCGCTAAAATTGTACGATACTGGCTTTCGGTGAGGTTGCTTGGATAATTTGTCACGAATCTTCAATGTCTTGAACAACATAAAGATACGAAACAATCACCACTTAATCAACTGATTGCCAGTATTTTATTTGTCATATTTTTAGACAGACTCTAAGTTTAATTTTGGGAAAAACAGATGAACAGGATACGCAAAACACTGACTTTCGCCGACGCGCAGAGAAAAAGCCTTCCGACGGCCTTTTCGACGATGCTCAAACCCATAGGATCGCGCTGCAACCTCGATTGCGCCTACTGCTACTACCTCGATAAGGCGGGAATCTACGGCGGCCGCGAGGCGATGATGAGCGATGAACTGCTCGAAGAATACATCCGGCAGTACATCGAAGGCAACAAGGTAGATCTTGTGACCTTCAACTGGCACGGCGGAGAACCCCTTGTCGCCGGGATCGAATTCTTCCGCCGCGCGATGGCGCTGCAAAAAAAATACGCCGGCGGCAAACGCATCGACAACACCATCCAGACCAACGGCACGCTCATTACCAGGGAGTGGTGCCGGCTTTTCCGTGAGAACAACTTCCTTGTCGGCGTGTCGATCGACGGCCCGCGCGACATCCACGACACCTTCCGGAAGGACAAAGGCGGACAGCCGACTTTCGACAAGGTCGTGGCAGGGATCGAAATGATAAAGCGCGAGGGGGTGGAGTTCAATACGCTCTCGACCGTCAACCGCCTGAGCGAAGGGCGGGGGGCCGAGGTATATCGTTTCCTGAAAGCGCTGGGCAGCCGCTATATGCAGTTCCTGCCGGTGCTGGAATACACCGTTCCGGGTCCTGCGGGACGTCCCGTGATAGTTCCGCCGTCGACCGAAGGAGCGGCGCTGGCCGACTGGTCGGTTTCGGCAAAAGGGTTCGGCAGGTTCATGTGCGACGTTTTCGACGACTGGGTGATCGCGGACGTGGGCAGCTGTTATGTCCAGCTTTTCGACGTCGCGCTGGGGCAGTGGGTAGGGGTTCCGTCATCCCTGTGTTCGTTCTCCGAAACCTGCGGCGAGGCTCTGGTGGTCGAACACAACGGCGACGTCTATTCTTGCGACCACTTCGTCTATCCCGAATACAGGATCGGCAACATAAACGACGGCAATATGGCCGCGATGCTAAATTCGCACGAACAGTTCCGGTTCGGGCTGGACAAGCGCAACACCCTTCCGGACGAGTGCCTGCTCTGCAAATGGTATTTCGCCTGCCGCGGCGAGTGCCCCAAGCACCGTTTCGACAAATCGGCAAGCGGCGAGGTGAACCTGAACGCGCTGTGCGAGGGGTACAAGATGTTCTTTTCGCACGCCGATCCTTATATGAAGTATATGAAAGAGCTGCTCGAACGGCAGATGCCGCCGGCCATGGTAATCCCCTGGGCAAGGCGGAGGATGGGTATAATCTGACCTGTTTCGTGAAAAGACCCTGCTGCCGGAAGGCAAAAAACACCGCAGATCGTCCGATCTGCGGTGTTTTTTCATTTTGGCCTCTGAAGGAAGCGGCTCACTCCAGCGCCTCGGCGAGCGGAACGGAGGCGAACGATATCCGGCGGTAAAGAGCCAGCGTATCGCCGTTCTCGAAGAGTACGCCGACATGCCTGCGGTCTATGCGCACCAGGTCGGAATAGGCCGAGGGGCCGGGGCACACCGTCACGAAACGCGACCATGTGGCTCCGTCGTCGCGGCTCACCCCCAGCGAAAGGTTTTTCCGCGCGCGCGCGTCGTGAGGGTTGGAGAACAGCAGCGTGGAAGTCGGCCTGCCCTCGCGGTCGGTAATGTTGAGCAGGCTTGCCTGGCAGCGCGGCTCTACGAGAGCGCTGTCCTCGCCCCCGTCCGCCCATGCGGCGCCCCCGTCGCGGCTTACAGCCCACATACGCAGCGTGTCGCCGCGCCGGAACCGACGCATGTTGAGCATCAGGCTGCCGTCGCTCAGCTCGGCCACGGTGCTTTCATTGCCTCCGGGCTGCGATATGGCCCCCAGATTCCAGGTGGCTCCGTTGTCGTCGGAATAGAGCAGTTGTGAAAGTGATTCCACCTCGCCGTCGATGCTTAACCGCTTGTGGTTCGAGGGGACCACAATGCGTCCGCCGTGCGGTGGAAGACGCTTCACGATCGCGTGGCATGGGCCGGTGGCATACCATGTCCATCCTTCACGTTTTACATCTGTCGTGATCTCCTCAGGGGCGCTCCAGTTAGCTCCGGCATTCCCCGAACGCATCACAAAAACACGCCGGGTGTCGAGGCTCTCCCCGCGTTCGATCTCCGGTTCGCGGTCTTCACCCCTGTTCCATGTCGCCAGCAGCACGACGCTTCCGTTGTCGAGCACCGCCGGAGCGGGATTTCCGCAGGTATTCTCCCCGTCGTCCCAAACGACTGTCATCTGGCCCCATGTGCGGCCGCCGTCGGCGGATCGCCGGAGCACCAGGTCGATGTCGCCGCTGTCGTGCCGGTCGCGTCGGCGCGCCTCGGCGAAGGCGAGCAGCGTGCCGTCGGGCATGCTTACGATGGCGGGTATACGGTAGCAGGCGTAACCGTGATCGCCCTCGGCAAATACGGTTACAGTCGGAAAAGGCATTCCGTCCGTCCGGACTCCGCGTGCGCCGCACCCCGCAAACATCAGGGCGGCAACTGCGGCGCAGCAAAACGCCACCGCAAAAATCAATATGAATGTTCTCTTCATTTTTCATTTATTCGGATCCGTCCGGCCGCTTCCCGGCTGTTAAAAACCGGGAACGCGGCCGAAAAGACCCCCCCCTAAAACCTAACCTAAAAACTAACTGTGGTGCATTAATAATTTTTCATACAGCGTACCGGATAGCCGAACGTTGCCGAACCGGCCATGGAGTAGATGCGGTCGTTGGTCGCCACCGGGTCGACCGAGATGGTGGAACCCTGCGTCGCGGACCATGCACTGCCTGCCCAGAGTTTCACCGCCTTGCCCTGGTCGGTAAGCGCGGCGGTGGCCGAATTGTTGGCCCTTCCGCCTGCTCCGGGGAAGACGATCGTTTCTATCTGCGTCGCCGCGCCGAACAACGCCTGAGCTTTTGCCAGGCGCGCCGAAGCGTCGTCCACACTGCCCAGGTCGGTCGCCGCGGTTATGGCAGGAGCGACGACGCGCTCGACCTTCAGGTAGATATTTCCCGTGGCGCCATTCACCATGCGCATGGCGCGTATGAGCATCGCCTTGTCGGTGCCATAGAATTTGAGCATGTAGGAACCTCCCTCTTTTGAGGCCGTCACTCCTGTCGTCACGTACTGACAGGTGTATGAATCCGTCCAGCCGGGGACTTTGCCCGACACGTTCGCGAACTCGGTTTCGTTGTCCGATGCCGCCACAGTTGCGAAATTGCCGCGGCCCGCCGCATTCGTGTAAGGCAGGAACACCTGCACCTCGGGATATGTCGGGGTGTGGTAGCCTGCGGGGCACGGATCGGCCGTAAGGTCGGTCCAAAGCGAGAACTGGCTTATGGCCGTTTCGCACCAGCCGGACGTGCCGTAGATGAACGTGGTGCTGGCCGCTCCGTCTATTGCCGTCAGCTTCGTGTCGGAGGTTTCCACGTCGCCCGAATTGGGGAACGGCACGCAGCGCCCCCACTGGTAGTAATAGCCCCAGGTGTCGCTGTTGTAAATATTGCTCTCCGCCGAGGCCGCCGTAGCGCCGAGGTTCCGGTCGAGCCACTCGTAGCCCGCGAACGACACCGTGCCGGGGAATGCCTGCTGCACCACATCGATAGTGTGCGAAACGCTGCCGAGGGTGACTGTGAAACTCGCCGGACGTTCGGCGTCGGTCATGTTGTCGGTCATGGCGCGCACGCGGATGCGTTTGTTCGGGGCGTCGAGCGTCACGCTCAACCAGGCGGGCAGGGTGCCGGTGATGGCCGGCGTGCCCGACATATCGGTAGTCCAGCCTACAGAGTAGCCGAACCATGTATCCCTGTTGAAGGGGAATGTCAGCGTGTTGTTCTTCAGCTTGTCGCCGCTAATGTCGAACGATTCGCCGGCGAAATCGGGTTTCCATACCCCGACCACGGCGCCGCCCTCGTAAGATAGGATCAGGCGGTAGTCGTAATCGGCGTAGTTGGGGCCGGGGCAGGTGAAAGTTTCGGTGTAGCCGCTTCCGCCTGCCTGGCCGCTGACTTTGAGCTCGGCGCGGTAGTCGTTCTCGCCGTCGTTTCCCGGCGCCCACAGGGCGTAGACCGTCTGTCCGGCCACGGCCTGGGAGTAATCGATCATGGAGGGCGCTTTCTTCGAGAAGTCGTTCAGAAGTGGATAGCACGATCCGGGAACATTGTTGACCTGTACGGATGTCGCCGTAACGCCCGTTTCGCATTCGATCGAAAACTTGGTCACCTGTCGCGAAAGGGTGAGTTTGGCGACGGCCCTGTCGGCATTCGCCACGACCGTCGAATTGGTCATCACGAACGGCGTCGCGGGGTTCTTCGTGACCGAAAAACTGACGGTGCTGTTGAAATCGGCGAGCATAAGAGAGCCGACGCTCATTTCCGACGGGTAGGTGACGTTGTTGTCCGTTGCGTTGGCGACCAGCACTATGGTTTTCCCGCCCGCGGTCGGCAGACTGACCTGACGGGTATCGATCAGGGTGGCGTCGGAACCCGCGACCGGATCGGATTTCGTGGGAGCGATCCCGCGTTCGGTGTATTCGAGCACATATCCGTTGGAAACCGCCTTGAAAACGAACAGGTCGTATTCGTTTACCGTCATCTCGGCCGGAGCGGCGGCGCTGCGTACCGATACGTATGAACCGGAAACCATGACGTCGAGCGACATGGTCGCCTCCTGCGGCTTCTCCTTCTCGCCGGTGTCGACGTCGGCCAGGTCGGGATTGCACCCCGACACGGTTGCAAACGCTATTATAATAAGAACTGAAAATAATTTTTTCATATCGTTTTGTCTTTGGGAGTTTTACTTATAACCCTAATTTGACGTTTACCATCGATTTGGGGATACGCAGGAATGATATTCGTTCATTCGGATTTGCCGTCCCGTCGATCTGCCCGTCGCCGCACTCGTAAAGGACGCATACCGAGCCGTCGGTCAGCTGGATGATGTCGGAGTAGGCGGCCCTGCCCGTGAAAACATCACAAGCCTTCGACCAGGTTCTGCCCCCGTCCGTGCTCTTCGATATGACAAGGTTGGAGCGCGAGGTCGAATGCTTGCAGTTGCTCACGAGCAGCGTGTTGGTCGGCATGCCGTCCTTTTTGACGTTGCAGATGGCGCCCTGGCATCCCGGATCGATCAGGTCGGTGTTGACGGTGAGCGAAGATGCCCAGGTCGCACCGCCGTCCGAACTGAAATTGGAACCGCGGTACCCTTCGCCCGCGGGAAGATCCCCTTCG
>JAVBVG010000081.1:0-17966 GCA_031554415.1 Rikenellaceae bacterium | reverse complement strand
CCGCAAGGACAAGGAGGGAAAACCCGCGGAGCCGAAAAAATAATCGCGCGGTTACTTTCGTTACTGTTCCGGAGGCCTTCGGGCGCTTCCGGATATATTTTACATATGATACCGCCACCTAAATCACAAACCGTCATTGCGGATGAGTGTAACGAACGCGGCAATCCAGGCGCTATAACTGGATTGCTTCGTCGGCTTCGCCTTCTCGCAATGACGGGCGTGCCGCTTGTTGCGGCTTTGCTCGTCCTGTCGGGGTGCGCGTATAAATCCACGACGACCTACACCGTCCTCAACGCCTCGTCGCAGACCATAACCGTCAGGGTGTCGGAGCAAGGGTCTGACGGCCGCGTCACGGAGTTCACTCTCGAAAAGGACCGCCGCCGCAATATCGTCACCGACAGCGATTACTGTCCTGAGAACTACATGCCGGTGAACCGCTTCAACGAGAACGACAAACTCCCCCCGGCCGGCTATACGGCGGTACTGGAGATATGGGTGGACGGACGCAAACTGTCGGACGACGTTCGCATGTGCTCTCTCTGGAGCTACACTTCGACCTTATATTCCGAGCAATACATCCTTCCCGTCACCGACGAGGTGATCGCCTATTATTCAAAATAATAATATATTTTCTATTCGAAACTTATATTATTTTTTTTACAGAACTCGACGAACGAGTCGTAAATCTGCGCCCACTTTTTGGCTTTGTACATGCAGAGGTCACGGCCGTTGTAGACGCCTGTGTAGATGCCGGTTATGGGTTGGTTGAACGTCTTCACCCGCACTCCTTCGATAACAGCGAGAGCCATTCCCGACATGTTGCGTTCGGCAAAATCGCGGACGCCTTTCAGGAAATTGCCGGTCTGGCTCGGCGAGCCCCTGAAATACTCGACTTCGAAGGGGTTATAACCTTCATCCGTGTATGTTTTGTATCCCCACATTGTAAAAAAATCCTCGCCCTGGGAACCGCTTTCCTCATCGGGATAACCGTAAGAGATGTAAACCGAAGTCATAATGTCGGTCCACACCGGGGCCAGTTTCCACTCCTGCGCGTATGCCCCGGCGGCGAAGAACGCCGCGGCAAGCAATAAGATAGTCCTTTTCATAGTGATATGCAGTTTGTCAAATATAACAAAAAAATCCCGACTCCCGGCAATGTTTCCGGGAATCGGGAGAACCCTGCGGCCAACCGCCGCCCGCCTATTTAAAGGAAATGGTTCCGATCACCTGGTCGAATTGCGCCGAATATTCGTCGAAAATATCGGCGGAAAGATGGTACTGGATGTAGTAGAGGCGTTTGCCGTTGCGGAGAGCGTATTGTTTGGCTTTCATGGCCTGACCTTCGGCCGTATATGAGCAGCATATCCATTTGCACTCCTGGCCGCCGACGGACGAATCGCCCTCCCCGATGACGGAATAACCGGAGTAATCCTTGTTCTTGCTTACCGCTTCGACCAGGGTTTTGTATGCCTGCTTGAGGGGCAACGGGGTCTTGGTCGCATTAATGATCATTGCTGCACCGTCGAGCGTTGAGATACTCATGATGTTGAAAAGCGACTTCGAAGCAGAGTCCGATACCCACTCCTGCGGGATATCAACGGTGTAGAGGTCATCTGCGCTTGTTTCGGTTTTTGTCTGTGCTGAAAGGGAGGTCGCCATCGTCATCGCGGCGAACGCCAGCAGTGTTGCGAATGTTTTCATGGTCAGTCGGTTTTTATGTTTTTCATTATGATATGCGGCGGAGCTCAGAAACGGAATCCGACCGAAATATCCGGGTTAATATAGGGGTAGAAAGCACCCTTTTCGGTACTCACCACGTTGTCGCCCCCGTCGTAATAAGTGGTCCGGCCCATTTTCATCCCGCCTACGTAGAGCCCCGCGCGCAGATAAACGCCAAAAGCGAATGTGTATTTATAACCGGCATTGGCCCCGAACCCGATGCCGTTCATATTCGCCCAGCGCGGGCTGCGGCTGCCCGATTCCCAGTCGTCTATGTACATATATGTATACATCAGATGCATATAATCGGCGAAAACGCCCGCATACCATCCCCCGTTGCCTTTCGGGTAGTAGAGTTTAAAGGCGGCGCCCGCGCCGTTGCCCTTGTCGACCTTGGTAGTGCCCTCCACGGCCCTCGGAAAATCGGTTATGGATGTCATAACAGCGCCCAATGACGCGGCGCGGTAGTATCCTTCGATAATGAAACGCCCGCCCAGGGTGCCCTCTACACCTATAGTAGGACCAACCAAGGCGAATCCTCCCACATTGGCGAAAATGCCCAGTGAATTATCTTTTTGTTGCGCGTTCGAAATCGTTACGGTGGAGCAAAACAATATCGTCGCCAATATCCGTTTCATATTCAGATGGATTAATAGTCATAATTGCGCGCTTTATACTTTACGCCGGCTTTTCGGTTTTGCCGCGTGTGGTTGCGCTCGGGTCCGGCAGTAAAAGTAATGATGCCCGGCGCGGGACCGGGCATCATTATTACAAATAAAAGCGTCAATCTTACAAATTCGCGCGGCGGAATGCCGCATTATCAGCCGGTTGCCTTGCGGTACTGCGCGGGGTTGCAGCCCAGTTCCTTGCGGAATGCCCGGCGGAAAGTGGACATCGAATTGAATCCGCTCCGTTCGGCGACCTCTTCGAGGCTCAATCGGGAATCGGCGGCCATCAACGAACACGCCTGCGCTATGCGAAACGAGTTCAGGTAATCGCAGAAAGTGGTTCCCAGCGAGTTGTTGATATAATCCGACAGGTACGTGCGGTTGGTGCCGACCGCCTGCGACAGTTCGGACAGCGACAGCGACGGGTCCATCCAAGGCCGCTCCCGCCCCATATAGGTTTCCAACGTTGCGGGAAGTGACCGCATGACCGGGCTGTAACGCTGATTTTGACCTCGTCCGGGCAAAGGGCGCAGCATGTCGGGCGCATCCGCAAGGATCGCATGGCGCATCGTGTACCTGTAGATTATCTCCCATATCACGATCAGGAACACCATATAGACGGCGACGGACCACCAGCCGTGCTGCAATACGAAAACCGCCCACACGACGTACCAGCAGGTAAGGGCGATGGTCGCCCCGCCCAACCATGCGACGCTCAGCCTGTCGGCATCCGAATAGTTATCCTTCACCCACCGGTCGTAACGCGCCACCCCCGTCAGCGTAAAAAACGCCCATACCGCGACAAGGACGGCGGTATAGATATACATTATATTGAATACGGCGTCCGTGCGGAAAACGGCGTAGGCGGCGGTCAGCAGGACGGAAGGTGTGCATATGGCGGCCACCCTGGCGGCCGAAGTCCACCTGGGCGCAAGGATCCTGAATGAAAACGCCGTGATGACCGGCACCAGGCACATATCCAGGCAGGTGCTCAGGTTGACGACAAATCCGCTCAGCCATCCCTCGCCCGCCAGGTCGCACAGATCTTTCACCAGAAGCCCGGCGATGAGAGCCATTATAAGCAGCATCAGCCTGACCACCGCATGTTCGTTCCGCCTGGGCCAGAGGGTCGCGCACCGCATCAGGAAGAACATCAGCGCCGCCCCGTGGAGCAGATGGGAGAGATGGCGTACATACAGACAGGCGTCATGCATAGCGGTCGGTTATCGGTTAGTTTCACTGCCTTTCAAAGCGGCGTACCTCCTTGGCGGCAGCGGCATACAAATATAACAAGAACCCCGATAAAAATGGCATATCGAAGCAACGGGGATTATTTAAACAGCGGATCCGGTATCCGCTCCACTTCCTGCGTGAAGAGTTCGAGGCGGAATTCTTCGTGGATAATGCCGTTCGAGGCGACAATGTGGTGGGTGCCTTCGATGTTTTCCGAGCCCGTGAAATCGGTAACGCGCCCGCCGGCCTCGCGGACGATCAGCGCTCCCGCGGCGTAATCCCAGGGCTTTATGAAAGCCTCTCCCCAGGCGTCGTATCGTCCGGCCGCCACGTTGCACATCGACACCGCCGCCGAGCCGTTGAACCGTATCCCGGCGACGCGGCCGTACATTTTATCGACGGCGTTAAGTATGACCGGCTTGTACTCTTCGGCCCTGTAGGGGAATTCCAGCCCGACGAAGGCCTCCTCCATGCGGCTCGTCGAAACGCCGATGCGCTCCCCGTCGAGCCACGCGCCGCCGCCCGCCCAGGCGTAGAAACACTCGCCGCGGCACACTTCGTAAACCACTCCGACGAGCAACTCCGAGTCGCGCTGGAGGGCGATGCTGACGCAGTATGGTGCCGTGTCGTGGATGAAGTTGGTGGTGCCGTCGAGCGGGTCGACCACCCATTTCAGGCCCTTCGACCCCTGCGCCGATTGTTCGACGGTGCCTTCCTCGGTCACGAAACCGGCTTCTGGCAGCAGTTCGGCGAGGGCTTCGACGGTCATCTGTTCGGCCGTGCGGTCGACGTACGAAACGTAGTCGTGCGCGCCTTTGGCGATAACGTTCCCCTGTTTGAAACCGCGCCTCTCTTCGCGCAGGTATCCGCCGACCTCCCGCGCCACCCGGCACACTTCGGCGGTTATATTTTTCAGCTCCATATTTGTCCAAGCAACGCTATTCATTTTTACTAACCCACGATAAGATTTTTTCTCTGTACTGAGGCGGATTAGCAATACTCCTTTTATTCCAATAAGAAATCACAGCGTCCAATCCATATCTTCCGTTCTCTTCCGGAGTCAGGATAACCAACTCGGCAACGACATAGCTGCCCTTCAATGCATACTCTTTGAATGATTTAAAATAGGCCATCTTGCCTCTACCGTATACAGGATTATAAAATGCGACTCTCTTCCCGGTAAGGTCGAATTCTCCCCGCTCATTTTCAAACTCCTTGTTCAGGCACTCGCTCTCGTATATGTTCAGAATCGGACTGTTGTCAAGTCCCAATGAATCCAGAGATTGGCCCGAAACGGTTATTGCCAGCGAGAGTAGAAAACTTAATAACGATATCCTTTTCATAATATTCAAATTCTGTCGCCATATATGCAAAGATAATCAGAAGTAGGAACAATCTGTTATGTTCAATCTTTAATGCAAGAAAGAATTACTGGAATACCGTTCGATTTTTTCGGTTGTATTCCGCAAAGTATTCCAGCAATATGGTTAAATCGAACTGCTCCGGAAACCGCCTAAAAAGCCACACAACTAATTATCAGCACTTTGATTTTTTGGCAGGCACAAAAAAAGAGGCTAAAAGCCTCTTTAGTAGCGGGAGGAGGACTCGAACCTCCGACCTTTGGGTTATGAGCCCAACGAGCTGCCAACTGCTCCACCCCGCGATGTGAGTGCAAAGATAAGCACTTTTTCACAATCCGCAAAAATATTGCCGTTTTTTGCTTATTTTTGAATCCCGAAAGGCCTTAAGAAACTGAGCCTGACAGATGAAAAAAATCGGAGTCATAATACCCGCCGGAGGTTCCGGGACAAGAATGGGCGCGGCCGCACCCAAGCAGTTCATGCCGCTTGCGGGCCGGCCCGTCATGGCATATGCAGTCGTGGCGTTCCACAGAACGCTCCCCTCGGCCGACATCGTAGTCGCGCTCCATCCCGATCATTTGGAAACCTGGGCCCGGCTCTGCATCGACTTCAAAATACCGCCCCATAAAGTGTGCGAAGGGGGCGAAACGCGTTTCGAATCGGTGCGGAACGCCATCCTCGACCTCGATCCCGGCTGCGAATACATAGCTGTCCACGACGCCGCGAGGCCGCTCATCTCCGAAAGCCTCATCGTCCACACGCTCGACACGGCGAAGAAACACGGCTCGGCAATTCCCGTGCTGGAGCCGACCGACAGCGTCCGCCGCCTGACCGGGAACAGCTCCTATCCCGTCGACCGTGCGGAACTGAGGGCGGTGCAGACGCCTCAGGTTTTCCGCGCCGACATCCTGAGGGCCGCTTATGAAAAGGCCGCCGGGCAGAATTTCACCGACGACGCGACAGTAGTCGAGTCGGTAGGATATAATATAATGCTCTGCGCGGGCGAGCGGCACAATATTAAGATAACCCATCCCGTTGACCTTACCGTAGCGGAAGCGCTCCTGAAACATGACAGATAACAACAAATTCAAATACCGGCTCGACAAACGCACGAGGAACATAACCCTCATCGTGCTGGGCATCGTCATAGTAGTATGCGCGGGGCTGTGGTTCTTCTCGATCGGAGACTACCTGCCGGCGTGGTTCTTCTCGATCGCGCTGGCCGTCATCGGGTTGAGCGTGCTGTCGATACCGCGCAGCATCCGCATCACGGGGGACGCCGTCGAGATCCGCTGCGTCATCGAAATAACCCACATCCCCTATGAGCACCTGAAAAGCGTCCGCCGGATAGGCCGCACCGAACTGAAACATTTCATTCCGGTCTTCGCCAGCATGGGTTTCTTCGGCTATTTCGGCTACTACCTGCTGCCGCGCAACTGGGAGATAATCAAGGTCTACGCCGCCTCGTGGCACGGGCTGGTCATCATCGAGGACATCTACGAACAGCGCTACCTGGTCAGCTCGGACCGCCCCGACGACCTTGTCATGGGGATCGAGCGCACCTGCAGGCATCTGAAAATCGACAGTTGACAACGGAGAGTGGTTTTGAATTGACATAACTCAATTCTGCCGCCTCCCCTCGCCGTCGGCGAGGTACTCCTCCTTATCAAGGAGGAAAAATTTTAAAAAATACATTTCCAATTGCCGATTTTCAATTGCCCGTTGTCAAATGTCAATTAATTATCCTACCTTTGAAAGATTAGTGGGAAACCTTGGGGAATGCGGCGATTTTTTCTTGCACCTATATCGTGGATTTACGGCCTCGTCCTGTCAGTCAGGAACCGGCTGTACGATTCGGGTATCAAAAAGAGCATCCGCTACGACATCCCCGTCATATGCGTCGGCAACATCACTGTCGGCGGCACCGGCAAAACACCGATGTGCGAACTTCTGATCGGCCATTTCCGCGAAACACACTCTGTCGCCCTGCTTTCGAGGGGCTACGGGCGCAAGACAAAGGGGTACCGCGAGGTTACCCTCCGCTCGTCGTACCGCAACGTGGGCGACGAACCCAAGCAGATCAAGATGAAATACCCCGACACGGTGGTCGTCGTGTGCGAGGACCGCGAAGAGGGGATCTGCCGCATACAGAAAGAGCACCCCGGAGTCGATCTGATAATCATGGACGACGGGTACCAGCACCGCCGCATAGAGCCTAAACTCAATATCCTGATGGTGGATTACACGCGCCCCCTCGACAAGGACCGTCTGCTGCCGCTGGGCAACCTGCGCGACCAGCCGAAACAGAAGAAGCGGGCGCACTATGTGGTCGTCACCAAATGTCCGCCCAACATGACCCCTCTCGACCGGCGCATCGCCCGCAAACGGCTCGAACTGCTCCCTTTCCAGTGCCTTTTTTTCACGCGCGCGGTTTCGGGCCCGCTGCGTCCGGCATTTCCCGCCGACGCGGGCGACAGGCAGGTCATGGCGGGAGCCGGCGTCATAGCGATGGCTGCGATAGGCAATCCGGCGCCTTTCGTCGAGAACCTGAAGGACAAGTATAACCTCGTCGGCGAACTGCTGTTCCGCGACCACCACCCCTACCACGTGCGCGACCTTGCCAAAATGGAGGCGGCGTTGGCGAAAGCGCCCGAAGGCACGGTCATTGTTACCACCGAGAAGGACGCGGTCAAACTTGGACGGGGGGCGAAGATACCTGCGGCGCTGCGGGCGAGGATATTCGTGCAGCCGATCCAGATGGCGTTTCTCGAAGAGAGCAAGGAAGATTTTTTCAAAAAACTGGAATATGATGTTAGAACAGATCAAAAAGACCGCTTCTTTTATTCTCGCTAAGGCCGGGTTCGAGCCTGAGGTGGGTATTATTTTGGGTACGGGGCTGGGCGGCCTCGTGGGCAGCATCGACGTGAAAGCCGCGATAAATTACAGCGACATTCCCGACTTCCCCGTTTCGACGGTCGAGGGGCACAGCGGAAGGCTCATCTTCGGCATGCTCGGCGGCAAAAAAGTGGTCGCCATGCAGGGGCGCTTCCACTACTACGAAGGCTACGAACCATGGCAGGTGGTGTTCCCGGTGAGGGTGATGAAGTTCCTGGGCATCAAGACGCTCTTCGTTTCGAACGCCAGCGGCGGCATCAACACCTCGTTCCGCACCGGCGACATCATGGTCATCACCGACCACATCAACCTGATCCCCAATCCGCTGGTGGGGCGCAACATCCCGGAACTCGGGCCGCGCTTCCCTGATATGCACAACTGCTACGACGCGGGGATGCGGGCCATGGCGACGAAGATCGCCGAGAAGGAGGGCATCAAACTCCAGTACGGGGTTTACGTGGGGGGCACGGGCCCGACTTTCGAAACCCAGGCCGAATACAAATATTTCAAGGCTATCGGCGGCGACGCGGCGGGGATGTCGACCACTCCCGAAGTGATCGCGGCGCGCCACATGGGCATTCCTGTCTTCGGGGCGTCGATCATCACCAACGTGGGCCTCTCCGACGAGAAAGGCGACCACGAAGACGTGCAGGCGCAGGGCGCCAAGGCCGAAAAGAAAATGACTCTGCTATTCACCGAAATCATAAAACAACTTTAAATTAATTATGAATTATGGATTATAAATTATGAATTGTGGTGTCGCTTCGCGACGCTTACATAATTAAAATAAAGATGCAACGAAGTTGCGCCTTAATTCATAATCCATAATTAATAATCCTAAACTAAAATGATCAATAAAGTAATCTTACTGGGCAACGTGGGCGCCGACCCCGAGATCCGCACCCTCGAAACCGGTACAAAAGTTGCGCGTCTGCGCCTCGCCACCACCGAACGAATCTTCAACCGCCAGACGCAGGAGGCAAAGGAACACACAGAATGGCACACCGTCGTGCTGTGGAGGGGGCTTGCCGACGTGGCCGACAAATACGTGCGCAAAGGGAGCCAGATATACATCGAGGGGGTGATACGCTCGAACGAATGGACCGACAAGGAGGGAGGCAAACGCTCCGGCATCGAGATCGTGGCGAACGACATGAAACTGCTGGGACGAAAGGGCGAAGGCTCCGGAACATCCGCTCCGCAGTATTCGGCCCCCGCTCCGGCAGGCGCGCCCGCACCCGCGCAGGCAGCCGCAGCCCCGGTTCCCGAACCGATCCCGGCGGACGATCCCGACGACCTGCCTTTCTGATGCTATGCATCAGAAAGGGATGATAGATTAAAAATGAGAGATGATAGAAGACACACGGCTTACAGCCGTGTCGAAACCCGCAAACGCAGTTTGCACCGCAATCTTTCATCTTTCATCTTTCATTTTTCATTCCTTTGTGCCGAGAATTACGAATATTTGCTAATTTTACGACCGGATCGCCGCAAAACCTCCCGCCCAAGGCGGCGATCGCAAGGTTGTTTGGCTTGATCTAACTCGCTGAAAATAAAATCCTTTAATTAAATTTAAAACTATCTAACTTATGACAACACAACAAAAACAGGGCAACCTTGTCGGCATCATTACGATGATCTTCCTCTTCGGGATGATCTCTTTCGTAACCAATCTTGCCGCCCCCATCGGCGTCATCTGGAAAAACCAGGTCGCAGACTCCACTCTGCTCGGCATGCTCGGCAACATGATGAACTTCCTGGCCTACCTTGTAATGGGTATCCCCGCCGGTAAGATGCTGGTCAAATACGGCTACAAAAAGACGGCCCTGACTGCGATCGCAGTCGGACTCATCGGTATTTTCGTCCAGTTCCTGTCGGGCAAATTCGGCGCTTCCGGATTCTACGTTTATCTTCTGGGCGCATTCATCGCGGGTTTCTGTGTTTGTATGCTGAATACCGTCGTGAACCCGATGCTCAACCTTCTGGGCGGCGGCGGAAACAAAGGCAACCAGCTCATCCAGACCGGCGGAACGTTCAACTCGCTGATGGCTACGCTCACCCCGATGATGGTTGGCGCCATGATCGGCGACGCTTCGAAAGCCTCGATCTCCGACGTGAACACGCTGCTCTACATTGCTATGGGCGTATTTGCGCTGACTTTTGTCATACTGCTTTTCATTCCGTTCAGCAACCCGTCGCATACCAGCGCCGACACCAAATTCGAATCGAGCCCATGGAAATTCCGCCACTTCGTTCTTGGCGCCATCGCCATCTTCGTCTATGTGGGTGTTGAGATCGGCGTCCCCGGAACGCTGTTATTCTATCTGTCCGACGGTTCGGCGGCCGGCGCGGGCCTCCCGGCAGCGACAGCAGCGGCAACGGCAGGTTTCGTAGCCGGAACTTACTGGCTCCTGATGCTCGTAGGCCGTTTCTTCGGCAGTATCATGGGCGGCAAAATCTCCAGCAGGGCGATGCTGTCGTTCGCATCTGCGCTTGCCGCGGCTCTCGTACTGGCAGCCATACTTATCCCGAATACCGTACACTCTTCGATGCCCGTATTCACCGGCTCGTCGTTCGCAATGGCACAGGTCCCCCTGAGCGCGCTGCTGCTGGTTCTCTGCGGTATATGCACCTCGATCATGTGGGGAGCGATATTCAACCTCGCCACCGCGGGGCTCGGAAAATACACCCCGATGGCGTCCGGTATCTTCATGATGATGGTCGTCGGCGGCGGTGTCATTCCCGCAGCACAGGGTTGGATCGCCGATATGGCCGGCTACATGACCAGCTACTGGGTGATCTTCGCCTGCGTCGTCTATATGCTGTTCTACGCGGTTGCCGGCAGCAAGAACGTCAATACCAACATCAAGGTAGACTAATCAGTTTTTTACAGATACAATGGACAAAAAATATGTAATAGGCGTCGATATAGGCGGACAGACCTCGAAACTGGGCATTGTGGACGCGCGGGGCAACGTACTCGCGCAAAGCACTATCCGCACCGACACCCACGAAGACGTCAACCTCTACGTCGACGATCTGGTGGACGCTGCCCGCAAACTGGCCGACCAGGTGGAAGGCCTCGGCGCTATCCGCGGAATAGGCATCGGCGCCCCCAACGGCAACTACTACCGCGGCACCATCGAATTCGCGCCCAACCTCAAATGGAAAGGGGTTGTCCGCCTCGCAGAAATGGTCAGTGAAAAGATCGGACTGCCGGTCGCGCTGACCAACGACGCGAACGCGGCCGCCGTGGGTGAAATGACCTACGGAGCCGCACGCGGCATGAAGGACTTTATCATGATCACGCTCGGCACGGGCGTGGGCAGCGGTATCGTCATAAACGGCGGCGTGGTTTACGGGCACGACGGCTTCGCTGGCGAACTGGGGCACACCATCCAGGTGCGCAACAACGGACGCCTGTGCGGCTGCGGGCGCAACGGCTGCCTCGAGGCATACGCTTCGGCCGTGGGCGTGGCGCGCACCGCACGTGAAATCCTCGAAACGACCACCAAGAACACCATTCTGCGCGATATGCCGTGGGATAAAATATCTTCGAAAGAGGTGTTCGAGGCGGCTGTCCAGGGCGACGAGGTGGCGATCGATATCTTCAACTTCACGGGCGAACTGCTCGGCAAGGCGCTTGCGGATTTCGTCGCGTTCAGCTCGCCAGAGGCGATCATCCTGTTCGGCGGGCTTACCAAAGCCGGCGACCTTATCAAGAAGCCGGTTGTGGACGCGCTCAACGCCAATGTACTGAACCTGTGGAAGAACAAGGTCAAGGTCGAGTTCTCGCAGTTGAAGGAGTCCGACGCGGCCATCCTCGGCGCCAGCGCGCTGGGCTGGGAGTTATAACATGCATATCCTAAATGAAGAACGGAGCGCCGAAACGCTCCGTTTTTTATTGAGAATCGTCATTGCGAGGAATGCAATGACGAAACAATCCATCTTTTTCCCTGGATTGCTTCGCTCCGCTCGCAATGACTGCGGCGGCTTTTTTACTTCTCGACAAAGACGCTGTCTGCCATAGAAAGGAGCTTGCGGGAATCGCGCATGAAGCGCTCGTACTGCCAGCGGGTACTGTCGCGGAGGGTCATCGTGTCGGCGACCGGGGAAGGCAGGACCGTGAAACGGCGCACACCCCCTCGGTAAGGGGTGTAGACCCAGAAAAGACGGTATGCGAGGTCGTATGAAACAGGCAGGGAATCGACTTTAATAACTGTAATCTCGGCCATCATCCCCCCGTCGGTGTAGCGGCGGCGCTGGTTCGACACGAAATTGCCGAGCGAATAGTAGGTGGCGCCCGTTACGGCCGTCGAATCGGCGTTGTAGTGCGCCTCGAAAGGCTGGACGACATGGGGATGGCCGCCTATCACGATATCCGCCCCGCGCGCCCGCGTCCATGCCGCAAGTTCCCGCTGCGCCCGTCCGGGTTTCTGGCGGTACTCGTCGCCCCAGTGGTACGACACTATCACGCAGTCGGTCGAATCGCGCGCGACGGAAGCCAGGTCGGCGGCGATCACGGCGGTATCTATCAGGTTGACCTTCATCCCGCGCGGAACAGGAATGCCGTTGGTGCCGTAGGTGTATGTCAGCAGCGCAAAACGCAGCCCGTTCACATCGCGGCGGAGCGGATTCAGCCGCCGCCGGTGCGCCGAATCGAGGAATGCGCCCGTATGTGCGATGCCCGCGCTGTCGAGCAGCGCCAGCGTCGAGCGGATGCCGCCCGCGTGCTTGTCGCAGATATGGTTGTTTGCGGTGGTGGCAATGTCGATCCCCGCGGCGCGCATGGCGAAAGCCAGCTCGGCCGGAGCCGAAAAGCATGGATAACCGGTGTAAGGGGGCGAGATGCGGAGCGTGGTTTCGAGGTTGGCTATGACCAGGTCGGCGCTGTCAAAAATCGGACGGAAGTGGCGGAAAACCTCCTCGTAGTCATACCCTCCGGCGGTTCGCGCGGCCCACACCTGGGGTGTGTGCGACATCACGTCGCCTATTATCAGCAACTTCGCGGTGCGGACTACGGGTTCGGGCTCCGGAACGATTTCGGGCTGCTCCGGAGTTCCGGCGCAACCGGAAATAAGGATGAAAGATGAAAGAAGAAAGATGAAAGATTGCTGTATGCTTCGCATATTCTATATACCGGATTGCTTCAGGCTGAAGCCTTCGCAATGACGTCCGATGTCGTCGTCATTGCGAGCGGAATGCAATGCAGCGCGGCAATCCAAAAAGCCCGCGGCATACGCCGCACCTGAATTTTTCATTTTTCATCTTACGCCTGTCGAGCGGACGCTGGCGGCGACGCGTCCCGAGGGGAAGCTGCGCCGTTCGATAACGATCTTGTCTTTATCGGAAACCGCCGTACCGGAGTCGCGGAACACCTTTTTCTCGTTGGTTTTACCGCCGCTCAGGACATATTTGTTGACCGGACGCTCGATCTTAACCTCGATCTGCACGACGAATTTCTTGCCCGGGCGCACGCCGCTGATAGGGATGATGAAGTCGGAGGCCCCTTTCGGCATGACCTCGATAGGCACCGACCCTTTTGAAACCACTTTGTTGCCGACGGCGATCTTGTAGACGGCCTCGCCTATGATGGGGGTGAAATGACGCGTGTTGTGGACCCGGAACTGCCCGCCGCTGACATTTTCGGGGGTGATGAGCGCCCATTTTTCCTCGTTGCGGTAGTGTATCCTGTCCATCGCGGCGAAATCGAGCGGGTCGTTGTTCCACTCGCCGCCGTCGGTGTAGATCACCGGGCGGTGTTTTTCGATCGCCTTGAGCGCGAGGTAGCTTTCGTAGAGGTTGTAGCCGTTTGCCGACTCGTCGGCGATCGAGAACATTATCATCGAAGGCGAATTTTTCGAGGTGTGGTACATGTTCATCACCCGGTCGTAGTAGGCGCCCTGCCACACGGGAACGTTCGACGGATTGCCGTCGCGTTTGCGCGAGGTGCCGCTCAGGTGGGTGTCGATGTCGGCCTGGTTGCAGAGGTAGACGCCGACCTCGTCGCACAGCTCGTAGAACTGGTGGCTGGGGGGCGCACCCTTGAGTCTCAGAGTGTTGACACCCTGCGCGCGGAGAGCCTCGATCTGGCTCCGCATGGCGGCCATATCGCTTGTGGGCGCGAATTCGCGCATCGTTATCTTGAGCGGGGTGTCGTTGAGGTATATAAGCCCCTCCCTGAAATCGAGGCCGCGGAATCCGATCTGAAACGACATGTACTCCTTGTAGCGCCCTTCGTGTTGGGTTTTGACGAGCAGCGTGTAGAGCCTCGGCTCCTCGTGGCTCCACGGCATGATGTCCTGGATATTTGCGAAGAAGCGCACGGTATCCTCGCGGCGCATATTCAGCACGGCGTCCTTGTACCCCTCGGAGAGGATCTCTCCTTTCGGGGAGATAAGTTCGTAGTAGACGCGGTAGTCCTTGACGTTGAGTTGGTGGCTCTTCATGATGACGCCGAGTTCGAGGATGCCGTTGGTGCCCTCCATGCGCGTGTCGACGAATATGTCGCGCACCCTCATCCTGGGCTGCGACAGCACGTAAACCTCACCCAGAATCTGCGGGGCAGCCGGTTCGCGGCTGTTTTCAAGCTTCAGGGCGGCGGGCTCCTTGTAGATCACTATTTCGAGGTCGTTGGCCCCCTCCTGCGAAACCTTCGTCAGATCGAATTCCGAGGGGGTGCTGCCCGTCTGGCTGTATCCGGCGGGCTGGCCGTTCACCACCACGTCGAACGAGGTCGAAACCTTGCCCAGATAGAGGAACTGCTCGCGGTCGATCCACTCGAAAGGTATCTTGTAGCGCGTCTTCCACACCACCGCATCGCCGCGGTCGGATTTCGTCCACTCCGTGAGCGGCTGGAGGTATTTCGATTTGTGGTAGGTCTTGCGGATGGCCTCGTCGCGCGTGTCGTGGCTCACCACGTCGCCGCGGGGCAGCTCCTTGCCGGCGCTCACGACCGACGGATCGAGCCAATGAGGCTGCGGAGCCTGGTTTTTCTGGGCTGCGGCGCCCGCAAAGATCAATACGGCGGAGAGCGAAAGTAATATTTTTCTCATAAGATGATTTATGGGAGATAATTTGCGTAATTTTGGCCTTAAAGATAGTGAAATTCTGAAAAAAACTGCCGTTTACCCGAAATTAAACCTGCCCGCGTGCAGGCTGCGTGTCACGGAGCGCGCCGGCGCTACGCGCGTATGGGATGCCCAGCGTGGGCTTTGGCTCGTACTGACTCCCGAGGAATGGGTGCGTCGCCATGTCGTTGCTTTCCTGTCGGAGAGGGCGGGCGTGGCGGCGGCGAACATTTGCCAGGAATACCCGGTAGACTTGAACGGCGCGCCGCAGAGGGCCGACATAGTGGTGACGGGGATCGACGGCCGGCCGCTGATGCTTGTGGAGTGCAAGGCTCCGGGGGTTGCGGTGTGCGCCGCGACGCTCGACCAGGCCTTCCGCTACAACGCCGTTCTTGGCGCCCGCTGGGTGATGCTGACCAACGGCCTCGACCACTACCTCTACGAAGTCGCGGATGCAGAATACACTCCGCTCAAGGATTTCCCTGAACTGTCACAACATTAACCGACAACTTATATCATGGCTGAACACAAATGCGCAGAGTGCCCTATCAGGGCCAAACATGACGAAAAACCCAAATCATTCACAGGCCGGTTCTGGCGCTGGCACATCAATTTTTGTCCTGGCTGGAAACGTTATTACAACTCTATGGACAAAGAAGAGAAACAAAAGCTCAAGCTTCAATACAACCTTAAGAAATAGAAAACGCGGCTCCATATGTGCCGCGTTCCCTTTTGTTAGATAAGTCCGAATTTGTAGACTATTTTCTGGATATACCTTTCGCCCGGCCTTAAAGATTGGTCGGGGAAGTTCGGATGATTGGGCGCGTCGGGGAAACCCTGGCACTCCAGCGCCACACCATCGCGGTTTTCGTAGGGACGTCCGCTCTTTCCGGCGGGCGAACCCTGCAGGAAGTTGCCCGTGTAGACCTGTATTCCCGGCTGCGAGGTCAGGACCGTCATTTTGCGTCCGCTCGCCTCGTCTGCCAGCCATCCCGCCTCGGCAAGGATGTTCTTCTTCCAGCCGTCGATCGCCCAGCAGCGGTCGTAACCCGCCGCCTCGACTATCTGCGGATAGTCGGCGCCGATGTCGCGGCCGAGCGTTTTCGGCGTGCGGAAATCCATCGGCGTGCCCTCTACGGGCCAGATCTCGCCCGTGGGGATATTGTCGGGGCGCGTCGGGACGAAGTTCGATGCGTTCAACTGTAGCAGCTGCCCCAGAACGCTGCCGCTGTCCTCTCCCGCCAGATTGAAATAGGAGTGGTTGGTGAGGCTCAACACGGTCGGTGCGTCGGTTTCGGCCGAGTAAACTATTTCGAGTTCGTTCTCTTCGCTCCAATGGTAAGCCGCCTCCGCAATGAGGTTTCCGGGATAGCCCTGGTCGCCGTCGGGGCTCGTGATCGAGAATACCACGCGGTTCAATTCGACGCGCGCCTCCCACACCTTGTTGGCAAGCGTTCCGGGGCCTCCGTGAAGCTGGTTCTGCCTTTCATTGGGAACGAGTTTATATTCCGTCCCGTCGAGGGTGAAGCGCGCCCCCCCCATGCGGTTGGCATAGCGGCCGACGCTCTTGCCCATGAACGGGCCGTCGCCGAAATAGCTTCGGAAATCGTTGTAACCGAGAGCGACATCCGCGAGTTTACCGTCGCGGCCTGGCACCTTCACCGAGACCAGCGCGGCGCCCAGGTTGGTTACCTGGATCGACGCGCCCGATTCGTTTGTCATCGTGTAGAGGACGATAACCTCCCCTTCGGGGGTGAACCCCCAAACGTCTTGAATGATTTCCATAGACCTGCCGGTTAAGCCCAGAGTTTTTCCGGATAAACGCCCTCGGCGATAAGCTGGCGTATGCGCTCCTCGACCATCGGCTTGTCGGCCTTGTAGGTGACGCCGAACCACTTTGCGGATGTCGGCAGTATCTTCATCGAAGCTGCGCCGCTGTTCACCAATTCATTGACCATCAGTGGAATATAGAATTCGGCCTTGAGGTTCGACATGTTGTCTTTGAGGAAAGTCTTGAAATACTCTTCCGAGTGCCGGAAATAGTCGGGCGTGAAGCCGAACATATTCATCGACACGGGGGTGCTGTCGGCCAGGGGCTGCTGCACGCCGTTCTCGTCGACGAAAACGATCTGCCCGTTGGCGAGCCTCTCGATACCGTGGCGCTCGGTCATCGAAGTGAGGTTGCCGTCGGCGTCCTCGACGCATATCCCGCGCGAAACGGTGCCGTTCTCCGAGATGGTGTTGCTGATTTGGAAACCGACCATGGCGTATTTATTCTCCCTGCCGTATAAGGTTTTCAAATACTTCCCGAGCGATTCATAAGAGTCCTTTCCGTAGAAATCATCTGCGTTGATGACCGCGAAAGGCTCGCCCACGGCGCTCTTGGCCATCATGACAGCGTGGTTCGTCCCCCACGGTTTTTCGCGTCCCTCGGGAACGCCGAATCCGCCGGGCAGGTAGTCCAGTTCCTGGAAAACGAACTCCACGGCGACACGGCCGCCGAAACGTTCGGGCGAGAAAACTTCGCGGAAATCCTTTTCGAAAGAGTGGCGGATGACGAAAACCACCTTGTTGAAACCGGCACGGATGGCGTCATAGATCGAATAGTCTATGATCGCCTCGTTATTGGGGCCGACGCCGTCCATTTGTTTGAGCGAACCGTAGCGCGAACCCATTCCGGCCGCAAGAACTACAAGAGTCAGGTCTGACATAATAAAATCGGTGTTTTATAGGTTTATGATTGTAACAATTAGCAGGGGCAATGCAAAGATAGCAAATTAGGAATTAGGAATTAGGAATTAGGAATGAAAAATCATTTTAATAGATTAATTAACGTGAGTTCGGGATAAGCGCAGCGCAATACCGGACTCACAACCTCTGAGGAGCGGCTGTGGCCGCGACATAAGCCCTCCCCTACGCTCAGGGGAGGGTTGGGAGGGGTGATCGACACAAGATGGCGGCATGCAATGCCGCTAACGTGAGTTCGGGATAAGAAGAACAAAGATAACAAACACAAAAAC
>JAVBVG010000006.1:0-19378 GCA_031554415.1 Rikenellaceae bacterium | reverse complement strand
GAGCTTTTTCGGCGCCTTCGCGTGTTACCCGGTGCAGGTAGGCGTCGTCGGACTTTATGGCTTCGATTCGTTCGCGGATGGGCGCTACGACCTTTATGATATCTTCGGCAAGCTGTTTTTTCAGGTCGCCGTAGCGGATCTCGCAGCGGTTGTATGCGCCGGTGAAGTGCCGGACGGTATCGGGCGCCGAGACGAGTTTCAGCAGCGTGAACAGGTTCTGCACCGCCTCGGACATAGGGGCGTCCGGCTCGGCGGGGCCCGAATCGCTCACGGCTCGCATCACCTTCTTGCGGATCACGTCGTCGGGATCGGAAAGGTACAATCCGTTGCCTTCGCTTTTTCCCATCTTGCCGCTGCCGTCCAGGCCTGGTACCTTCACCAGTTCCGTCCCGAAATTATAGGCCTGGGGTTCGGGAAAATACTCGACCTTGTAGAAAGAATTGAAACGGCGTGCATACAGGCGTGTCATTTCAAGGTGTTGTTCCTGGTCTTTGCCGACGGGGACCTTGTCGGCGCGGTGCTGCAGGATGTCTGCGGCCATCAGCACGGGATAGGTCAAAAGGCCTGCGTTCACATTCTGCGGCTGGAGGCGTATCTTGTCTTTGAAAGATGCGGTTCGTTCGAGCTCGCCCACGTAGGCATGCATCGAGAGCAGCAGCGAAAGTTCGGCCACCTGCGGCACGTCGCTCTGCACATAGATCGTAGCCACATCGGGGTCGAGCCCCGCGGCGAGGTACTCCGAAAGCACGTTCCGCACGTTGCCATGCAGTATGGCCGGGTCTGGATGGGTCGTAAGCGAATGGTAATCGGCTATGAAAAAGAAGCATCTGGCCTCGTGCTGCATCTTGATGAAATTGCGCAGCGCCCCGAAATAATTTCCGAGATGCAGCTGTCCTGTGGAGCGTATGCCGCTTAAAACTGTTTCCATGTGTAGTGTTTCAATATTTTACGAACACAAAGATATTAAAATTGGATACGAAATCAGCCGTTCCCGCGTTTTTAATTATCTTTGCTTTTCAATCACCCGACGAATGAGCACATACTGGAAGCTTCTGCGGTTCGGCAAACCGCTTGAGAAATACGCGATACCATATTTTTTCTACACGCTGATCTATGCGTTCTTCAACGCGTTCACGATGGTATTGGTGGCTCCGGTGATAAACATGCTCTTCAATCCTTCGGGGACGATCTCGCCTGTTACGGAACTGCCGCAGTTCGCATTCAAGGCCGATTATATGCAGGACCTCCTGATGTATGTCATTTACAGGATCTTCGGCGCCGACTACCAGACATCCACGGTCATCATTGCCGTAGCCGTTCTGATCGTTTTCAGCGCCCTGATGGGCAACCTGTTCCGCTACATGGGGCAGTACACGGTCGAGAACCTGCGCATCAACTCCACCCGCAACATACGCAACCAGATGTACGACAAGGTAATGTCGTTGAACGTAGGTTATTTCAGCAACGAACGCAAGGGTGATATCATTTCGAAGTTCTCGTCCGACACACAGATCGTGCAGCAGACCATCGCCAGCACGCTGCAGGTACTTTTCCGCGAACCTTTCCTGGTCGCGATGTACCTGTTCTGGATGATCAACATGTCATGGAAGCTCACGATATTCGCGATCGCAGTGATCCCGGTGGTGGCGTTCGTCATAGGAACCGTCGTGAAAAGGCTCCGCAAACCGGCGCGCTCGGCGCAGAACGAGCTGGGTCAGATGGTTAGCCAGCTGGACGAGTCGCTTTCGGGCGTCAAGATCATCAAGAGCTATAACGCCGAGGGGTATTCGACGAAGAAATACCGCACGATGAACGACACCTACTCGAAGATCTCGCGCTGGATGGCGCGGCGCCAGCAAATGGCCTCGCCGATGAGCGAATTCCTGGGTATAGCCGGTGTCGCCGTGATGATGGTTTACGGCGCGACACTGGTGTTCAGCGGCGATATGACGGGCGGCAGTTTCGTGGTTTTCGTGGGGATATTTTCCCAGTTGGTACGTCCCGTAAAGGCGTTCGCCGACGGTTTTGCCAGCATCAACCACGGCATCGCGGCGGGCGAACGCATCTTCGGCCTTCTGGACACCGAGAGCGACATCACCGACAAGCCGGGAGCAAAGGAGATGTCTGAATTCCGCTGCGAGATAGAGTTCCGCGACGTGCATTTCAGCTACGAGGAGCGGGAGATAATCAAGGGGGTGAGTTTCAAGATAAAAAAGGGGGAGACGGTGGCGCTTGTGGGGCCCTCTGGCGGCGGCAAATCGACCCTGTCCGACCTCGTGCCGCGTTTCTACGACGCGCAGTCGGGGGCTGTCCTGATAGACGGCACCGACATAAAGGATTACACGATGTCGAGCATCCGGGCGCATCTGGGTATGGTGGCGCAGGAGACGGTGCTTTTCAACGACACGATAGCCAACAATATCCGCCTGGGGGTTCCCGACGCAACGATGGAAGAGGTTATCCGCGCGGCCAGGGTGGCCAACGCGCACAATTTCATCATGGAGACCGACGCGGGCTACGAAACCAATATCGGCGACCGGGGCATGAAGCTTTCGGGCGGACAGCGCCAGAGGATCAGCATCGCGCGCGCCGTGCTGAAGAATCCCGACATACTGATCCTCGACGAGGCTACTTCGGCGCTCGATACCGAGAGCGAAAAACTGGTCCAGGATGCTCTGAACTCGCTTTTGGAGGGACGCACCTCGATCGTTATCGCCCACCGGCTGAGCACCATCCAGGGGGCCGACTGGATCATAGTCGTCGACCAGGGACGCATAATCGAACAGGGGCGCCACAAAGAGCTTATGGAGCGCCGCGGCATCTACGCCCGTCTTATCGAGATGCAGCAGGTCGCCAGGGAGGCTGAGTGATCCCGTCCCGGCATCCGGATAAAGAAAGACCGCGAACGATAAAAGTCCGCGGTCTTCCTTTTACAAATATGTTGCGTTACGCCTCTTCCCAATTGAGGATCTTGTGGAAATCGAACTCTTCGGGGTTCTTAACGTAGGCTTTGGCGGCTTCGTAGTCGTTCGGCGTGATGTAGCTGAGAATATTGTCTATCACGGCCTGGAACTTGTCGCAGGCAATGTTCACGAGGCGGGGCGGGATCTTGTGAGTGAAAGGATCTTCGAGGTCCTTCAGGTAGAGCGGACTCACGAAACCCTCCTGGTTGACGTAAACCATGCAACCGGTGTTGCCCTGCGCGAAGAGTTTGTAGACGCCCATACCGAGCTGCGAGCAGTAGACGAGGTCGTAAGCGACCGGGGTCTGGCAGCGGACTTCGTAACCTATCTCGACCGGGCGGCTTTTGACCTTGATGCCGAGCTCCTTCAGTTTATTCTCAAGCATTTCGTTAAAGATGTGCGCCTTGGAAACTTTACCGAGTTCGGGGTGCCCGTGGTCGTCGTATGAGAACGTCACGCCGCTTTTCTTGATCTCCTCGTCGCTCAGTTCGTGGAAAACGCCTTCCGAGATGATGGCCGCGCCGTAATCCATACCCATGATCTTGCGCTTGACGATGGCCGAAACCACCAGGTTGACGATCTTGTCGACGGTGATCTCGGTTTTGTTGAACATTTCGGGGATGACGATCATCGGGTAGTGGCAGGCCGAACCGATACCGAAAGCGAGGTGTCCGGCGCTGCGTCCCATAGCGGCCAGCACGAACCAGTTTCCGCTCGTGCGCGCGTCGACATAGACGGTGCGCGCGATGACCGCGCCTTTGTCCTTGGCCGACTGGTATCCGAAAGTGGGCATTCCGTCGGGCAGGGGAAGGTCGTTGTCGATGGTCTTGGGAACGTGGATATTTGCGATGGGGTATTTCTTTGCCTCGAGGAAAGCGGCGATGCGGTTAGCGGTCGAAGCGGTGTCGTCGCCGCCGACGGTAACGAGCAGCTTGATGTTGTTCTTCTTGAAGAAATCGAGGTTGAAATTTTCGTCGAAATCCTTCTGCGAAGGTTTGAAGCGGCTCATCTGGAGGAACGATCCGCCGCGGTTGAAGATATCGTCGGCCATGTTGAAGTCGATATCGACTGTGCGGGGAGCGGGATTGAACAGTCCGCTGTAACCTCCGTGGAGGCCGATCACGCGGTAGCCTTTCTGGAGGAACGTTTTTGAAACGCTGCCCACTACTGTGTTCATACCGGGCGCGGGGCCGCCGCCGGTAAGGATTGCGATTGCGTCTTTCATGCGTATTGGTTTTGGTTTGGTTTTCGATATCGATGCGGATACAAATATATGAAGTATTTTTTAATATTTTTTAAGAAGTCCGGGTTAAAAAGAACCAAACCGCAATAAACGGGGTAAGAGGGTGGATGATTATGACGACCGGCAAAAAAAAGTAACAAAAGAGCATAGTTCCGGTTATTTTTCCTACTTTTGTCGCGATAGCCTAAAGGCAAAGAGGTTAAATCAATTAGGAACTTCCGCAAAAACGTAGTTTTTGCAAGTCCCCCTTGTCAAAGGGGGATAGAGGGGGATTATTAATAAAAAAGACGGCATCGCAGATGCCGTTAAAATGAGTTTGATCGGTTCAAACTCATAAAGTACAAAAGAACGCGGTGTTAAATCGTTTGAATTGATCAAACTTATTTTAAGTATGGATGACGGTCCGGCCGGTAAGTATAGCAGCGGTATCATACCTGAATACCATACCGTTCCTGTATGGTATTCGCCACGCGGCTGACCTGCGTGCCGAACTTCTTTTGTCCCCGCCGAGCGGCTGCGCCGGGGCGTTCAATTCCCGAAAAGCGGATATAGCGTTGATACCGGTCGGTGGTCTTACGGAGATCGCCGACCCGGATTTCGACATCGTAACGTCGTGGTGCCTCGGCGCCGACGGTCCCGTGCGCACGGTCGTGATGACGGGCGACACTCCCCTTAAAGATATCAAACGCGTGTGGCTCGACAGCCATTCGATGACCTCGGTGCGGCTTGTAAAGTACCTCGCGGCCAAATACTGGAACATAAAGCCGGAATGGGCCGACCTGACGGATTACTCGGTTCTGGAAAATCCCGCGCCGGGCGACGCTTTCATGCTGATCGGCGACAAGGTTTTCGAAAACGAGGCCCGTTTCAAAAACACATGGGACCTGGCGGAAGAGTGGCAGAAACACGAACGGCTGCCTTTTGTTTTCGCGGTGTGGGTTGCGCGCAAAAGCGTTCCCGAAGAAACCCTGGCGGCACTCGAAGACGCCCTGACGCTGGGCGTCGAGCGCATCTATGAATCCATTCTTGAGTCTGAATATGCGGACGTGGAGTACGCCTACGATTATCTGACCCGCAACATAGATTTTATTTTCGACGAACAAAAACGCAAGGCGCTCGAGCGGTTCTGGAATTCAGGCCTTAAGGCCACGCTCCACGCCAATCCCGGCTGACTGATCAGCTACCGCTAAACGCGCAGACCGGTCAGTAAAAGAGATGTCCAACCTCTAAGAAAGGGAAAACATGATCACGATCTATCTCAAGCAGCACAACAAAATAATACGCAACGCTGATCTCGAACTGCTGAATGAGCTCGGCTATGACGACCTCCTGTGGATAGACCTGCTTTCGCCCACGATGAAGGAGCAGAAGGCGGTCGAAGATTACCTCGACATCGACCTGCTTTCGCGGCAGGAGGTCGAGGAGATCGAGAGCTCGTCGAAATACGCCGAGACCGAGAACAGCATCACGGCCAACTCGAACTTTTTCGTCCCGAAGGAGGAGGGGTTCGAGGTCGAGCCTATTTCGTTCATCATCGCCGAGGGGCTTCTGGTGACGGTTCGCAACGCCGAGTCGCGCACCTTCAACGAGATGGGCAAACGCCTGCAGATCAACTACAAGGCCTATCCGACCGGCTACCACCTTTTCGTTTCGATCCTCGAGATCCGCATCGACTTCGACGCCGACCTGGTGGAGGCCGAGGCGCGCAAGATATCAGGGCTCAGCACCCAGGTGGGCAACGAGGTCCGCAGCAACGAACAGCTTATCAAGCACATAAACTCGGCACAGGAAAGCATGATGATGATCCGCGAGAGCATTTTCGACCGCCAGAGGGTGCTGTCGGGGGTGCTGCGGAGCGAACACTTCCCCAACGACGTTTACCCGCGCCTGCAGCTGATGATGCGCGACGTCAATTCGCTCATCAGCCACACCGACTTCAGCTTCGAGCGGCTCGACTACCTCAAGGACACGGTGATGGGCCTTATCAACATCGAGCAGAACAAGACAACCAAAATTTTCTCGGTTGCGGCGGTCCTGTTCATGCCGGCCACTCTTATCGCCAGCATGTACGGTATGAACGTGATACTGCCCTGGCAGGAGATGGGAAGCCTCAAGTCGTTCTGGATCGCGATCGCCATGATGATCGTGATGTCCGGCGTGACGCTCGGGTTCTTCAGGTTCAAAAAATGGCTATAATGCGATGGGGTATAATCTGACACCGGAAGAGCGGCGCATAATCGAGCGCACGAAACGCGAGGGCGAGGAGCTTTACGCGCCCGAAACCCCTGTTGAGAAGAGACGGCAGATGTGGAAAAGCGTGCTTACCTGGATCGGCGCGATGTTCCTGTTCGCCCTCATCGCCGCCCTGATCTATTACATCGGCACCTTTTTTTAAACGGTGTTCCTACCGTCATTGCGAGCGGAGCGAAGCAATCCAGAGTAAACCGCTGAAAAAACCTCGCGTTGCGAAGGGGTAGGAATAAATGGCAGCGATCTACAGCAGCGGGCTCATCAGCCGCGCGAGCGACTCCAGGGTGGCGTTCCAACGCGAGCGGAGTTCCCACTGCGCCAGCGTCACCAGCCTCGACTGTTTGAGGTCGGCCTTGTACGACGCCTCGAGTTCGGCGGCCAGCCGGCTGTCGTAGATCAGCGCCGACAGCTCGAAATTGTCCTCGAAACTGCGTATATCCATATTGGCCGACCCCACCGAGCAGAACTCCCCGTCGATGATCATCAGTTTCGAATGGTTGAATCCTCCCTGGTAGAAATATACCTTTATACCCGCCTCGAGCATCTCCAGAACGTATGAGCGCGTTGCCCAGTAGGCCACTTTCGAGTCCGATTTCGCCGGCAGCAGCAGCCTGACGTCGATGCCGCTCAGCGCCGCGACCTTCATGGCGGTCAGCAGCGATGCGTTTGGGGTGAAGTACGGAGTGGATATCCAGATGCGTTTGCGCGCCTTTGTGATGGCCGAGAAGAACGCCTGCATGATCGTGGCCCAGTCGGAGTCGGGTCCCGATGCGGCGATCTGGACGGGACATACCTCCTCTATGTCGGTCTGGCGGAAGTAGTTCTCCGAGTTGAGGTATTCCGTGCGTCGGACGAAGTACCAGTCGGTAATGAACACCGCCTGTAGCAGGTTGACGGCCTCGCCCTCGATCCTGAGGTGGATGTCGCGCCATTTTCCGAGCCTGGTCCCCCTGAGGTACCGTTCGGCGATGTTGATGCCGCCCGTGTACGCCACCCGGCCGTCGATGACCGCGATCTTGCGGTGGTTACGGTAGTTGAGGCGGCTGGTGAGCCACGGAAAGGCGACCGGCATGAAGCATTCTACCTTGACCCCCGCGCGGCGCATCCGCCGGAAGATGCTCCCTTTGGTCCACAGGGTCCCCACCCCGTCGTAAATGAGCCTTACTTCGACCCCTTCGCGCGCCTTTTTCATCAGTATGTCGGCCACGCGGCGGCCTATGCGGTCGTTGTCGAAGATGTAGTACTCCAGGTGGATCGAACTCCGCGCCGACTGCAATTCCGCAAACAGCGAGGCGAAAGTCTCCTTGCCGTTCTGGAGTATGGCGACGCGGTTGTGGACGGCGAGCAGCGCGCGGCTGTTGCCCAGCATCAGCCGGATGGTGTCGCGGTTGTTCTCTATTTCGGGGGTTGTTTCGAGGGCGGGATCGGAGAGGATGTGCATCTGGCTGCGGGACACGGACTCTATGTATCCTTCGTCGAGGATGCCCTTGCGGCTGAACATCTTGCGTTTGCGCCAGTTGCGTCCGAAAAGCACATAGGCCAGCATTCCGGCTCCGGGCACGAGGGCGATGACGGTGATCCACGCCAGAGATTTGACGGGGTCGCGTTTTTCCTGAATGATGACGGCGATCGTTGCGAACACCAGCAGAAAGTAGCAGACGACGCAGGCGCTCTGCCACCAACTCCAATCAGTCCATATCGCCAACGCCGTCATCAGAATGAAAAATGAAAAATGAAAGATGAAAGATTACGGAGCAAGCTTCGCTTGCAAGATTTGATATTCTTTTTAATTTGTATCAAATCATTTTGAGTCAACCTGCGGCATCTGCCGCACATTAATTTTTCATCTTTCATTTTTCATCTTTCATCAAAAATATTTTATCTCCTTTCCTTCGATCGCCGAGATCAGGTTGTTGGCCAGCGAACTGGCGCCGATGCGGAAAAGGCGCGGAGTGAGCCAGTCCGGGCCGAGTATCTCCTCGACGATGGTGTAGAAAAGCGCGGAATCTTTCGCGTTGCGCACCCCTCCGGCGGCTTTGAAACCCACTTTTTGTCCCGTTTTTTCGTACCAGTCGCGGATGGCGGTGCACATCACGACAGCCGCTTCGGGGGTCGCCGCGACGTCGATCTTGCCGGTCGAGGTCTTCACGAAATCGGCTCCGGCCATCATCGCCAGCAGCGACGCGTCGCGGATCAGCTGCGGGGTTTTCAGCGCGCCCGACTCGATGATTACTTTCAGCACGGTATCTTCGCCAAGTTCGTCGCGCAGTATCCTCAGCGTGCTGGCCATGCGGTCGTATTCGCCGTCGAGCATCTCGCCGATGGTGATGACCACGTCGATCTCGTCGGCCCCGTTCTCGACGGCCATGGCAACCTCCAGCATCTTGACCTCGATGAAGGTCTGCGACGATGGGAAACCGGCCCCGACGCTCGTGATGGCGATGCCCGAATTGCCGAGCGAGAGCCCCACCACGTCGACGAACGACGGGTCGACGCAGATCGACGCCACATTGGGGATATCCGGATAGTCGATGCCGAACCGCACCGCTTTGGTCACGAACTCGGTGATGCTGCGGTCCGAGTCGGTGCCGTTCAGCGAGGTGAGGTCTATCGCGCTGTAGCATAGTTTCCAAACTTCGGCGTTCTCGTTCCTGGGAGCGAGTGCGGCTATCCTCGCCACCTCCGCGTCCACCCGCGCGGCGCTCGTCGCCGGTGCGTATTCCGAAAGCATTTCCTTGTAGTTCATAGCTTTATATTTTTCATTTTACAAACAGCGAAAACACCGGATTCACCGCCGCATGGTTCAGGAACGCATTGTTGCTGAAGTCCGCATACCCGGCATGACAAGTTCCGTAAAGAACGCCCATAACCAACAATCCGCCGGCAATGACCATGACCGCGCTCCACCAGCCGCGGTTTATCGCCGGACGCAGGCCGTTCACAAGACGCGTGCAAATACCGAGCCCCCGGTTTATAAGCAGCCACACGACCGCGGTGAAAAATATCCCGACGATCACGAACCATCCCGGAGCGCCGACCGCACCGCCCGGCAAGAGCAGCTGCATCAGCGAACCGCCGTCAATGGGAAGCCGCCGGAAAGGATAGTATATCATATTGCCGATGAAAACGGCCGCGAGGAAAAGCGAAATGAAAATGAAGTAGATGCGGTTCGCCACGCCCGGCCACCGCTGCCCCCTGGTCCAGACCGAAACAAAAACCGTTATCCACGGGAACAGCGTCAGGCACGCCGCAACGCAGATATCGGCCGGCAGCCCGTGCCATATGACGCGGAACCAGTCGCCCGCCGTCACTCCGGCCAGCGCCTTCCCGCTCTGGAACAGCATGAAAAGTGGCTTTTCGAGCACGAAAAGCGCCAGAAAGCCCGCAAAAACAACGACCAGATATAGTAATCTTCGTTTCATGTTTTTCTAAGATGAAAGATGATAAATGAAAGATGAAAGATTTAGGTGCGAAACAGGTTTCGCCTTTTCATACACGGCTGAAAGCAGTGAGTTGCTGTCGGCGTTCCTACCTTTTTCCATTTTTCATATTCCATTTTTCATTCGACAAGCTTTAGTTGCGGGGCAACTAAAGTTTGTCGCCGTAGGCCAGATCGCCGGCGTCGCCTAAGCCCGGAATAATGTATGATTTCACCGTCAGCTCCTCGTCGACCGCCCCGCACCATATCGTCACCTCTTTCTCGGGAAGATGATTTTTGACATACTCCACCCCCTCGTCCGACGCGATGATCGATGCGATATGGGTGTGGCGCGGCACTCCGCCTTTCTCCAGCAACGCTTTATAGGTCAAAACTATGGAGGTCCCGGTCGCCAGCATCGGGTCGGCCAGTATCAATGTCTTGCCCGTCAGGTCGCCGCACGAAATGTACTCCACCTTCACCTTGAAAGCCCCGTCCTTGCCGTACTTGCGGAATGCCGACACGAAAGCGTTCGACGCGCCGTCGAAATAGTTCAGGAACCCCTGATGATAGGGTATCCCCGCCCTCAGGATCGTCGCGATAACAACCTGGTCGTCCGACAGCGCCACCTCGGCCTCTCCCAGAGGCGTTTCGACCGTCTGCTTCCGGTAATCGAACGTCTTCGAGATCTCGTAGGCCGTGATCTCGCCCGCACGCTCCAGATTGCGCCTGAAACGCATGCTGTCCGTCTGGACCCTCACATCCCTCATCTCCGCGATGAAACGGTTCAATACAGTGTTCTCTTTGTCAAGTACATGAAGCATAATCAATGGTATTTCTTTCTTTTATTTTTATTTTCAACCTTTTAAAAAAGGTTGAGCCAAAAATTTTCACGGAAACTTCGTTTCCTACTATTTTGCCGTGATAACGATGTTTTTACGTTCGTAGCTGGTTATTGAATTTCGCGGCAGGCAGAGCCTGTGCATTTTCTTACTCAGAATTTATCTTGAAAATTAATTTTCAGAGTAAATTCTGAGTAAGAAAAGTTGCACTTCGTGCAACCCGCGAATTTCAATAACAGGGATGGCCGAAACATCCCTGTTTGCATCAAAATAAACCGCTGGCGGCGTTCCGCCAATCTTTTGGTTACTTTGTGATTTGACAAAGTAACATCGTGTAAATATAGGAAATTCCACTTATTAATACAAAAAGTTATTGAACGGGTATCGTCCGGCGTGTATTTCGCGGACCATATGGTATAGGTCTGCTCGGAGTTTATCGATGCCGGTGCGTTCGCGCGCCGAGATGAATATCGACGGGGTGTTTTCGCGGGCCATCCAGCTTTGGCGGAGTTCGTCGAGCGAGAGGTTTTCGCGTGTTGCGGGGGTGAGGTCGTCCTCCTCTTTTTTGACGTAGGTGTAAGCGTCGATCTTGTTGAAGACCATGAAGACCGGTTTGTCTCCGGCGCCGATATCGGCGAGGGTTTCCTTTACGACCTTTATCTGATCATCGAAACCCGGGTGGGAGATGTCGACCACGTGCAGCAGCAGGTCGGCTTCGCGCACCTCGTCGAGGGTGGATTTGAACGATTCGACGAGCTGGGTGGGGAGTTTGCGGATGAATCCGACGGTATCGGAGAGCAGGAAAGGGAGGTTTTCGAGCACCACTTTGCGCACCGTGGTGTCGAGCGTCGCAAAGAGCTTGTTCTCGGCGAAGAGGTCGCTTTTTGAGATAAGGTTCATCAGGGTCGACTTGCCGACGTTGGTGTATCCCACGAGTGCGACGCGGACGAGCGAACCGCGGTTTCCGCGCTGTGTGGCCATTTGGCGGTCGATCTTTTTGAGCTCCTCCTTGAGGTGCGAAATGCGGTTGCGGATGATGCGCCGGTCGGTTTCGATCTCGCGCTCCCCCGCCCCTCCGCGCGTTCCGGTTCCCCCGCGCTGTCGTTCGAGATGGGTCCACATCCCTGTCAGGCGCGGCAGCATGTATTCGTACCGGGCGAGCTGCACCTGCGTCTTGGCGTAGGCGGTCTGGGCTCGCGACATGAAAATATCGAGTATGAGGCGCGTGCGGTCGAGGATGCGGCACGGCAGCAGTTTTTCGACGTTGCGCGTCTGCGAAGGCGAGAGTTCGTCGTCGAAAATAACGACGTCTATCTGGTTTGCCTCGCAGTATGCGGCTATCTCGGCGAGTTTGCCGGGCCCCATATAGATACGCGAGTTTGGCGACGAGAGTTTCTGGGTGAAACGTTTCACCGAGTCGATATCGGCGGTATGCGCCAGAAAGGCGAGTTCGTCGAGGTATTCGGCGGCCTGCGTTTCGGTTTCGCGGTCGGTTATCACCGCCGCCAGTACGGCCCGTTCGCGCGCCCGGGTTTCCTGTATTTCTTTTGTCTCTTCCATATGCCTGTAAAACGCCCTCTGACAAGGCAGAAAAAAGGGTACCCCCTTTTGCGGAGAATACCCTTCTGTACGAATCGCGGCGGACTAATTCTGCAGAATGAAGTCTATCGGCAGAACGTAGTATACGCGCACCGGTTTGTTGCGCTGTTTACCGGGCGACCATTTGGGCGACTGTTTCAGCACGCGGATGGCCTCTTCGGTAAGCGAGCGGTCGGGCGACGCGATCTCTTCGATGTTGGTGAGCGATCCGTCCCTTTCGACAACGAACTTGAGGGTTACTTTTCCCTGTATATTGTTTTCCTGAGCGACGCGCGGATAAACGAGTCGGCTCTGTACCCAGTTGCGGAAGGTGTTGAGGTCGCCTCCCTGGAACGAGGGCATCTCTTCGGCGACATACACCGGAATATCCTCGACCTCCTCTTCGACGACCGTGGGCACTTCGATCACGAAGTCATCCTTAAAATCATCGAAAGTGTAGTCGGTGGTTATTTTGGTTTCGTTCTTCACGACGTTGATAAAGTCGGAGAGCACCTGTATGGGCTGCGACTTCACTTCGGGCGGTTTTTCGTCCTGCCTCGTCACGTCCATTATTTCCTGTTCGACGGGCCCGATCTTCATGTCGATCTGCTGGACCACCTTTTCGGACTGGCCCACCGCAAAAGCCACGACCACGACGGCCAAAGCTACCACCAGGCCTATTTCGGTGAACAGTACCCTGCGGTTCTGGAGGTCTGCCCTTGGTGTTTTTTTGATCTGCATTATCAATTCGTTTTAAGTAGTTTCAATGATAGACGTTCTACAAATGTAAGAACATTTACGGAAAAAAAAGCAATCATCCTGAAAAAAGTGTCGCGCGCGTTCATTTTCCGCGGCCTGCCGCTCTCGGCGCAGGCTCCGTCACTCTCCGATCCGGTAATCGACCGGCAGAACGAACATTACCCTTACGGGCCTGTTCCTCTGTTTGCCCGGGGTCCATTTGGGCGACAGCTTCAGCACTCGCACCGTTTCGTCGGCCAGCGAGCGGTCGGGTGCGAACAGGACTTCGATGTTGGTCAGCGAGCCGTCCCTTTCGATCACGAACTGCATCTGCACCCGTCCCTGCAAGCCGTTTTCGAGCGCGGTGCGCGGATACATTATCTGCGAGAATACCCATTTGCGGAAATTATCCAGACCTCCGCCCTGGAACGTGGGCATCTCTTCGGCGAACACCAGAGGAGTCCCGTCGTCTTCGGGCTCTTCGTCCACGATTTTAGGAACGATCGGGCCGTCGTCCCACTCCCGGGGATCGAAAATCCAGCCCGGATCGACGATCTTTCTATCATTGTCGACCACATTGATGCCTGCGGCCACGAATTTCGGCATCTGGGGCTTCATTTTCGGAGGCTCGTCCGGTTTGGTCGGGATCGGGGGCAACTCGTAACCCGGATCATAGTAAGTTCCCGTGTAATCCTTGAGCGTTTTCTCGCTCTGCCCCATCGAGAAAGCGACGATCGCGGCGGCGAGCGCGACGATGAATCCGATCTCGAAGAAGATCGCCCTGCGGTTCCGCAGGTCTGCCCTGGTCGTCTTTTTAGGTTTCATAAGCTTCGTATTTTAAGAAGGTTTGGAGTTTGTCTAACTTTTTTGATCCCGATTAGGAAAAAACCGCCGTATTATCACGCCCTTCCGCCGCCCTCTTTACCTATGGATGCAAAAAGGCGGCGGATTCCACACGGAATCCACAATAAATTTTGTTTTGACTATCTTTGCCCTGACGCATGAAGGAAAAACTATACGGAAAAACGCTCGCCGGTTTGCGCGATATCGCCGCGGAACCGGGCCTGCCCCGGTTCGCCGCTGGGCAGATGGCCTCGTGGCTCTATAAAAAGAACGTCCGCGACATCGCATCGATGACCGACATTTCGGCCGCCAACCGCGCTTTGCTATCCGAAAAATACGAGGTCGGCCTCACGCCGCCGCTCCGGGAAACCGTTTCGAAAGACGGGACGAAAAAATATCTCTTCGCATCCGAAGCCGGAGGGTTCATCGAGGCCGCCATGATCCCAGACCGCGACCGGGCCACGCTCTGCCTTTCGTCGCAGGCGGGATGCCGCATGGGCTGCGACTTCTGCATGACCGCGCGGCAGGGGCTCCAGCACAACCTCACGGTGTGCGACATCCTCAACCAGTTCGCCTCGCTTCCCGAACGCGACCGACTTACCAACATCGTTTACATGGGAATGGGCGAGCCGTTGGATAACACCGACGCCGTGATGCAGTCGCTCGAGGTGTTGACCGCCGCCTGGGGGTACGCCTGGAGCCCGACGCGCATAACCCTTTCGACGGCAGGCGTCGCGCCCGCGCTCGAACGCTTCCTCGACCAGAGCAAGGTCCACCTCGCCGTGAGCCTCCACAACCCGTTCCACGACGAGCGCGCGGCGATAATGCCCGTCGAGAAGGCCTACCCGATAGAGAGCATCGTCGAACAGATCCGCGGCCGCGATTTTTCGCACCAGCGGCGCGTCAGTTTCGAGTATATCGTGATGAAGGGGCTCAACGACACCCCGCGCCACGTCGCCGGACTCGCCCGCCTGCTGAACGGGCTCTCGTGCCGCATCAACCTGATCCGTTTCCACAAGGTTCCCGGCTCGCCCTACTTCAGCCCCGGGCAGGAGGAGATGGAACGCTTCCGCGACGCCCTCTCCCGCAAAGGCATCACCACCACCATCCGCGCCTCCCGCGGCGAGGACATCGACGCCGCCTGCGGACTGCTTTCTACGAAAGGAATGAAGAATGAAAAATAAAAAATAAAGAAAGAGTTGCAAAACCTCTGGTTTTGCGCCAAAATTCATAATTAATAATTAATAACTCTTTCCTATCTTTGTCTTTCCAAATCGGATCGAATATGAAAATGTCTCGCAGAAATATAACGCTGGTAATAGTCGGGCTTCTGGTTATCGACCAGGTGGTGAAGATACTCATCAAGTGCAACATGACGCTCGGGCAGAGCATTCACGTGCTGGGCGACTGGTTCCAGATATATTTTATAGAGAATCCGGGGGCGGCGTTCGGGATGCAGCTGGACGGCGACTACGGCAAACTGACACTGAGTCTTTTCCGCATCGTGGCGGTGGCGCTGATCGGGTGGTACGTGAACCATCTCTACAAAAAGCAGGCGCCGGCGGGTGTGATAGTGGGGATTTCGCTGATACTTGCGGGTGCGCTGGGCAACATCATCGACAGCGCGTTCTACGGCCTCATATTCTCGGAAAGCACCTACGCGACGGTTGCGACGATGTTTCCCGACGGGGGCGGCTACGCGGGTTTCCTTCACGGCAAGGTGGTCGACATGCTCTATTTCCCGCTCTTCACCATCCACAATCTTCCGGGTTGGCTCTCGTGGATGGGGGGCGCCGACGGAAGTTTCACATTTTTCAGCCCGGTGTTCAACTTCGCCGACAGCTACATCACGATAGCGGTGGTGTACCTGCTCTGCTTCCAGTGGAAATACTTTAAATAAATTAGGAATTACGAATTAGGAATTAGGGTGCAGGCAAAAGTCCGCATTTTCTTCGTCTTCCTAATTCTTAATTCGTAATTCCTAATTTATTTTCTTACATTTGAAGATGTAAGAAAAAACTACTTTTATGGCACTGTTCTGTAAGACCTGCAAATATCCGCAGGACACCATCGAAACCCACGCCGGCGGCAAACTGAAGATCACTTTTTTCGCCCATTCGAGCCTTATGTTCGAGTACGCCGGCAGGCACATCTACATCGATCCCGTCAAGGGGAACGCCGTTTACGCCTCGCTGCCCTGCGCCGACGTCATCCTGGTAACGCACGACCACTACGACCATTTCGACATTCCGGTGATCGAACGGCTTTCGGCCTCCTCCACTGTTTTCATCGGCAACAGGGCGGCCGTCGAGCAGTTGGGACGTGGAGAAGCGATGGCCAACGGCGACCGCAAATCGCTGCCGTTCATGGATATCGAGGCGGTTCCGGCGTACAACACCACTCCCGACCGCCAAGGATTCCATCCTCCGGGAGGCCGCGACAACGGCTACGTGCTGACTTTCGGCGGGACGAGGGTCTACGTCGCCGGCGACACCGAAGATACTCCGGAAATGCTGGCGCTGAAAGATATCGACGTCGCTTTCCTGCCCGTAAACCAGCCCTACACCATGACCGAGGAGCAGGCGGCCCGCGCGGTGAAAGCGCTGAAACCTAAGATTTTCTACCCGTACCATTACGGCCAGACAGAGCAGAGGACCGATCTGGCGAAACTCCAAAAACTTCTGGAGGGCTCGGGCGCCGAGGTCCGCATCCGGCCGATGGAGTAAAAGTCATGAGTTATTGCGCGGGGCTTTCGGGCCCCGCACCCTTTTTGTCATCCCGAGCGAGCCGAATCCATAAGGGTCTTTACACATCGAAAGTTTCTATTCGGCGACGAGGAAACTACATTGTAACAATAATGGGGTTTCGTTGTATGGCAGTTCCCTCGTCGGCAGACAGCAGCGTTCGGCTCTTTGCAATCTTATTCGATCTGCCTCGCTCGGGATGACAGCACTGCGCTTCGATAACGGCGGCTCATGCCTTATAACTCATGACACATGGCTCGATTATACTTTTTTACACTATCTTTGCGTTTGTATTGCAGAAAATTATCGAATGCAAGGAATGAGGAAGTGGCTTCTGTTTTTGCCTGCGGCGGTGTTGCTGGCGGCCGTAACTGTGAATGAAGGGTCTGCGCAGAAGGTGCCCGACGAGGAGGATATTCTGAACAATACCCTCTCGACGGATTCGCCCTACTACTATCCTCCCATGATGATCCGCTACCTCGCGGGCGATCTCACGCTCACCGACACGCACTATTACTACCTATATTACGGCTACGCCTACGACGAGGATTACGACGCCCACGCCTCTCTTCCGGGCGAGGACACCATTCTCGAGATATTCGCGCGCACGCAGACCCCTTCGCGCGAGGAGGCCCGGCAGATCATCGAGGCGGCGAAGGCGAACATGCTCGTCGACCCTTTCAATCCGGGAAATATCAACATGATGACCTTCGCCTACGGAATACTGGGCGATGTGGAGAATGAAATAATCAGCGCCGACCGTTTCCGCAAGGTGATCGCGGCTATAGAGTCGTCGGGCACGGGGTTGAAGGAGAACTCGCCGTGGCACATACTTCGCTTTTCCCACGCCAACGACCTGATCGCCTCGAAAGATCTCAGGATCGCCAACCGCCAGGTGCGGAGCCGCAGCGTGGAGTATATACAGCTCGACAAGAATCCGTCGGGCGTGAAGGGCTATTTTTTCGATTACAGCCGTGTTTACTGGAACCCCTACGAGGGAGAGCCGGTGAAACGCAAGAGCAAATGGATGCTCAACGACATTCCGCTATAGCGGAATGTCGAATGAAGAATTAAGAATGAAAAGACATTATACCCTAATAATACTTCTGCTGTTCGCGGGTTTATGGATGGCGGGCTGCAGCACCAACGAGCCTCCCGAGCCCAAGCCTGTCGACAGCAATCCGAAGACGCTGATAATCTACGGCAACATAGGCGAGCCCTATTTTTCGAACAATGTCAGGGCTGCCGGCCAGGCCGTCGCAGCCGGGGCGTTGATAGAGGGGCAGAGGGTGATCGTCTGCCATGAAAAGCTGGGGGCCGGAGGAAAGATAGCGCGCAACATCATATACGAACTGGTGCGCGACAAGAAGGCGGCGGAAGGTTTCAGGCGCGACACCCTGAAGGTCTACGAGGGAGAAAACGTGAAGCAGACCCTCGATCCCGCGGATATGAAATACCTGCTCGAAGAGATGCGCGGCATGGCCCCGGCCAACCACTACGGTCTGGCTATCGGTACGCACGCGACGGGCTGGATACCCACGACGAGCTCCCTTTTGAACACGGCGCTGTTCTCGGCCGCTGCGGCGACGACAACGGCAGCGCCGGGCCAGTTCCAACAACTGTGGGAGCCGGTGGGAGAGAGTCCGCTTACGAGATATATCGGGCATACCGATTTTTACAAAAATGTCTACAGGATCGGCATCGAGGCCTTCGCCGATGCGGTCGGGAACATGGAGGATGTCCAGGATGGCGGCAAGGCGTGGGATTTCGTGCTGTTCGACGCCTGCCTGATGGGTTCTGTCGAGGCGGTCTACGAGATGCGCAATATAGCCGACTACCTGATAGTGTCGCCGGCCGAGGTGCTGATGGCCGGGTTCCCCTATGACCGTGTGGTGAAGGTTCTGTTCAACGAAAAGGGGAACGGCTGGACGAACCTCGAAGGGGTGTGCGCCGCATATATGGATCATTACGCCTACTCTTCCGCCACCGTTTCGCTCGTCAGGACCGCCGAGCTTGAAAAGCTCGCCCTGACGGTCAGGGACATCCGCCTCAACGGTTACAATGAAGTGAATCCCACGGCGGCGGTCATACAGTATTTCGAGGGGCTGTCGAACCATGTTTTTTACGACTTGGACGACTATATGAGGCACTGGGCAAGGAGCAACTATTATTACAACCGGTTCTACACCCAACTGTGCAAAACGCTCCCCTACACCGGCCACACGCCATATTTTTCTTCGGCATACGGGTCCGGGGGAGATATCAGGATACATTGCTATTCCGGTCTGACGGCCTTCATTCCCTACTCCGACAAAGCGGAACTGATCCCTTTCTACCACGGCACCTCATGGTATAAGGCGATCTATCAATAAGGCCCCGTCGCTCCAACCGGGATTAAAGAGCAGAAGCCGTTTTGTTTCCGGGGTAAACCGGTATATGGTACCTGTATTCTTGCCCACAAGATGACGGTAGCGCACATATTTAGCCATACCGTCGATCACCCACGCATGGCCGCAGAAAACATAAGGCAGGGCGGGACTAATCCGGGCCCTGCCCTTTTCATATTATTTAACGTGAGTTCGGGATAAGCGCAGCGCAATACCTGACTCACAACCTCAGAGGAGCGGCTGTGGCCGCGACATAAGCCCTCCCCTACGCTCAGGGGAGGGTTGGGAGGGGTGATCGACACAAGATGGCGGCATGCAATGCCGCTAACGTGAGTTCGGGATAAGAAGAACAAAGATAACAAACACAAAAAC
>JAVBVG010000025.1:0-4394 GCA_031554415.1 Rikenellaceae bacterium | reverse complement strand
GTCCGTTTTCATCTACGAGTTTCGCGATGATACCGGCAAGCACATTGGCCGGATTGGCCACAGCGCCGCCGAAAAGCCCCGAATGGAGGTCGCGGTTGGGGCCATGCACCTCGATCTGCATATAGGTCAGCCCGCGCAGCCCGCATGTGATCGAGGGGGTCTCCCAGCCTATGAGGCTCGTGTCGGAAACCAGTATCACGTCCGACTTCAGCAGTTCCCTGTTCGCCTCGCAGAACCCGTAGAGGCTGGCCGAGCCGATCTCCTCCTCGCCCTCGATCATGAATTTTATGTTGCAGGGGAGCGAGTCCGTCCTTACCATCGCTTCGAACGCCTTGGCGTGCATGAACAGTTGGCCCTTGTCGTCGTCGGCCCCGCGGCCCCAAATGCGGTTGTCTTTGACGACAGGCTCGAACGGTCCGGTTTTCCACTCGCCGAGCGGATCGACCGGCATCACGTCGTAGTGGCCATAGACCAGCACCGTCGGCGCAGCCGGATCGACTATTTTTTCGGCGTAGACCACCGGATTCCCTTCTGTGGGCATAACTTCTGCCCGGTCGGCGCCCGAACGGAGCAGCGAATCGCGCAGCCACCCGGCACAGCGCACCATTTCGGCCTTATACTCCGTCTGCGCACTGATCGAGGGGATCCGCAGCAGTTCGAACAGCTCCTCGAGGAAACGCTCCTTATTACTTTCGATGTAGTTCCGTACCTTATTCATACTATTCCGGTTTTTTGCTAAAAACATTTTTACAACCGCCCAGACCGCCATTATCGCGGCGAACCCGGCAATGAATATCACGAGCAGCCGCCACGACGATGTGGCGAAACCGATCGCCGTAAAGACCGTCAGATGGACGGCCGTTACGAGCCAGAATGAACCCTTGATTATCTTTCCGCCCTTCCCCGACATTATCCGAGTTCGGCGATTTTTTCGATCCGTTCGATTATCCTTCCCGCGAATTCGTCGGCGGATTCGCGGTCGGCGGCCTCGCTGTAAATGCGGATTATCGGCTCGGTGTTCGACTTGCGTAGATGCACCCAGCCCTCCGGAAAATCTATCTTCACGCCATCGATATCGGTCACTTTTTCATCCTTGTAGGCCTCTTTCACCTCGCCGAGAATTTTGTCCACGTCGACCTCTGGGGTGAGTTCCATCTTGTTCTTAGAGATGTAGTAACCGGGGTACGACGCGCGCAGTTCGGTCATCGTCATGCCCGTTTCGGCCAGATGCGTCAGGAAGAGCGCCACGCCCACGAGCGCGTCGCGGCCGTAATGCAGGGCAGGGTAGATCACCCCTCCGTTGCCCTCGCCGCCTATCACGGCGCCTGTTTCTTTCATTTTTGTTACCACATTGACCTCGCCCACGGCCGAAGCCGCGTAGGTTCCGCCGCGTTTTTCGGTGACGTCGCGCAGTGCGCGGGTCGAACTGAGGTTGGAGGCGGTGTTTCCCGGAGTTTTAGACAGCACGTAGTCGGCCACCGCGACGAGCGTGTACTCCTCGCCGAACATCGAGCCGTCCTGGCACACCAGCGCGAGGCGGTCGACGTCGGGATCGACGACTATGCCGAGGTCGGCTTTTTCGGCGACCACCGCGGCGGAAATTTCGGTCAGGTTTTCGGGAAGCGGTTCGGGGTTGTGGGCGAACTCGCCGGTCGGCTCGCAGTTCAGGCAGACCACCTCGCAGCCGAGCTCGCGCAGCAGTTCGGGAATGACCGTGCCGCCGACCGAGTTGACGGCGTCGACCACCACTTTGAAACCGCGCGCGCGTACCGCCGGAGCGTCCACGAGTTTCAGCGCAAGCACGTCGGCGATATGCTGCGCAGTGAAATCGACGCTTTCGATAACCCTGCCTATATCGCTCACTTCCTGATATATAAAATCCTCCGCTTCGGCCATTTTCAGTATCTCCGCGCCGTCGGCTCCGCTGAGGAATTCACCCTTTGAGTTGAGCAATTTCAGGGCGTTCCACTGGCGCGGATTGTGGCTGGCCGTTAGGATGATGCCGCCGTCTGCACCGTAGTGCGTGACGGCCATCTCGACGCCCGGCGTGGTGCAGAGGCCTGCGTCTATAACGTCGGCGCCGCAGCCCATCAGCGTCCCCTGGACCAGTTTGTCGACCATCGCCCCTGAAAGGCGCGCGTCGCGTCCCACGACAATCTTTATGCGTCCGCCGCCCGCCGCGCTGCGTATAAACGCCGCGTAGGCCGAAGTGAATTTGACCACGTCTATCGGGGTGAGATTATCTCCGGGCGCACCTCCGATGGTCCCGCGGATGCCTGAAATCGATTTGATAAGTGTCATTGCAGTTCGTTTTTGTTTTGTTTATCCGTGCAAAATAGCTATTTTTACAACAATAATAAAAGAAAAACGCGGTTTAATTTTTGTGCGGCTACGCGAAAAAACGACCTTAATTAACTTTAAGCCCTCCCCTACGGTCAGGGGAGGGTTTGGGAGGGGTGATCGCATTCCGCGGCTTTGAAAAAGCCGTTAACGTGAGTCGGGGATAAGGGCTTGCGGAGTAACGATCTAAACATTAGCGACATAACAAGTCCTTATCCGCAACTCACGTTAAATTATGAGAGTCATACCATCTTCGGAACTGATAATCAACGACGACGGTTCCGTTTTCCACCTGCATCTGAAACCGGAGCAGCTTGCGGACACCGTCATACTCGTCGGCGACCCCGGAAGGGTGACCATGATCGCGGAATACCTCGACAGCCGCGAGTTCGACATTCAGAGCCGCGAGTTCCACACCGTTACGGGAACATACAAGGGCAAACGGATGACCGTCCTGTCGCACGGCATCGGCACGGACAACATAGACATAGTGGTGACGGAACTCGACGCGCTGGCCAACATCGACTTCGCAACGAGGCAGGAAAAACCGGTGAAAAAACAGCTCACGATGCTGCGGCTGGGCACTTCGGGCGGTCTGCAGGAGGACCTCGAAATAGGTGATTTCGTCTTTTCGCGCTCGTCGGTCGGTTTCGACGGCCTGCTGAACTTCTACGAAGGGCGCGACCGGGTGTGCGACCTGCCGATCGAACAGGCCTTCATGAAGCACACCGGCTGGAGCGAGATGCTGCCGAAACCCTATTTCATCAATGCCGACAGCGAGCTTTTCGAATATTTCCGCGACACGACCAAAGAGGGTATTACCATCTCCGCGCCCGGGTTCTACGGTCCGCAGGGGCGCTGGGTGAGGCTTCGTCCGGCCGATCCCGACCTCAATGAAAAGATAGAGTCGTTCCGCTGGGATGGCCGCCGCATCACCAATTTCGAGATGGAGAGTTCGGCGCTGGCGGGACTCTCGGCGCTGATGGGGCACCGCGCCGCGACCATCTGCACCATAATCGCCCAGCGGGTGGCCCACGACGCCGAAACCGACTATAAGCCGTTTGTTGAAAAGATGATTAAAATGTCTTTGGACAAGTTGGTCGCGTTCTGAAATTTATAGCTATATTTGTAGAATATAAGTTGCGCCTCGGATATGCTCAACAAGTTTGGCATTTCTCTCGGCTTGCACTATATTTGTGGATCGACAGATAATCCGAAAAAATCGCATAATACGTTAATACTATGAAATTCACAGTATCAAGTTCCGCCCTGCTGCAGCTGCTGTCGACAACCGGCAAGATCATAAGCTCGAAAAACACGCTGCCCATCCTCGATTACTTCCTGATGGAGCTCGGCGACGGGCAGCTTAAAGTTACCGCGTCCGACCTCGAAACCACATTCGTGGGCTCGATCAAGGTCGACAATATGGAGAAAGAGGGTCTCATCGCCGCTCCCGCCAAGCTGATGCTCGACTCGCTCAAGGAGTTCTCGGAACAGCCCATAACCATCGAAACCAACGACTCGACCTGGGAGATCAGGACCACGTGGAAGACCGGCGAGGCGACGATTCCGGGCACTTCAGGACAGAGCTACCCGGCCGTCCAGGCGCTGGGAGAGGACAAGAACGTGCTGACGCTCGACGCCGACATGCTGGTGAGCGGCATCAACAAGACCATCTTCGCAACGGCCGACGACGAACTGCGCCCCGTGATGAACGGCGTGTTCTTCAGCATCGACACCGAAAAGATAACTTTCGTGGCCACCGACGCCCACAAGCTGGTGCGCTACACCGCCGAACACGCCTCGGGCATCACGGCGTCGTTCATCCTGCCCAAAAAGCCGGCCAACCTGCTGAAAAACACGCTGCTCAAGGAAAACAGCGAGATTACGGCGGAGTTCGATTCGAAGAACGTGGTTTTCCACATCGGCAGCTACACGATGGTGTGCCGCCTGATCGAGGGCAATTACCCCAATTACAACGCGGTGATACCGTCGGCCAACCCGAACAAGGTGATCGTCGACCGCATCGAGTTCCTGAACGGCATCAAGCGCGT
>JAVBVG010000128.1:0-20661 GCA_031554415.1 Rikenellaceae bacterium | reverse complement strand
TCCGCGCGTCGCTCTACAACGCGCTTCCCGTCGGGCACGTCGAATATCTGGTAAAGTGCATGCAGGAGTTCGAACAAGCTAATAAATAGCCGTTATGAAAATTTTACTTGCAACAGAAAAACCATTTGCGGCGGAAGCCGTCGAAGGAATCAAAAGGATAGTCCAGGATGCGGGGCACGAACTCGTCCTGCTTGAAAAATACGCCGACAAAGCCGACCTGCTGTCCGCGGCGGCCGATGCCGACGCAATGATAATCCGCAGCGACAAAGTGTCCGCCGAGGTGGTCGCGGCCGCGCCGAAACTCAGGATCGTGGTGCGCGCCGGAGCGGGTTTCGACAATGTCGACTGCGAAGCGTGCACGGCCAAAGGCGTTGTCGTTATGAACACGCCGGGGCAGAACTCCAACGCCGTCGCCGAACTGGCCTTAGGCATGATGGTCTTCATGGCACGCAACCAGTTCACGCCGGGAACCGGGACGGAGCTGAAGGGCAAGACTCTCGGCATCCACGCCTACGGAAACGTGGGACGCCTGGTGGGGCTGTTGGGCAAAGGCTTCGGAATGAACGTCATCGCTTTCGATCCGTTCATCGCCGACGACGCCCTGTTCAAGGGCGACGGAGTGGAGCAGGTGAACAGCGTGGAGGAACTTTACCGCCGCAGCGAGTACCTCTCGCTGCACATTCCCGCCACGGCCGAAACAAAAAACAGCATAGGCTACGAACTTCTGATGTCTATGCCCAAGGGCGCGACGCTGGTCAACACAGCCCGCAAGGAGGTGATCGACGAAGAGGGGCTTGCGAAGGCTTTCTCTGAACGGGGCGACCTGAAATACGCCACCGACATCGCCGCCGACATGCAGCCGGTGCTCGCCGAAAAGTTCGGCAAGAGGGTTTTCGCGACCGCCAAGAAGATGGGCGCCGAAACCGCCGAGGCCAATGTCAACGCCGGCCTTGCCGCCGCCGCCCAGATCGTAGATTTCTTCGCGACCGGAAACACCAGATTTCAAGTCAATAAATAAACAATTAATTATGGATTATGAATTATGGATTATGAATTGAGGTGTGCTTCGCACGTTTATACTTACTTTTCATACAAAAATCCATAATTCATAATTCATAATTCATAATTCTGAAAATTTTGGTTAAGATAAAGGCATTCAAGGGCGTAAGGCCCCCGAAGGAGATAGTGAAAGAGGTCGCGTCGCGTCCGTACGACGTGCTTAATTCGCAGGAAGCCAAAGCCGAGGCTGGCGAAAAATCGCTGCTCCACATCATCAAGCCCGAGATAGACTTCGACCCGATCGCCGACGAACATTCGGAGGAGGTTTATCGGAAAGCCGTGGACAATTACAAAAAGTGGAAGGCCAACGGCTGGCTGGCGCAGGACCCCGAAGAGTACTACTATATATACGCCCAGACGATGGACGGCCGCACGCAGTACGGTCTGGTCGCAGGTGCGAACGTGCAGGATTACCTCGACGGGAAGATCAAAAAGCACGAACTCACGCGCCGCGACAAGGAGGAGGACCGCATGATCCATGTCCGCCGCCAGAGCGCCAACATCGAGCCGGTGTTCTTTTCGTATCCCGCCAATAAGGATATGGACGCGATTGTGGCCGAGGTGGTTAAAGGCGCGCCCGAATACGATTTCGTTGCCGACGGCGACGGTTTCGGGCACAAGTTCTGGAAAATAACCGACAAGGCGACCATCGCCCGGATTACCGAAATATTCAGGGGTATTCCGGCGCTCTACATCGCCGACGGACATCACCGCACCGCCGCCGCCGCACTCGTGGGGCAGGAGCGCGCGAAGGCCGATCCGAACCACACCGGCGACGAGGAGTACAACTATTTCCTGGCCGTGATGTTCCCGGATAACCAGCTGAAGATCATCGACTATAACCGCGTGGTGAAAGACCTGAACGGACTCTCTTCCGAACAGTTCCTCGATGCGCTTAAGAAAGATTTCACGGTCGAAGAGAAAGGCGCGGGCGAATACCGTCCGGCCGGGCTGCACAACTTCGGGATGTATATGGGAGGAACGTGGTACAGCCTGGCCGCCAAACCCGGAACCTATGACGACAGCGATCCGATAGGGGTACTGGACGTGACGGTGCTTTCGAACCTCGTGCTGGATAAAATCCTCGGCATCAAAGACCTGCGCAGCGACAAGCGCGTCGATTTCGTGGGCGGCATCCGAGGACTGGGCGAACTCTCCAGGCGCGTCGACAGCGGCGAGATGAAGGCGGCTTTCGCGCTTTATCCGGTTTCGATGAAGCAGCTTATCGACATCGCCGACACGGGCAATATCATGCCCCCGAAGACCACCTGGTTCGAACCGAAGTTGCGTTCGGGCGTCGTCATTCACGAGTTCTGATTTTGCAGTGATAGCGGCGGTGATACTTCCGCCAGCTAAAAAAAGAGGCAGTCATTTACGATTAGTAAACTCCTGCCTCTTTTTTTGCGCCGGGCTAAGTTAACCTTCGGTTTTCCTCCTTGTCGCTCGGGCAATTTGAGTAAACTCATTGCCGCTCACTCCTGCGTCGGTTGTCTGACCACCACTCTGACTGCAAAGTGCGCTCGTGAAGAAAAAAGTCATATCTTTGTTTCTTACTATGCTGAACTTAATTAAAAGAACGATATTGCTCGCCGCACTGGCGACGGTTACTATAGGATTACAAAAATCCGGGGCGCAGGAGTTCCTGTGGGGGGTGAGGCTCGACACCAGGTTCGACAACCGCGAGTTCGCCAAGATAAAGCGCGCTGACGCGGTAAATTCCGGGACCTGGTTCAGCGTCCGCGCGGCGCCTGTCGTCGGGATCGGACTGGGAGGCGGCCACAGCATTATGGGAGGGGGAAGTTTCACCTTCGACATGGGCGCACCGCTGAATAAACGCCCGCCGGAACTGCTGCTTTACTACAATTTCAGCAAGCAGAAATACGGCGTTTATGCCGGGAAATTCGAGCGCAGGCATCTGATAGGGGCCTATTCGCGCGCCATTATCGCGGGCGGAAGTTATTTCTACGACGATGTCATCGAAGGCTTCGCGCTGCAGTACACCCCCGGCAGGAGCTATCTGGAGCTCGTCCTCGACTGGGACGGGATGCAGTCGCCGACCGAGAGGGAGAGTTTCCGCATCCTGTCGGCCGGAGAATTCAACCCGGTCGCGGACAATTGGGCGAGATGGTTCACGGCCGGCTACAGCCTCGACGTGTACCATCTGGCCAACAGCACCGGAGGCGCCCAGGGGGTGGTCGACCATATTCTGGTCGAGCCCTGGGTCGGGGTCAGGTTCGATCGCCTCGGGGATATCTGGCTCGACAAACTGAGCCTTAAAGTGGGCTGGATAAATTCGTTCGACCGTGAACGCAAAGGAGACAACACGTGGAAAATGCCGGGGGGACCGATGGCCGATTTCAACATAGAGAAGAGGAAAGTCGGTATCCGCAGCCGGATATACACCGGCGGCCACCAGTTCCCGTTCTGGTTCGAGTACGGGAGCCGGGTATACAAGGGCGATCCGATGTATGCGGTTTTCGACGGATTTTATAACTTTACACAGATTTACTGGCGGCCGCAGCTGGCTAAAGGCGTCAGGCTCGAGATGGAATTAGGACTGCACTTCGACACCTCCGGCCTTGGATTCCAGCAGGTCGCGTGGATCGGTGTGACGCTCGACAACGGAATGTTCGGAAAAAAAGAAAGATGAAAGATGAAAGATGAAAGATTTTTGTGCGGCGGATGCCGCAGGCTAATCTTTATATGAAATAGATATATAAAATGCAGCCGAAGGCTGCTCCGCAATTTTTCATCTTTCATTTTTCATAATTTGGAAGAAAAGGAGGTTATTATGAAACGGAATGCGGCTTTTGTATTGGTTGCGGCGCTTGTTTTCACGGCAGCGGCCGCGCAGGTGCCGGTGATCGGCGAAAAAGTTCCCGATTTCAAGGTAAAGGAGTGGCTCAGCATGCACAGGCCCGTGCCCGCACCCGGCAGGATGATGCTCGTCGAATTTTTCCACCCCTCCAATGCGGGTAGCGTCGGACGGCTTTCGGAGCTCGACAGGTTGGCAAAGCAATATCCCGCGGGACTCACCGTGGCGGTGATAACCAAGGAGGACTCGCCCGAGGTGCGCAGGATGCTCCGCGAAGCGTCGTCGCGCTACCACGCCGGGATCGACGACGCGGGCAGGACTTTCGCGGCTTTCGGCGTCCAGTACGTGCCTTACGCGGTGCTGATAGATCCGAAAGGGCGGCTGCTGTGGATGGGAAATTCGACCGCCATGGACGACAGTATAATCGAAAATAATCTGGAAAATGGCATTTACCGCGATCGATCATTACGAAAAGCATCACAGGGAGGAAAACGCTGACAGCGCCCTCGATGTGGCGGCCGGCGTGGAAAACCAGCCGGCGGTCAACCCGAATTTCGTGCGCAAGAGGCGTCCGGAACTCACGACCGAACAGTACGTCGGGGGGATCCTCGCATCCGACATAGCCGTGCTTTCGCAAGCGATCACGCTGGTCGAGAGCAGCAATCCCGCCCATTACGAGCAGGCGCAGCAGATAATCGAGGGCTGCCTGCCGCACGCCGGGAAGTCAATCCGGATCGGCATCACGGGCGTTCCGGGAGCCGGTAAATCCACTTTTATCGAGGCGATAGGCGGAATGGCCGCGGGGCTGGACCACAGGCTGGCCGTGTTGGCGATAGACCCCAGCTCGGAGCGGAGCGGCGGCTCGATCCTGGGCGACAAGACGCGCATGGAGAGCATTTCGTCCGATCCGAGGGTTTTCATACGCCCCTCGCCGTCGGCGGGATCGTTAGGCGGCGTCGCCCGCAAAACGCGCGAATCGGTCGTGCTGTGCGAGGCCGCCGGATACGACGTCGTTTTCATCGAAACCGTGGGGGTGGGGCAGAGCGAAACCGCCGTCCACTCGATGGTCGATATGTTCATGCTGCTGCAGATAGCCGGCGCGGGCGACGAGCTCCAGGGGATCAAGCGCGGAATCATGGAGATGGCCGACATGATCGTCATCACCAAAGCCGAGGGCGAGAACATGAAGCGCGCCGAGCTTGCCAAGCGGCAGTTCGATAACGCGCTGATGCTCTTCCCGACGCCCGAATCGGGCTGGAGGCCGCAGACCTGCACTTCGTCGGCATACGCGGGCACCGGGCTCAAAGAGATATGGGACGGGGTGGGGCGGTTCCTGGCTTTCATCAAAGCCAACGGCTATTACTCCTCGAACCGCAACCGGCAGAACGAATACTGGATGCTGGAGAGTATAAACGAGTCGCTGCGCTCGAATTTCTACAACGATCCGGAGGTCGAACGGCTGCTCCCCGAATACCGCGCGATGGTTCTGGCCGACAGGATGAGTTCGTTCGTCGCCGCGCGGCAGCTGCTCGACAAATACTACAGTAAGTAACGTGAGTTCGGGATAAGAAGAACAAAGATAACAAACACAAAAAACAACAAGATAAGGTGTTTTTCTTATCCCGAACTCAGGTTAAGTAGGTCCGTTTACCTGTCCCGCATCTTCGCTCGCAGGTTATGCCACGCCAGCCACATCCTTTCCTGCCGCGACAATCCGCAGATACGCTTTTTATGCCCGGCCGCCAATTCAGGCGGATATCCGTTTTCCGACATGATGCGGTAGTATCTCCACGCCTGAGGTGTCGTTCTTATCTTTGATACTTTTATGAGCGGTACCCGCCAGCGGCGGAACATTTTGCGCCAGCCGTGCTGAAACGGATTCAAGATGTCTTTCGGTGGAATGTATGAGTCTATTGTGAACCCGGCGGCGATGAGCCTGGCCGACAGCCCCAACTCGTATGCCCTGATTATATCGTGTTTCGAATTCATTTTGCGTATCGAATTCATGAACTCCGCGAAATCGGGAGTGTTGAACACCTGAGGCCGCAACACGATGAAGAAACTCTGCATATGAGGCATATTGCGCTGTTTGTGCAGTCCCCACATATTTATTGTCATGCCCCACGCGTCGGCCGTCCTGCCGTCCATCACCGCGAAAGCCTCATCCATAGGTACCAGCGGCCCGTAGCAGCTGTCGTTCGCTATAATAAGCTCCGAAGCCTCTCCTAACAGGCCGTGCCGCACCGCATACTGGAACCCGCGTTTGTACGATCCGAAATCGTATTCGCCGTGCCGGCCCGCGATCACCGTATCGGCCAACCCTTCGAGGCGCGCCTGCTGTCCGGCGGGGAGGTCGCAGTCCGACACGAATATGATGTGTCCGCACAGCCGCCTGAGCGACTGCAGGTAATGGACCACGTAATCGTCTATACGGCAGTCGCGGTCGTAGTGGGCGAAAATTGCTACTCTCATCTATTTCTGATTATATTCCGAACAATCCTAATTCATGTATAAAGACCAGGGCTATAGCCACCGGGGCGATCCAGCGCAGCAGGAACACGAAGGCGCCCAGCCACGCCACGCGCAGCGTGCCGCCGTTGGAGAACTCCTGCGCCAGTATTTTCTTATCCACGAACCACCCGACGAATATTGCCAAAAGCATACTGCCTAGCGGCATCAGCAGTTTCGCCGACGCGAAATCGAGGAAGTCGAACAGGCTCATCCCGAAGAGCGTGATCCCCCTGTCCGCCCCCATCGAGAGCGATGCGAAAACCGACAGCACGGTGGCCGCAGAGGTTACGATAAGCGCCGCCCATTTGCGTTTCAGGCCGAATTTCTCGGAGATGAAGGCCGTCGAAGGTTCGTGGATCGAGATTATCGAGGTGAGCGCCGCAAGAGCCAGCAGGATGAAAAACACCGCCGACCAGAGGCTCCCCAGAGGCAGTTGCCGGAAGATATTGGGGAGCGTTACGAAAGCCAGTCCCGGCCCCTGTCCCGGTTCGATGCCGAACGAAAAGACCGCCGGGAATATCATCACACCCGCAAGTATCGCCACCGCCGTGTCTATCATGGTAACCGACAGGGCCGTTTTCCTCATGTTGTTGGCGCCGTCGAAATAGGAGGCGTAGGTTATTATGATGGCCATCCCCAGGCTCAGCGAAAAAAACGCCTGCCCCAGGGCCGAAAGCACCGTGCCGGGTCCGACCGCCGAAAAATCGGGCTTGAATAGGAACCGCATCCCCTCGGCCGCACCCGGCAGAGTCAGCGAACGCACGCAAAGCATCACCAGGATCAGGAAAAGCGCCGGCATCATCAGCTTCGACGCCCGCTCGATCCCTTTTTTGACCCCCGAAACGATCACGAAATGGGCTGCGGCGTTTATTAAGACCAACCATATCAGGGGGCGCCAGGGATGGGTAACGAAGGCGTCGAAACCGGCCGAGAAGTCGGCCGCCGATTTGCCGTTCATCGCTCCCGATGCCGCCTGCCAGATATATTCGAGCGTCCATCCGGCCACGACAGAGTAGAATCCCAGTATGAAAAACGCCGACAGCACGCCCATTACGCCGATCACTTTCCAGCCTTTCCGCGCGGAGAGCGCCCCGAAGGCGTCGACGGCGTTGCGGCGGGTGTGGCGCCCGACGAAGAATTCGGTCATCATCAGAGGAAGGCCGAGCAGAAGCACGCAGCCGAGATATATCACAAGGTAGGCTCCGCCCCCGTTCTGGCCCGCTTCGTAGGGAAAACGCCAGATGTTGCCGAGTCCCACGGCGCTGCCGACCGTTGCGAGGATGGTGCCTGTGCGGCTTGCGAAAGTGGCCCTTTTCTTATTCATAGGCGCGGAGTTGAATGTGCGATACAAAAATATTGAAAAATATGTTATCTTTGCACCTGCCTTTCAAAAAGGCAAGAGATTTGAAATGCGATTCGTGATTACCTCCGCCGGCTTTATCCGCGCCATCGCTTACGCGATGACACACGGGATTAACTTCGTTTCACTTGTTTTCCTCCTCGCGGCTCGGCATAGTCCGAACAAGTTCGGCTCTGCTCTCGCTCGCAGCGTCGGTTCCGTCGGTGATTATTTGCAAGCAGATAATTCGTGATCGGCACTGAGCTATGGTGTAATGGTAGCACTGCAGATTTTGGTTCTGCCTGCCCAGGTTCGAATCCTGGTAGCTCAACAACAGAAAAAGGAAGAGCCCCGCAGGGGCTGCATAAACCCGGGAACTCCCGCTCAAGCATACTTGAAGGCGGGAGTTCCCGGTTTTATGCAACGGCTTGCGAAGCAAGTCTTTCTTTCTCTGTTGTGATGAGGCCCGCGGCAGCGCAAGGATCATGGAGCTCATCAAATGAGCGACGTAATCCCGGTAGCTCAACAGATTAAGCCGCTGTTTATCAGCGGCTTGTTTTATTGCGCAGCGACGCCTGAAAAATTATTCAGCTCTACATGCCTGACTGTTCGGCAGATACATTCAGGTGTCGACGAAACGGCTGATTTTTTCGACGAATTCCAGGCAAATGTTTTGAGAATCCGGCGAAGTGTCTTATTTTTGCGGGGTCTACCCAATGTTAAGATAACGTTAAGAGATGGTGGCAGGAGAAAAGACAACGCGAACTTACATCAACGCAACAGGATATTTCATACCGGCTGAAAGAGTCCCCAACAGCTATTTCGCACGGCTGCACGACAAAACCGAGGATTGGTTCGTGCAGCGGACCGGCATCATGACGCGTTCGAGGGCCTCAGCGAAGGAGACTGTCGACTACATGAGCGTCAGGGCCGTGCAGGATGCACAGAAGCGCCTGCCGTTTCCCATCGGCGAAGTCGATCTCATAATTTTCGCCTCGTACACCCCCGAAGACACCGTCGGCACCACCGCCCACGTCATCCAGCGCGAATTCAATATCGAAAACGCCAAAACATTCTACATATCGTCGGCCTGCTCGTCGGCGCTCAACGCCGTAGAGATCGTCCGCTCGTTCTTCCAGACCGGCATAGCCTCGAAAGCGCTGGTCGTGGCGGCCGACCGCAACTCCTCGTATTCCGACGACAACGATCCGCAGCACGGGCACCTGTGGGGCGACGCCGCGGTCGCCTGTTTCCTCTCGACCGAACGCTTCGGCGTGGGCGATATGGAACTCGTCGACATCGAAACCCGCGGGTTGGGACATCTCGGCGCCGGACCGGGAGGGGTTTTCCTCAAACCGCACTCCGACGGCCTGAGGATGCCTTACGGCCGCGACGTTTTCAACCAGGCGTGCATATATATCGAGAAGTGTTCGCGCGAGGTGCTCGACCGCAACGGGCTGGATGTGGCTTCGCTCGACTGGTTCGTCAGCCACCAGGCCAATATGCGCATCGTGTCGCACGTCTGCCGGGAGATGGGGCTGCCCGAAGAACGTTCTCTGAACAATATACGGGAACTGGGCAACACCGGATGCGGCAGTTCGCTGCTTGCGCTGGCCCAGAACCGCGACAGGCTCAAAGCCGGCGACAATATCTGCGTCGCGACTTTCGGGGGAGGGTATTCCGCCGCCGCCATGCTGCTGAAGGTCCTTTAAGCTATAAATATTTACGTAAAGGCCTTGGTTATCATAGGCCTTTTTGTATATTAGCGCTTTCAAACCAATTTAAACCAACTCTTACGAAAGTACCATGAAAAGATTTTTTACACTACTTGTTATCGCGTCGGCCGGAATGTTCTGCGCCTGCGGCGATAAAAACGGCAACGAAAATCCCGGCGGGGACGACAGCTCCGTTAAAACCGTCAAGGCCTCCGGCGTGACGGAGATATCGGATGCAAGCCAGGTTACATATGTCAAGGCGGTGATACCCGACCCTGACGACGACGGTTCCGATCCCCAGGTGATCGCCGTGGCTCCGTATGCCGACCAGGGCTTCACGCTCGAATTGCCCGAAAGCTACCCTACCGGATATTTGTATTCTGTCGATGTGTATGAAGCGGACGGCGTGACCATCACCAATCCTGACGCCAGGATGGGGTCCGTGTATCTCGAAGGCCATACTTCCGGTAGCCAGACATGGTCGGAAAGTGAATATAAAGGAGATTTTGATTATGTGAATGCAGATTATACATATGGCGCTTATTATTATTACTTCGATAGCGACGTTACGATAACCGGTTCCGGTACGGACGAGGACGGATGGACATATAATTATAATATATCGGCGAAAAAAGGTTGGAATCTCATATACTATTATGACGACGAAACTGACGAAACATTTGGCGAAACAACTGTCAAGCCTTCTGCCGTGATTCTTGCCTGGGAGTTCGAGGACTGGCGATAGTCCTGTCTTGCATAATCTACATGGGTGCCGCAGTATCATAAACTGCGGCATTTCCTGTTTTACATCAGGTTTTTGAAGCGCCGCTTGCCGAACAGGTAGCGCAGCACGATCGAGCCGTGGTATACCTGCGTAGGGACGGCTTTGCGCGTGGACTGGATATGGCGGCGCTTTTCGCTCCAGCCGCGGCGGCGCATCGCGCGGAAATCGCTGTGGGCCTGCCCGACGGCCTCGTAATTCTCCCTTTCTCCCTTCATGTAATAGACGGCCGCAGAAAGCCCGTTCAGCAGGATGCGCGTGAAAATTATCAGCTGCATGCGGCCCGCCGGGAGGTTTTTGTAGAGCATCGCAAGGTTGTTGCGGTAGTTGTAGTAGAGTTTTTTTGCCGACGGCGGAAGCGTTCCGGCGCCCAGATGGTACACCGTGCTGCGCGGTTCGACGGCGATGCGGTATCCGGCCAGCTGCATCCGCCAGCAGAGGTCGATCTCCTCCTGGTGGGCGAAAAAAGCGTTGTCGAAGCCGCCCAGTTCGCGGAAAACTTCGGCGCGGCAGGCGAAGCATGCGCCGGTTGCCCAGAAGACTTCGCGCGCGTCGTCGTATTGCCCCCGGTCGCTCTCGACGGTGCCGAGGATGCGCCCCCGGCAGAACGGATAACCCAGCGAGTCGATGAATCCGCCCGCCGCACCCGCGTATTCGAACATCGAGTAATCGGCGTATGAAAGCAGTTTCGGGGCTACGGCGGCCAGTTTCGGATGACGTTCCAATATATCTATGAGCGGTCCGCACCACCCTTCGGGAGTCTGCACGTCGGAGTTGAGCAGTATGTAGTAGTCGGCCTCCACCTCGCGCAGGGCTCGGTTGTACCCCTCGGCGAAGCCGTAATTTTGGTCGAGCGTGATGAGCTTTACCGACGGGTATTCATTCCGCAGGAAAGCAAGAGAACCGTCCGTAGAGCCGTTGTCGGCAACGACGATCCCGACCTCCGGCGGCGTGCCGGCTACCACCGAGGGCAGGAAACGGCTCAGATTTTCCTCGCCGTTCCAATTCAATATGACGACTTTAGTTACTGACACCTTAGTAGATTTTTTCGTCGCGTATATCGGTGCCCCACTTCCTGTTGAATTCGGCAAGTTCTTCGCCTGTCAGGCGTTTTTTCCATCTTTTGTGCGACCATATCCACATCTCCGGATGTTCGACTATGTCGGCCTCCAGCCGGCGGACATAGAGGTTCGTTATTTCGTGATCTTCGACAGGCGATTTCCCGTCCCACAATCTCTCGTAACACGCCTCGTATCTCCCACGGGAGGTCTTGCGCACATGCGTGTAATAGACTGGCAGGCCGAATTTGCGGGCGATCTTTTCACCGCCGTGGAAGAACACCGTCGGCTGGTTCAGGAAGAGCGTCCATTGGCTCTGCGCGTCCAGGGGCGCGTTCTGGTCGGCTATCAGCGCGAGGCTTATGGGCCGTCCGTCCACCTTTTGCCCCTTATGCGTCATGTAGAACCTCAGCAACTGGTTCATCGGGACCGCTTTTATCCCCGGGAACGTGTTGCGTATCCTGACGTAATACATGTCGTAGGCCTTGCTGTTCAGCGGATGGTACGCCGCCACGCAGGCCCCGGCCGAGGGGTGGAACCCGTAGGAGCTGAACATCTCCCAACTGCCGAAATGGCCGAGCATATTTACCCAGTCGCTGCCGTTCAGCTCTTCCGCCGTTTCGTCTATGTTGAGGTAGACGACGCGTTTTTTCCACCGCTTTTCGGTGATCGAAGCCAGGCTCATCGCGTCGACGAAACATTCGGCCAGGTGGCGGTAGAAACGGCGCTCTATCCTGCGCAGCTCTTTTTTATTTTTCCCGGGGAACGACCGCGAGAGGTTTATGCGGACCACCCGGAGCCGGTAGCGCGCCACGACGTAGATGAAGAAGTAAAGTATCTCGACCAGCACGTAGTAGAGGAACCAGTGCGGCAGCAGCCCGACGATATAGGACGAGCCGTAGATGAGCCGGTAGCCGAGTTTAGTCCTCAGCGGGACATCTTCATTCGACATATATCTTCACGTTATCGGTTTTACTTTTTACCCGCAGCCAACGCTCCATAAGCGCCATATCCTCTTCGGCGATCGTCGCCAGGGGTTTTACGATGCACACCAGAACCGTGTCGGCCGCGCTGCCGTCGGCCGCCCATACGGGCTGCCTCGACAGCCACACGCGCTCGATTCCCGGCATGATGGCCCTGAACTCGCCGACGGTTTCGCGCAGGGCCGCGCTGTCGGCCTGGGACGAGCGTTCAAGCTGCCGGCGAAGCTCGACGATCTGGCGGTTCTTTTCGTCCAGCACCTGGGCGTAGCCCTGTTGGAGAGGGGTGAAATCCACCTGCGCGGTGCCGTTGGCCTGCCTGACTATGAGGTCTGTGTTGATGAGGTCGTATGAGGGCATTTTGCGGCGGATGCTCTCGATCACGTCCTGCGAAAGCGGCTCGCCGTAGAGCGCCAGGGTTACGGTGCGGTGCTTCTTCTTGCTGTGCAGCACGTATTCCACATCCTTTTCGAGCACGCGGGTGTCGTCGAACCGGAATTCCGTCGCCACGAAGCGCTCGGCGTTCCCCTCGAACACCGATTTGTCGATCAGCCTGAAAGCTATGTAGATGCTCGGCAGCGAGGTGACGATTATTATGGCCCACATGATCCTCTGCACCCGGCGTTCGGTCTTCGGCTCGACGAAAGTGGTCTTTTTGTATTTCAGCGCGCGGATGACGGTGTAGGTGGCCAGCGCGATGAAGATGGCGTTGATGAGGAACAGGTAGAGGGCGCCCACGAAGAACTTCCACTGCCCGGTCGCTATGCCGTATCCGGCGGTGCAGAGCGGAGGCATGAGGGCGGTAGCGATCGCCACGCCCGATATGACGGTGAAGGTGCGGTCTTTGCGGGTGTAGGCCACGACGCCCGCCGCGCCGCCGAAAAAGGCGATCAGCACGTCATAGATAGTGGGCGTGGTGCGCGCCAGAAGTTCGCTCTGCGAGCCGCTTATGGGCGCCACCAGAAAGAACAGGGTCGCCGTCACGATGGCCGTGCCCACCATGAACCCGAAGTTGCGGAGCGACTTCTTCATCAGAGAGAAGTCGTTGATGCCCATCGCCAGCCCGAATCCCATGATGGGACCCATCAGCGGCGAAATGAGCATCGCGCCTATTATCACGGCTGTCGAGTTGACGTTCAGCCCCAGCGACGCGACCATCGTGGCGAACATCAGAATCCACATGTTCGCCCCCCGGAAGTATATCCCGTTGGTTATCTCGGCGACGACCTCTTTCTGGGGTGCGCTCCCTTCGCTCAGGCTGAAGCGCTTTTTCGTGTCCTCCCAGAACGCATGCAGCCAGGCTCTCCTCTCCTCAATCTTCGGATCGTTCTTCTTCTCTTCCATCGCTCCTGTCTTTTTTATTCCTTTTTTCTTTCGGTTTTCCGGCCACCACGATCACGAACTCGCCCTTCGGTTCGCGCGCCATGAAGTGTTCCAGAACCTCGCTTACCGTGCCGCGAACCGTCTCCTCGAATTTTTTCGTCAGCTCCCTCGACACCGAAACGGGCCTCTCCGGCCCGAACGTTTCGGCGAACTGTGTGAGCGTCTTCACCACCCGGAACGGCGATTCGTAGAATATCATCGTGCGCTCCTCCTCCGCCAGAACCTCGAGGTGCTTCGCCCTCCCTTTCTTCTGGGGCAGGAAACCCTCGAAACAGAACCTGTCGCACGGGAACCCGCTGTCGATCAGCGCCGGGACGAAAGCCGTCGCGCCGGGCAGCGTTTCAACCCCGACGCCCGCCTCGAGGCAGGTTCTGACAAGCAAAAACCCGGGGTCGGATATTCCCGGCGTGCCCGCGTCGCTGACGAGGGCGATGGTCTGCCCGGCCAGGATGTCCGCCGCGACGCGTTCCGAAGTGCCGTGCTCGTTGAATTTGTGGTGCGAACGCATTGGCGTGGAGATGCCGTAGTGGCGGAGCAGCACCGACGTCGTGCGGGTGTCCTCGGCCAGTATGAAGTCGGCCTCCTTCAGCACCCGGACAGCGCGCAGGGTGATATCCTCCAGATTCCCAATCGGGGTCGGAACTATGTACAGGCGTCCCATGGGGGTTATCCCAGTTTGCGTTCGAGAAGTTCTACCAGCAGTTTCACGCCGTCGCTGTCGGCGCTCCAGTCGTAGGTTTCGTGGATGTAGATTATCGCCTCGTCGAGGTCGGTGAATGTGTCGAGGTATCCGATCACGTCGCTGAACGCGGCCGCGTTGCCGTCGAACATATCGCGGATCATCAGGAACTTGTCGTTGATGCCGATCGACTGCCGCAGGTCGCGCCGTTCCGAGGCGGCGATCTTCGAGGCCATATCCTTATTGCCGTTTTTGAGCGTTTCGCCCAGCGTCTGCCGTCCGCTGTTCATCACATCGCCGAGAGTTGCCGCGCCTTGTGCGGTTTCCTTTGCCGGCGCCTCTTTTGCAACCGCTTCCGACGGTTTTTCTTCCGCGGCAGGCCCGGGTTTGACTGTCTGCTCCGGCTCTTTTGCCGGCTCTTTTGCCGGCTCTTTCACAGTTTTTTTTGCTGGAGTGTCGTCCCCATAAAGGGAGCGTATCACGTCCTGATTCACCCTGCGGCGGCGTGAAGGCACCTCTTCCGCCTCGGGTGCAGGCTCGGGCTCGGGCAGGGATTCCGGTTCTTTTTCAGTATCCGGCTCCGGTTCCGCGGCCGGTTCGGGAACGGCACGGACAACCGGTTCCGGTGCGGGCTCATCCTCTATTACAGGCTCCGTAACCGGCTCCTGCTCGGGAACAGCGCAGGCAACCGGTTCGAACGCCGGCTCCACGATTGGCTCCGGTTCTGCAACGGGCTCCCGCTCCGGCTCGATTACCGAAGCCCGTTTTGCGAACTTGATATCCGCGTATATCTCCCTCAGCAGCTCCAGCGCGAGGTCGCGCTCCAGCGGGTCTGTCGCCTCGTGCGTTTCCCAACCGGCGGCCAGTTCGGCCAGGCGGCTTATCTTTTCATGTATCTTTTTCATAACCACTATGAGTTATGAGTCATGAGTCATGAGTCATGAGTCGAAGGTGATGCTTCGCATCGTTTTTCAATTCATAATTCATAATTCATAATTCATTATTGTACTCCTCTTTTGGCTTCCATCAGGATAGTGAACGCGCGGTGGATGTCGTTGTCGCTCACCACGACGGTGAATTCGTTGGAGGTGCTGATAACCTCGGCGATGTTGATGTTGTCCCATGCCAGCTCCTTGAAAATATAGTAGTAGACCCCCGGGCAGGCTGTGTTTTCGGGCGGCAGCTTCACCGTGATCGACGAGAGGTTGTCGCGCTTGAGTATGAGTATCTCGCTGCGGAAAACCCTTTCGACCATCTCGCTGAGCGAACTGCTCACCACGAGCGTCGTTTCGTAGATCCCCTGCGAGAAGGTGCAGAAAACGTCCTGCGCGGTGGTGGCCGAGTAGACCTCGCGCAGCAGCTCCTCCTGGCGGCTGTAGAGGCTGGCCGTGTTGCTGTAGGTGAAGTCCGTCAGGTTCGAGCGCACGATGATGTCGCCCACGCCGGCGATGATGCGTTTGAACTTCATCGTCGAGGTGAGTTCGAGGCGCGGCACGAGGCGGTTGAGCGCCATGATTACGGCGCTTTCGTTGACCGGTTTCCCGATCTTCTGTTCGATTTCGGGTTTGAGCTGGCGTGCGAGCGCCGACAGGTTTATCAGCCCTTCGATCAGGGCGCCCTCGAGGAACGGTTTCTTCTTGATAACCTCCTCTACTACGTTCGGTATGGTCAGCATGTCTGCGGTTTGTGAAATTTAATGGTTTTACGGTTGCCGGCGTTATATTTATACCGTCTGTTTGTGTAATTTTCTACCTGGCGGCGATTTGTTGCAAAAAAACACAAAACTTGTCAGAAAAACAAACAAATCGACCTATTTTTGCATGCATTATATAGATAAAAATAACATCCCGGAAAATGTTAAGCAGAAAGATAAAAGAAGCCCTGAGGAGTTACCCCACGCCGTTCTACCTCTATGATATGGGATTGCTGAACGCCACGCTCGGCGCGATCATGGCGGAGGCGGACCGCAGCGGCTACAGGATGCACTACGCCATCAAGGCCAACAACGACGAGGCCATCCTGCGCGCGGTGCTGGCACACGGCGTCGGCATCGACTGCGTCAGCGGAAACGAACTGCGGTTGATCCGCCGTCTGGGTTTTCCCGCCGACGGCATAGTCTACGCGGGGGTGGGCAAGAGCGACTGGGAGATCCGCCTCGGCATCGAGGAGGGCATCCGCGCATTCAACTGCGAGTCGCGCCAGGAACTCCAGATAATCAACGAAATAGCGGGCGAAGTGGGCAAAAAGGCTCGCGTCGCGCTCCGCATCAATCCCGACGTCGACCCCCAGACGCACCGGCATATCTCGACCGGGCAGGCCGACAGCAAATTCGGCATATCCTATAAAGAAATAGACCTCGTGGCCGAAGAGCTGGCGCAGTACGGGAACCTCGAGTTCCAGGGGCTGCATTTCCATATCGGATCGCAGATCACCGACATGCGCGTGTTCGAATTCTTCTGCCGCCGCGTCAATTCGCTCGTCGGCTGGTTCCGCGAAAAGGGTTTTCCGCTCACATACCTCAATATGGGGGGCGGTCTGGGCGTCAACTACGACCATCCCGACGGCGAACCGATGCCCGATTTCAAGGCCTATTTCGACGCTTTCCGCAACAATCTCGATGTGGAGGGCGTGGAGGTGCATTTCGAACTGGGACGCGCGGTGGTGGCGCAGTGCGGCGAACTCATCACGCGCGTGCTGTTCAACAAGATAAATTCGGCCGGCAACGAGGTTGTTATCGTCGACGCCAGCATGGCCGAACTGATCCGCCCGGCGCTCTACGAGGCTTATCACGAGATCGAGAACCTCGACGCGCGCCCCGGAAGCGGGGTGAAACCATATATCGTGGCCGGAACGGTCTGTGAATCGTCGGACGTTTTCGCCAGCGGACGGATGCTGCCCGAACTACGTCGCGGCGACCTTGTAACGATCAAGTCGGCAGGCGCTTACGGTGCTTCGATGGCTTCGTGCTACAATATGCACGACCTTCCGCGCGTGGTGTATAGTAACCAGATAGGCTCTTCTGCATCGCAAAGCAAGGTGGTAAACGTGGACGCCCGCGCTTCAAAAGCTGTTATCTGAAAATTTCCTCCAGCAGGCGGCCGAAGTCGGCGATGTCTTCGTCGGTCGTGTCCCATGAGGTGACGAAACGCGCCTCGCCCCTCTCCTCGTTCCACATATAAAAGAAGTATCGCTCTTGCAGTCTTGCCAGGGCATCTGGCGGGACCGTGCAGAATATCTGGTTGGTTTCGGGCTTCTGCGTGAACCGTATCTGCGGATATTTCCCCAGCAGGGCCGCCAGCCGGGCGGCGCTTTCGTTGGCGCGGCGGGCGTTTTCGAGCCACAGGCCGTCGAGGTAGGGAGGGAACTGGGCCGAAAGGTAGCGCATCTTCGAAGCGAGCTGCGCCGACTGCTTGCGCCAGTATTTCATGTTTCCGGCGATCTCCGGGCGGAACGCGATAACCGCCTCGCCTGTCATCATGCCGTTCTTCGTGCCCCCGAAACTCAGCACATCCACACCCGCGCCCACGGTTATTTCCCTCATCGTGCAGCCCAGCGCGGCGCAGGCGTTGGCCAGCCTCGCACCGTCCATGTGCAGGTACATGCCGTGGGAGTGTACCAGACCGGCCAGCGCGCGGACCTCTTCGACCGTGTAGACCGTACCCATTTCCGAAACCTGCGAGATGTAGACTGCGCCGGGCTGGGGATGGTGCGGCACCCCGAAATTGCGCAGGTGCGGGCGGATCAGTCCGGGGGTGAGCTTGCCGTCGGGAGTCGCCGCCGGAGTGAGCTGGCAGCCGGTCATGCGCGCCGGAGCGCCGCATTCGTCGACGTAGATATGGGCCGTGTCGGCACAGATTATGGTGTTGAAGGGCCTCGTTACGGCCTGCAGGGCGACCGAATTGGCTCCCGTGCCGTTGAAGACTATGAACGGCTCGGCCTGCTCCCCGAAAACCTCTTTCAGGGCCGCCTCGGCCTTTTCGGTCCAGGGATCGCCGCCGTAACCTACCGCGTGGTCGGAGTTGGCCTCCACGATGGCTTTCATCACTGCGGGGTGAACCCCGGAATTGTTGTCGCTCGCAAAGCTACGCATGGTCGTATGGTTTTAAGCCTCAAAATTATAAAAGAAATTATAATTCTTCATTCTTCATTTTTCATTCTTCATTTAACAACACAAGGGCAGCCTTTGTGAGCTGCCCTTGTGTTGTCCGGGATTCCTCGGACCGCAAAAATAAAATGTTCGTGTAGTGTCTCGGTTAGTCTGTGTCTGTTTCGTTTGGGGAAGGTCTTGTTTTTAATGGTTACGGCCGGGTTACACGTCGCTTGCATTCAGCGCCATGATCTGGCCGTCGCGCGTAACGATGAGTTTTCCGTCCTCTTTTTTTACCTTCTCGACGAGTTTTTCCTGAGCTTTTCGGATGCCTTCGTCGATCTTCTCCTGCATTTCCTTAATGTCATTCTCACTCATAGTTCTCGAGTTTGCTATATACTAACGAATCATAGATCGTTTTTGTTTCATTTCTGGAACCGACCGCGATCTTTTTGCCGTAGTTGATGTCGCCGCTGTCGTAGATCATCCAGTAATCCGCCACCTGCATATATATATTGAACAGGTTCTTTATACCCGCCGTGTAGCGCCTGCGGACGACGCTTTCCGGTATGTTGTGCCCCCCTTCGCTCACCCTCTGCGCCACGCGTTTTATCGCCTGTTCGGGCGAGGGCAGCCACAGGAAGAGCAGCGTCACGAAATAGCCCTTGTCCTGCGCCTCTTTGATGAGGTTGTAATATGACTTCGTCGCCAGCGTCGTTTCGAACGCGAAGTCGGCGCCGGTCAGGATAAGCTCCCTCACCCTCATCAGCATTATCTTGCCGGCCTGTATGGCTACGCTGTCGGGGTTGAACGGCGAGAGCCCTTTGGCAATTTCGTCGGCATTCACGAGTTCCGAGATCTCAAGCATTTCGGGCATCATCGTGTACGAAGCGGTTGTCTTCCCGGCACCGTTGCAGCCCGCTATGATAAACAATCTCGGCATTACATTTTTGTTTCAGGCCGTCCCCTTTTCTTTTTAAGGTAAAGACGACAAACCCTCCAACAGGCATATAGCCGTGCGGAAGGGGTGCGTCGTTAATTAATATTCCTCTTCGTTGAAGAAGAAGTCGTCTTTGCTCGGGTAATCGGGCCAGATATCCTCTATGCTTTCATAGATATCGCCTTCATCCTCTATCTCCTCCAGATTCTCGATCACCTCGAGGGGAGCGCCTGAACGGACGGCATAATCGATCAGCTCCTCTTTAGTCGCAGGCCACGGAGCATCCTCCAGCTTCGAAGCCAACTCAAGCGTCCAGTACATTATCTTATCTCGTTTTTTATTATTTATTTACTCTGTTTTAAGCAGGCACCCCCGCCGTATCAGACCACAAAAATAAAAATTAATATGATATTTCAAAACTTTTCAGGGGGTCCAATGGCGTTCTTTTACAGATAAAATTTCAACCCCTTTACGGCCAGCCATATACAGCCAGTCCGAAAGGCGGTTGAGGTATTCGGCCGCTTCCGGCGAAATGGCGCATTCGCTTGGTATTCCGACGGTTGCGCGTTCAGCACGGCGGCAGACGGTGCGGCAGACGTGGCTCTGGGACACTATCGGATGCCCTCCGGGGATCGTGAATCCCGCCACCGGTGCGAGTCCCTCCGACATCCGGTCGATCTGGCCTTCGAGCCTTCCGACCGAAACCCCGGGCAGAGAGGCGATTTTATCTTCGCCGCCCTTGCCTGCCGCCAGCATCGCCTCGACGTACATCAGGTCGTTCTGGATATCCCCGAGCCAGCCGGTTATCTCCCCGAAACGTCCGTCCGCGCGCATCATGTCTTCGAGCAGCGCAAGGTGTGCCGACAGTTCGTCCACCGTCCCGTAGGCCTCGACCCTTGCGTCGCATTTCGGCACCCGCTCGCCGCCTATCAGCGAGGTCGTGCCCTTATCGCCTGTCTTTGTGTATATCTTCATATGATGAAAAATCAAAGCAGTTACCGTCATTTCATTCCTCGCAATGACGTATCCCGCGGTCGTATCCATAATCCGTGCCTAAAGTTTGAAATGTTGTTTCGGCAGCCTTTCGTTAAAGAAAAGAAGCAGGAATCCGCGGTTGTCGACGCTGGTATGGCGGTGCGACGCGACGAGCCTCTGCGCGAGGCGGCGCCGGCCGCGGCTGCCGTAGGGCGAGATGAAACAGAGCGTGCATCCCGTACCTTTGGCGCGTTCGACGAGCGCCAGAGTGTCTTCCGGCGAGAGCGACGGCATCACGAAGCAGAGGGTTCCCGTGTCCAGTTCTTGCGCCGCTCCTCC
>JAVBVG010000057.1:0-4605 GCA_031554415.1 Rikenellaceae bacterium | reverse complement strand
AATAACATTAAATTAACCCTGCGCGACGATATGGGCCGCGGCGGCATCGACATCGGAAGGGTGGAACCAGCGGATCTCCACGTCGCGGCCGAACCACGTGAGCTGGCGTTTGGCGTAGCGCCGCGAATTTCGTTTTATGAGCTCCACGGCTCGTTCGAGGCCGTATTCGCCGTCGAAATATGCGAACATCTCGCGGTAGCCGACGGTCTGCAGAGAGGGGAGCGCGCGGAAAAGGTATAGCGCGCGGGCTTCGGCTTCGAGCCCCGCGTCCATCATAGCGTCGACGCGGCGGTCGATGCGGGCGTAGAGTTCGGCGCGGTCCATCGTAACGCCGATCTTGATTATCCTGAACGGACGTTCGGTCTTGCCGCCGGTGCGGAAAGAGGAGAATGGTTTTCCTGTCTGGAGGCACACCTCCAGCGCCCTAACGACGCGCGCGGGATTCTGCCTGTCGACGGTTTCCCAATAGGCGGGATCGAGTTCGCGCAGTTGTCCGGCCAACGTCCCGAGACCTTCGCGCGAAAGCCTTTCGGTCAATTCGCCGCGCAGTTCCATATCGGCGTCGGGCAGTTCGTCCAGACCGTTACAAAGCGCGTCTATGTAAAGTCCCGATCCTCCGACAGCAACGACGTATTTATGCTCCGCGAAAAGCCTGTCGAGCAGCGCCAGAGCCTCGCTCTCGAAATCGGCGCAGGTGAAGCGTTCCGTAACCTCGCGGTCGGCTATAAAATAGTGGGGGACAGCGGCCAGCTGTTCGTCGGAAGGCTGCGCCGAGCCGATCTTCATGCCGCGGTAGACCTGGCGCGAGTCGGTGGATAGGACGGGCGCGCCGAAACGGCGGGCGAGAGCGACGCCGAGGTCGGTCTTGCCTGAACCCGTCGGGCCTGCTATAACTATGAGGGTGGGGTCAATAATCTTCGAAACTGTCGGTTTCATAACTTTCGAAAGAGTCGAACTCGCTCATCATGTCGTCGAAGATAAAGCCTCCTCCGGCATCGTATTGTTTCGGTGCATCGGCTCTCGAGAGCGCCACGCGCGGATATTCGACACCATCTTCGCCCTTTTTGGCCTCGGTCAGTTCGATGAAAAGCCCCCTGTCGCCGAAGACGTCGAAGAGGAATATCAACCGGTCGCGGTTCTGGCGGATGACCTGCCCGAGCAGCATGTCCGCCATGGGCGCCGGCACTTCGTGGTCATCGTCGGGACCTGCCGCGCTCATATCCTCGCGCGTGAATTCCCGCTCCTTTTCCCAGAGTGCGTTCGAGGTGAAGAACGACGTTATGCCGTCTTTGTCGAAGCGCAGGTCGTCGCACAGGAAGTCATTGAAATCGACGAGGCCCATGTCATAGGGGACTTCATATTCCCTGATGAAATAGTCGTTCTCATCGCTCAGCATCCGGAATCTGAATATCGTCGACATGCCAATAGTTTTTTAGGGTTACGGCAAAGATAAGTAAAATAACCATATGATGTTCCATGATACGGGAATATCGCGCGGCAGAGGCTCCCACGGGCCATAAACACCCTGTCCAGCTAAAAAGGCACGGAGTTTGATAAAGGCAGGTCAACAACTCAATCGCATGAAAAAAATAATACTCCTTCTGCTGGTAATCGGGATGGTGCCCGTTACGGCAAACAGCCAGGCCCTGATAGCGCTTGTATTCGGTAAAAAACTGGAAACCGACCGCCTCAAGCTCGGACTCTTCCTCGGCGAGCAGGGGAGTATGATAACCGGTGCGAACACCACGGGGTTCCACCCCAACCTTGCATTTGCGGTCGGTGCCTACACCGATATAAAAATAGGCAAGAAAGATAAATGGCTCGTCCAGAACTATCTTATTTTCAAGTCACCTAAAGGGGGCTCGGGGCTCGACGTGGCGACCGAAACTCTTACCGACGATCCGCAGGTCCTCGCAAACATGGACATGATAGAGCGAAACATTACCTATTTCCAGATAACGCCCCTGATGAGATATTGCTTCACACCGACATGGTCGCTGGGTGCGGGGCCTTTCGTAGGGTTCAAGCTGGCCGCCAACGACATCTATTCCGCCAAGGAAGACGACGGCGGCCTATCCTACAAGATGAAAATGACCAAGCAGTTCTCCACCGTCGACTTCGGGTTCGCTTTCGACGTGCAGTGCCGCCTGATGAAGGGCAACGGACTGCAGTTGAATTTACGTTACGAACAGGGAGTGATCGACATCTACCGCCCGAGTACCGGCCTGAACGGACTGAGCATGGCGTTCCACATAGGGCTCGGGATACCCATAACAAAGGCCAAAGCCCCTGCAGCAAACACGAAACCAACCGAAAATTAGATCGATTATGATAAAAACATTCCGTCCGATAATCATTCTGTTCCTGGTCATGTATGCCGCCGCCGCATGGGGGCAGGCAGGATCTGCGGTCAAGGTGACGCCTGAGAGCGAAATTACAGATGCCGACAGCCTCAAGAAGGCCGATTACGTCTATCTGCTCCCGTTTCTGGGCGAAAGGGCCCAGAAACGCGGATTCAAACTCCCGTATCCGTCCGGCATAATGGTGAACTCGTTCATCGGCACCCAGGATATAAACATAAGCGACCTCGAGGTGGGGTTCAACGGCAGCCAGATGTTCAATCTCGACAGCATAGTCGTTTTCAACAACAGCAAGGCGCATATCCAGAACGTCAACGCCAGGATCGACTTCTGGGTGCTGCCGTTTCTCAATATCTACGGACTGGGTGGGGCGACATGGACGCAGACGGACATACACCTTACCAGCCCGATAGATATGTCGACCACCGCCAAGTTCGACGGCTACATTTTCGGGGTGGGGGCGACTCTCGCCAGCGGCGTCGACAGGTTCTTCGCCGCACTCGACTACAACGCCACATGGTCCTACTTCGACGGGATCGAAGGAGCCGTCAACGCGCAGATGCTGTCGCTGAGGGGCGGATACAGCATTCCGTTCAAGAACGACCGGAGCCTCTCGTTCTGGATAGGCGGCGGCCACATATTCATCAACCGCACGACAGAGGGCGCCATCAATCTCGGAGACATAGTCCCCGATTTCGACGGCGGCAAACTCGAACCGATAATCAACAGCACGAAAGACGATTATCCCGATATGAGTGCGGCGCAGTATGCGGTGATGAAAAAATCCGCCGAAACGCTCTACAACAACCTGCCTGCCATCAACAGCGAGCTCGACAAAACGATCGTGAGCTATTCGCTGAAAAAGATGGCAACGCATAAATTCAGCGCCGTCGCCGGAGCGCAGTTCCAGCTCAACCGCCGGTTCATCTTCAGGGCCGAGGCGGGATTCCTCGGCGGACGCACCTCGCTGCTGCTGTCGGCCAACTACCGCTTCGGGATAATCAGACAAAAATACCAGTAAACCATATCAACGACATAAATGATGAGAAAGCCGTTGTTTATCGCCCTGCTCATGGGCGCCGTGCTCATAAGCGTACCTTCCCGCGCAAAGGAAACCATGCGCGAGAGGAGGGAAAAGAAAAAAGAAGAAAGGGTACCGTTCAAGGATATCTCGTTCCGCGACTCGCTCGACCACAAGTTCGACATGAGCCAATTTCTTATAGATGTCAACGGCTTCATCCCGATGGTGACTATCATCTCGGAGCCCGCGCTGGGAGGTTTCGGGATCGGTGCCGCGCCCATATTCCTGAATAAAAGGCCGCCGGTAATCAGGGAAACGAAAAAAGGCAGACGCCTTGTTTTACCTGTAGCGCCCGACGTAACGGCGTTCGGAGGATTCTGGACGCTCAACAACAGCTGGGGGGCATTGGCGATGCGCACGGGTTCTTTCGACAAGGGACTGTTCCAGTATATAGGCGGCGCGGGATACGTCAATATCAACATGTCTTTCTACCGCGACATACAGATAGGCGATACCGACTACGGGAACACGGGATTCGCCTTCAACATAAAGAGCGTTCCGGTATTCGCGCAGCTCACGACGCGGCTCGGTTATTCCAAATGGAAGGCCGGATTGGCGTATTTGTTCCTGTACAGCAAACTGAAATACGTCGGGGATCCGCTGCCGTATCCGCTTCCCGACGAATTCACGAGCCAGATCGACAACGACAAGATAGTGAGCCAACTGGGAATGGTCGTCGAATACGACGGCCGCGACAATACGTTCACTCCCGACAAGGGTATAAAATTCCATGTGGACGGCGGAATGAGCAAGCCGTGGCTCGGAAGCGACTTCGACTACTGGAGGCTGAACTATTACACCTATATGTACGTGCCGTTCCGCTTCAACATCATCGGCGGACTCCGCATAGACGGACAACAGGCTTTCAGCAGCCCGCCGTTCTATATGCTGCCGCATATCGACATGCGCGGTGTTCCGGCCGGCAAATACCAGGGCAACGCCGACATTCTGACCGAGGGCGAAATACGCTGGGACGTGGTTCCCAGATGGAGCGTGATGGCTTTCGGCGGCGCGGGAAAAGCGTTCGACAAATGGAGCGAGTTCGGAAAGGCCGACTGGGTTTACAATTACGGGACGGGGTTCCGCTATCTGATAGCGCGCAAATTCAAGCTGCGCATCGGACTCGACATAGCCGGAGGCCCCGACGGAAGCTGGGGTTATTAC
>JAVBVG010000040.1:0-15749 GCA_031554415.1 Rikenellaceae bacterium | reverse complement strand
CACCCCTATGTCCGAGATGCAGTCGATGTCGACCGGCAGCGAATGTGATTGGTGGCCCGTGCGAGCGTCCGAGAAATTGACGCCGTTGAGCGTCACCATTGTCTGATCGAAGGAACCTCCCCTGATCGAGATGTCGGCCTGAACACCCTTGCCCCCGCGTTCCCTGACGTCGGCCTGGGGCAGAAGGCGCAGAACAGACTCGGCGGTCTGCAGCGGCGCGGCATCTTTTTGCCCGGCGTAGAGTGCGGATTGCGACAGAATCACGCGCTTCACGGCTGGGTCATACGTGGCCCGGACCTGCACGGTATCGAGGTGCAGCGTTCGGTACTGGACAAGGGAATCCGTCCCGGCGGTCTGCGCACCAGCGATGTTTGTCGCAAGCAGGATGATCGACATCGCGACGGAAAGCACCCCGATCTTCAGCCGGCGCAGGGCCGCAAAAGCCGCCCACGGCTTGCGCGACCACCGGCGGAAGCACCACAGGCGTTCTTCCGTTTGATGTTTTTTCATCTGTTTTGTTAAAATATTAGATTATAGTCCCCGGGCGTTTCCCGGAATACGGTTGCAAAAGTAGGGATTACCGCAAGAATTACTATCTTTGCAGACGTTAAAAAATCTGTAAAAAAGATGTTTGAAAATTTAACAGATAAACTCGAGAGGTCGTTCAAGATACTCAGGGGCGAAGGAAAGATCACCGAAATAAACGTCGCTGAGACCCTCAAGGAGATCCGCCGCGCGCTCATCGACGCCGACGTCAACTACAAGGTCGCAAAGACGTTCACCGACCAGGTGAAGGCCAAGGCGATGGGCGAAAACGTCATCAAGGCGGTCAAGCCGGGCCAGATGATGACCAAGATCGTGCGCGACGAACTGGCCGAGCTGATGGGCGGGACCGCCACCGACATAAACCTCGCGGGCTCTCCGGCGGTCATCCTGATCGCTGGTTTGCAGGGTTCGGGCAAGACCACTTTCTCGGGCAAGTTGGCGGCGTTCATCAAGAGCAAACGCGGACGGCAGGTGCTCCTGGTCGCGGGCGACGTCTACCGCCCGGCCGCGATCGAACAACTCAAGATATTAGGACAGCAGATTGGCGTGGAGGTCTACACCGAGGAGGGCAACACCGATCCGGTGAAGATCGCCGAAAACGCGATAAAATACGCCAAGAGCAAGGGTATCAACACGGTGATCGTCGATACAGCGGGGCGTCTGGCGGTCGACGAGCAGATGATGCGCGAGATCACGGCCATCAAAGCCGCCGTGAAGCCTTCGGAAACCCTGTTCGTGGTAGACTCGATGACCGACCAGGACGCCGTTAACACCGCGAAGGAGTTCAACGACAGGCTCGATTTCGACGGCGTGGTGCTGACGAAACTCGACGGCGACACCCGCGGCGGCGCGGCCATTTCGATCCGCTCGGTGGTCAACAAACCGCTGAAATTCATCTCGTCTGGCGAAAAGATGGATGCGCTGATGGTGTTCCACCCCGAACGTATGGCCGACCGCATACTCGGCATGGGCGACGTTGTTTCACTCGTGGAACGCGCCCAGGAGCAGTACGACGAAGAAGAAGCCCGCCGGACACGCAAGAAACTGTATAAGGACCAGTTCGACTTCAACGACTTCCTCGACCAGATCAACCAGGTCAAGAAGATGGGCAACATGAAGGAGCTGATGTCGATGATCCCGGGCGTGGGCAAGGCGATGAAGGATGTCGAGATCTCGGACGACGTGTTCAAGCAGACCGAGGCGATAATCGGCTCGATGACCCCCGCCGAACGCGAAAATCCGGCGCTTATCAACGCATCTCGCCGCGACCGCATAGCGCGCGGCAGCGGCACGACGCTTCCCGACGTGAACCGCCTGATGAAGCAGTTCGAGCAGAGCCGCAAGATGATGAAGTCTGTGGTGGGCGGCGGCGCGAAAGGTATGGCCCAGGCGGCAATGCGTGGAAGACGATAGGTATTATGAAAAAAATTGCAATCTTATTTCTGCTTGGATTGGGATTTATTTCGTGTGACAAGAAGTCAGGCGAAACAGATTCGCAAACTCTTAGAGGGAGTGTTTGGTATAGTGATGACTATCTTGCCGATTTAGGTATTATAAAACTTTCTTTCATAACCGGCAAACAATGCGAATTCATAATAGCGCCTTATACAGGCACAGGTGCAAGTGAGACTCCTGTAATAAAATGTAATTACATACGGCAAGGCTCCGTCGTAATATTTGAGCCCTATGAGTTCATAGGAATTTTCCCGATTACATTTTCTGGACAAATGGAAGGCCAAATAGATGGGAATAAAATGGCCCTTGATAATTTGATTTTCGAGAAGCAATAAAAGTTCTTCTACCACCTCCCCCTCGACCTTTGGTCGAGGGTACTCCTCCTTCGCAAGGAGGAGAATTTTTCTTCAAATTTCCCCTCCTTCAGGAAGGAGGGGTGGCAGCAGGAACTGCTGACGGGGTGGTAGGTTATTTTTCGTTCAATATGTTATAACGCATTGAATGTCGCGGCCATTTGCTCGGCGATCTGGTCGAGGCCGGGCTGGATCTTCTTGCCGACCATCATTTTGATCATCATGTTCATCTCGGCGTGCAAAACCAGACGGATACGGGTATCGGGAGCGACCGGTAAATCGCCGTCGGCGTTCCGACCAATTTCCTTCATCTGCACCCAGAACGTGAAACCGAAAGGCGACGAGTCGCTGGCCTCGATCTTTATCAGCTGGCCGGGAACCTTTTCGGTCATCCGCAGCGTCACGCCGAACCCTTTCACACGGAACGAGCATTCGTCGCCGTCGACGGCCCACTCCTCGACCTTGTCCGCGACGATGGGTGTGAAGTTATTGAAATCCGACAGCGCGGCGTAGATCACCCCGGCCGGCTTGCGTATCTGTTGCTGTTTGCTCTCGTATTTCTCTAACATATAATATTTATCTGGATTGCTTCCCGCTTCGTAAACTCGCGGTCGCAATGACGGTGCCGCAGCCTTTCGTAATTCGTAATTTGAAATTCGTAATTAAAAACCCGCAGGGTTTTCCCGCCAGCGGCGGAGTGTTTCGACTTCGTCGTCCTCTATGTAACCCTGTTCCTGGGCGAGCTTGACCAGCGTGGGATAGTCGCTCAGGGTGTCGAGCGCAATGCCCGCCTTCGCAAAATTTTCAGCCGCCTTGTCGAATGCATAGGTGAATATGGCAACCATTCCGAGAACGTCGAGCCCGGCACCGCGCAGAGCCTCGGCGGCTGCGAGCGAACTTCCGCCCGTCGAAATCAGGTCTTCGATCACGACCACCTTCTGCCCCTCGCAGTATTCGCCCTCGATCTGGTTGGCCAGGCCGTGCTCCTTGGGCGCCGAACGGACGTAGATGAACGGCAGGCCGAGCTCCTGCGCCACCAGTACCCCGTGGGCGATGGCTCCGGTCGCGACGCCGGCGATTACCCCGGCTTCGGGATACTTGCCCCGGATAAGTTCGACGAACGCGTCCCGCACCTGCGCCCTCACGGCCGGATGCGAAAGCACGCGGCGGTTGTCGCAGTAAATCGGCGAACGCCAGCCCGATGCCCATGTAAAAAGATTTGCAGGACTGAGTTTAATTGCGTTAATTTGTAGTAGCCCAAGGGCCGTCTTTTTAGCAGTGGAAGTCATGACGAAACAGGTTTATTACGCCGACAAAGTTATCATATTCACCTCCGATTACCAAACTTCCGAAGGGAAAACTTTATTCGTGCCCGAAGGCGGCGAAGTGAGCGTCGACAGGCTGCTGAAGGCTCTGGATGACACCACGGTCCTGACAGTCTGCGCTCCCGACACAAAAGATGTTTTCAGCGGATTCTGCCGCCAGTTCACGCGCGTCGACGCCGCCGGGGGAGCGGTCGTTGCGAAGGACGGACGAATACTGATGATCCGCCGCCGGGGTTTCTGGGACCTGCCCAAAGGTCACCGCGAACCGGGCGAAGAGGTCCGGGATTGCGCCCTGCGCGAAGTGGTCGAGGAGTGCGGGATCGACCCACGGCTCGTCACGGTGGGCGGCGAGATCACCCGGACCCTCCATTTTTACTGGGATTCGCACAAAGGACGCTGGGAGATGAAGCTGACGGTTTGGTACCGGATGTCGTACTCGGGCGACCCGCTGGAGGTGACGCCCCAGACCGAGGAGGATATCACCGCGATCGAGTGGTTCTCGCCTATCGAAGCCAAACGCTGTGCGAGAGAGAGTTACAAGACAATACAGGAGGTCATTTCGAAACTATAAAACTACACCCCATATGAAAAGATTTATATCCTTAACGCTTATCGCAATGACAATGCTTGCATCCGGATGCGGCGAAAAACGCGAAAAATCGCAGCCGCTCGATATCGACAACGCGCTGACTGCCGACGAGATAGCCTCGGCCAGGCTCACCCCCGAAGTGATGTGGAAGATGGGGCGCATCGGTGAATTCGCCCTCTCGTCCGACGGTTCGCAGGCGGTCTACGCCCGCACCGACTACAACGTTGCCGAGAACCGCGGCATCACGACGCTGTGGGTGCAGGACGTTCCCGCGGGCGGCGTGAAACAGGTGACCGGATATGACGCCAACGCCTCGAATCCGGTTTGGAGCCCCGACGGTAACAGGATATATTTCCTGAGCGACCGCGGCGGCTCGTCGCAGCTGTGGAGCGTCGCGCCCGACGGCCTGCACATGAAACAGCTCTCGAAACTCGACTCCGACATCGAAAATTTCAGCGTCGCTCCCTCGGGCGACCGGGCCTTTTACATCCAAAGGGTGAAGGTCGAACAGCGCGCCTCGTCGGAGATATATCCCGACCTCGAAAAGTCGCAGGCGCTGGTTTACGACGACCTGATGGCCCGCCACTGGAACCGCTGGACCGACGGCACCCACCTTCATATCTTCGTGGCCGATTTCAACGGCTACAAGCTCGAGGCCGGGCGCGACATCATGCAGGACGAGCCTTGGGACGCCCCGATGGAGCCCTATTTCGACGCGGCCGAGATCGCGTGGAACAACGCCGGGACGCAGTTGGCCTACACCTGCAAGAAGATGACCGGCAAGGATTACGCCCTGTCGACCGACTCGGACATCTACCTCTACGACGTCGCTTCCGGGGAAACGCTCAACATCTGCAAGCCGATCGGCCACTCGATGGAGGACTACGCGGTGCTGCCGGGCTACGACAAATATCCGGTCTTTTCGCCCGACGACACGAAGATCGCCTTCCGGAGCATGCGCCGCGGGGGTAACGAGTCGGACAAGGACCGCCTTTTCGTCTACGACATAGCATCGAAAGGCTTTACCGACCTGACCAGGGATTTCGACTGCAGCGCCGCCAACATCATGTGGGAGAGCGCCGAAAAGATACTTTTCATCGCGCCGTATATCGGCACTCACCAGCTGTGCAGGGCCGACCTCGACGGTAACGTGAGCCTGGTCACGAGCGGCGACCACGACATCGTCGCCGCGTCGCACGAGAACGGCACGACGCTGGTTTCGCGCACCCGCATCGACCGCGCCGCCGAGCTTTACACTCTCGACACGGCGACCGGCGAAATGGCACAGTTGACCGACGTCAACAAGGAAATTTTCGACAATATCCGCATGGGCGAGATCGAAAAACGGTGGGTCAAGACCACCGACGGCAAGGATATGCTGACGTGGGTTATCTTCCCGCCCAACTTCGATCCGGCGCAGAAATACCCCGCCCTGCTCTACTGCGAGGGCGGACCGCAGAGCACGGTCAGCCAGTTCTGGAGCTACCGCTGGAATTTCCAGCTGATGGCTGCGCAGGGCTATATCGTCGTGGCTCCCAACCGCCGCGGTACCCCGTCGTTCGGGCAGGAGTGGCTCGACCAGATCTCGGGCGACTACTCCGGACAGAATATCCGCGACCTCTTGTCGGCCATCGACGACGTGGCGAAAGAACCGTGGGTGGATGAAACGCGCCTGGGATGCGTCGGCGCGAGCTACGGCGGCTACTCGTCGTTCTACCTCGCCGGGGTCCACCAGAAACGCTTCAAGGCATTCATCGCCCACTGCGGCATCTTCGATTTCGAGAGCATGTACGGCACCACCGAGGAGCTGTTCTTCTGCAACAACGACTACGGCGGCCCGTACTGGAGCGGCAACCCCGTGGCGGTGCGTTCCTACGCCAACTCGCCGCACAAACTCGTGAAGAACTGGGACACGCCGATACTGATAATCACCGGGTTGAACGACTTCCGCGTGCCTTATTCGCAGAGCCTCGAGGCCTTCACGGCGGCGCGTCTGATCGGCGTGGACAGCCGCCTTGTGGCGTTCGAGAACGAGGCGCACCAGGTCTTCAAACCGCAGAACAACCTCGCCTGGAACCGCGAATTCTTCGGGTGGCTCGACAAATACGTTAAGAATGATTAATGGTTAATCGCTAATAAAACAGAAACCGGCGCGGAAAAATCCGCGCCGGTTTACTTTCACCTGCTTTCCGCCTAATCCTGCCGGATCAGCGATTTTATATTTTCGATAAGCATCGCCACCGCAACCGAATTGAAACCACCCTCGGGGATTATCACGTCGGCGTAGCGCTTGCTCGGCTCGACGAACTCCTCGTGCATCGGCTTGACGGTGTTGAGATACTGGTTTATGACCGACTCCATGGTGCGCCCGCGGTCGCGGACGTCGCGCAGGATCCGCCTCGCGAGGCGGACGTCGGCGTCGGTGTCGACAAAAACCTTGATATCCATCTGGTCGCGCAGCTCCTTGTTCTCGAAGATCAGGATGCCGTCGACTATAACCACCCGCGAAGGCTTCACGAACTCCGTTTCGTCGGTGCGGTTATGGTTGACGAAGGAATATACGGGCTGCTGAATGGGAACTCCGTTCTTGAGTTCCTTGAGGTGTTCGACCATCATAGGGGTATCGAAAGCGCCCGGATGGTCGTAGTTGAGTTTCGAACGCTCCTCGAGCGTCAGTTCGGGATGCGCCTTGTAGTAGCTGTCGTGGCACATCATCGCGACCGGATGCCCCTGGAAAGCCTCCAAAAGCTTCTTGACAAGGGTGCTCTTTCCCGATCCGGTCCCCCCGGCCACTCCGATAACAGTTACATTCATAACTTTAAAAATGAAAGATGAAAAATGAAAGATGAAAAATTATTGTGCGCCATATGCCGCAGGCTTATTAAAACTGTCGCGGAGCGACGCCATAATCTTTCATCTATCATCTTTATTTTTTCATCTATGCCAATTATAGGTGCTTAAGCATCTATATTGGCATACTTAGCATTCTGTTCTATAAACTCGCGGCGCGGCGGAACGTCGTCGCCCATCAGCATCGAGAAAACGCGGTCGGCCTCGCTCGCGCTGTCGATGGTCACCTGGCGGAGGATGCGGCTGTCGGGATTCATCGTGGTTTCCCACAGCTGCTCGGCGTTCATTTCCCCGAGACCTTTGTAGCGCTGGACGTGGATACCCTTGCTGCCGAACTCCTCGCCGGCGGCCTCGCGTTCCTCCTCGCTCCAGCAGTAACGCTCCTTGTTCCCTTTTTTGACGAGGTAGAGCGGCGGCGTGGCGATGTAGACGTGTCCGTTCTCGACCAGTTCGCGCATTTTGCGGAAGAAGAAGGTCAGCATCAGGGTGGCGATATGGCTTCCATCGACGTCGGCGTCGGTCATAATGATGATCTTGCCGTAGCGCAATTTTTCGAGGTTGAGGGCCTTGCTGTCCTCCTCTGTGCCGATCGTGACGCCGATGGCGGTGAACATATTCTTGATTTCCTCATTTTCCCACATCTTGTGTTCCTGTGCCTTCTCGATGTTGAGGATCTTACCGCGCAGGGGCATTATGGCCTGGAAAGCGCGGTCGCGTCCCTGCTTTGCGGTTCCGCCTGCGGAGTCCCCTTCGACGAAGAAAATCTCGGTCTTGGCGCGGTCGCGCAACGAGCAGTCGGCCAGTTTTCCGGGAAGTCCCGAACCCGAAAGCACGGTCTTGCGCTGGACGAGTTCGCGTGCGTTGCGCGCGGCGTAGCGTGCCGTGGCGGCGAGGATCACTTTCTGGACGATCGACCTCGCATCCTTTGGATTTTCCTCGAGGTAATGCCCGAGGGCCTGTGCCAGGGCCGAATCGACGGCGGTGGCGACTTCGCTGTTACCGAGTTTGGTCTTGGTCTGTCCCTCGAACTGCGGTTCCTGCACCTTCACCGAAACGACGGCGGTAAGCCCCTCGCGGAAGTCGTCGCCGTTGATCTCGAACTTCAGCTTGGTGAGCATCCCCGATTCGTCGGCGTATTTCTTGAGGGTACGCGTGAGCGCGCGGCGGAAACCGGTCATGTGGGTGCCGCCCTCTATCGTGTTGATATTGTTGACGTAAGAGTGCACGTTCTCGGTAAAGCCCGTGTTGTACTGCATGGCCACCTCGACCGGGACGCCTCCGCTTTCAGTGTCGAGATAGATGATATTCTCGATCAGCTTTTCGCGGCTCGCGTCGAGATACTCCACGAACTCGCGCAGTCCGCCTTCCGAATAGAATTCGTCGTGGCGGGGCTCCGGCGTCACGCGCAGGTCGGTGATCGACATGCGTATCCCCTTGTTCAGGTAGGCGAGTTCTCTCAGGCGGGCCGCCAGAATGTCGTATTCGTAATGGCTGACGATGAATATCGAGGCGTCGGGATGGAAGGTGATCTTGGTACCCGTCGTTGTGGCTTCGCCGACGATCTCCATCTTCGATACCGGCGCGCCGATGCTGTAGGACTGGCGGTAGACCTTGCCGTCGCGCCTCACTTCGGCCACGAAACTGTCGGAAAGGGCGTTGACGCACGACATACCCACGCCGTGCAGACCGCCCGAAACCTTGTAGCTGTCCTTGGAGAACTTACCCCCCGCATGCAGCACCGTCAGCACCACTTCGAGGGCGGATTTGCCCTCCTTTTCGTGGTAGTCGACGGGAATACCGCGGCCGTTGTCCTCGACCGTGACGGAATTATCCCCGTTGATCGTCACTTTTATCTCGTCGCAGTAGCCTGCCAGCGCCTCGTCGATCGAGTTGTCGACGATCTCATACACCAGGTGGTGAAGCCCTTTTACGCCGATGTCGCCGATGTACATAGCGGGGCGTTTGCGTACGGCCTCGAGGCCCTCCAGGACCTGGATGCTGGATGCGGAATACTCCTCCTGGTGCGCTTGTTTCTCTTGTTCGCTCATATTCTTTTACAAAAAAATGAAGAATGAAAAATGAAGAATGAAAAATTATTGCGCGGCATATGCCGCAGGCTTTTTATAAGTCAAATGCGCAGCATTTACCACAATCTTTCATCTTTCACCTTTCATCTTTCATCAATTATTTTATTGTTGTCCGAAAATCACGTTTATGTCCAGCTCCTCTATGCAGCCTTTGTTAAAGCGTATCGTTCGGGAGATGTATTGCTGTATGTTCGCCATGTTGTGCGTCGACATGACGATGGCGCAGCCGCCGTCGGCGATCGTGCGGAAAAGGTTCATGATGTCGTCGGCGGCCTCGGGGTCGAGATTGCCCGTAGGCTCGTCGGCCAGTATCACCGAGGGCTTGTTCAACAGCGCGCGCGCGATGGAAAGCCTCTGCTGCTCGCCTCCAGAAAGCTCGAACGGCATCTTATGCTCCTTGTTCTTGAGTCCGACCTGTTTCAGCACCTCGTCGATGCGGTGCAGCATGTCGCCCGTGCTCTTCCAGCCCGTGGCCTTCATCACGAACTTCAGGTTCTCTACGACGTTGCGGTCGGTCAGCAACTGGTAGTCCTGGAAAACGATGCCCATTTTGCGCCTCAGCCTCGGGATATCCTTTCGGCGGAGCGTGGTGAGGTCGAATCCGGCGACCATGCCCTGGCCCTCGAAGAGCGGTACCTCGGCGTACATGGTTTTGAGGAGGGTACTTTTGCCGCTTCCTACGCGCCCTATCAGGTAGACCATTTCGCCCGGGGCGACCGTGAGGTTGACGCCCGAGAGGGCCATCTCGCCGTTCTTGCGGTAGTTGCGGCGCGTGAGCCGACGTCCCGCCGCCAGCGAGTGGTAGATATTTACATCTTTCAGTTCTATGACGTTACCGTGCGCCATTTGCAGTCTTTTTGAATTTGCCGCGATTAACGTACAAAAATACGAAAATTCCCCCTGAAAACCGCAAGTTTTCAGGGGGAATATCGCAATAAATTATCAACAATCCGACCCGCCGCGAGTCGTGAGCGCCGTCATTGCGAGGAGCCGTGCGACGAAGCAATCTACACTGTTTTTCCGGATTGCTTCCTGCTTCGTTCCTGGCAGTTCGAAATGACAGTTATAGTTGTGGCACTCTTCACTCTTCACTCTTCACTCTTCACTCTTCCCTCTTCACTCTTCACTCTTCACTCTTCACTCTTCACTCTTCACTCTTCACTCTTCACTCTTCACTCTTCACTCTTCACTCTTCACTCTTCACTCTTCATTTGGCGCAGCCACCTGATGTAGCCCGCGACCGCCAGCACGGAATAGAGGCCGTATAGACCCGCCGTGAACGGGATTCCCTTGCAGGTGTAGAGCCCGCAACTGATGACGTCGACGGCGAGCCACACCAGCCACTGCTCGACGTACTTGCGGGAAAGCATCCACATCGCCGCGACGCTCATCGCAGTGGTCGCGGCATCCCAATATGGTACCGTACTGTCTGTCCAGTGTACGAGCACCCATGAGATAGCCGCGAATACCACCGCGCAGACGGCAGCGAGCGGCAGCACCTGTTTCAGCGGAGTGTGCGAGATCGCAAAAGCCTTTTTGCTCTTTTTCGGGCGGTTGTTCCACACGATCCAGCCGTACATGCCCGCCAGAACGTAATAGATGTTCATCCCCATATCGGCATACAGCCCGGCCTGCCAGTACAGAACGCCGTGGACTACCGGCATAATGATCCCTACAATCCAGAGCCGTATATCGGCCCTGTATTCGAGCCACAGGTACAGCAATCCCAGGCACACGCCGGCTATCTGCAATATGAGTTTCCAATCCATCTTTTAGAAACTTAATGTTACGCTGCCCAGCACGTTTATCGTCGCCTGCGGGAAATAACCGGCGCCGCTCTTTATCTCCTGCGAGCCGTCGCCGTACTCCATCATGTTGGTGTATCCGAACCCGAAGCTGGAGTATTCGGCGTTGAAAATGTTGTTCACGGCTACGCCCAGTTCGAGGTATTTCATCGACCTCAGCGCGAAACGGTAGCTCGCCCTGAGGTTAGTCACGCAGTATCCGGGCAGCGAGAGATCCTCGCGCTGGGAGTTGTTGAGATACTGTTTGCCTACGTAGTTGGTCTGGAGCGCGCCGTAGAAACCCCTGACGCTGAACGTGAAGATGTTGCCCGCGATGATCGACGGCGAGAATGCGATGGTGGTGTTGCCAGACTCCTGCCGTGTCTGCACCTGCAGGCCGTCCGCACCGTACACCCCTTCCCAGTATTCGTCCACATGGGGTATGGTTTCCGTGTAGTCGAGTATGCGGTTGCGGCTGAAAGTGCCGAAGACGTCCCACCGGAACCACTTCGCCGGCTGCACGCCGAGGGTCAGTTCGACGCCCGCGCGGAAACTGTCGGGAACGTTCGCCGCGAGCGGTTCGCCGATGTCGTTCAGCTCGCCGGTCTGCACCAGCTGGTCCTTGTAGCGCATGTAGTAGAGGTTCACCCCCGCCGAAACCTTTTCACAGGCGAGCTTGTAGCCCAACTCGTAGTCCAGCAGCCTTTCGGGGTCGGGCGAAACGCCGAATTTCGCGTCGGTGAAGTCGTTTCGCGTCGGCTCCTTGTGGGCGACGGCGAACGATGCGTAAAGGGCGTGGTTTGCGTCGATATCGTAATAGACGCCGACTTTGGGGTTGAAAAAATCGTACCTGCGGTCGACGTCGAGGGCCTGCATGCTGCCGTTTATCCAGTCGTAGTTGTCGTTCGCGCCGTCGATGCGGTGCGAGATGTGGCGGTACTGCACGTCGCCGTAGATCGAAAGCCCCCTCACCGGCGTCCATGAAGCCTTTGCAAACAGGTTTGCGTCGTCTTTTGTCGTGGTGTTGCGGTAGTATTCGTGGCCGGGGTCAAGGGCGTCGTTCACGTAGTTCTTCACCCACGTCACGCGCCCGAAGTGGTCGCCCGCGTAACGGTTCCACGCGCCGCCCGCGACGAATTCCAAGCGGTCGCCTCGGTAAGCCGCCGACGCCATCGCCCCGCCGAAATTGTTCCACATCTGTTTGCGGCGTACGAGGCTCGACTTCTTGACCGTCAAGTCGCTGCCGCCAGCATCCTGTATCACGTAATTCTCGAGTCCGTATTCTGTGAGCTTGCGGCCGTTCTTGTACTCCTCGTAGTAGCCGTCGCCGCGCGTGTAGTGGCCCGTCAGGTTGAGGCTCCAGCGGTCGGCAAGCCTCTGGTCGATAATGAGATGGGTATTGTACTGGGTGTAAAAGTCCTTCTGGTCGGGATAAAAGCCGGTGACCACCGCATTCCAGTCGGCGTCATAGGCGGTCTCGCCGAAACGGTCGGTCTCGCAGATCTCGCCCGCGGTGTTGTAGCGGCGGCCGTATTTATCGATCTGCGACTGCGTCAGGCCGTTCCAGGCGTGGTATGTGGCTTCTTTTCCGCCGAACGCGAGGAGTTTCACGCTGGTCGTCCGCCCGAAATAACCGGCCTGCGCGAAGAACGATTTCATGTCGGCCGAGGCGCGGTCTATGTATCCGTCCGAACCAATGTTCGACAATCGCCCGCAGAACGCCCACTTACCGCCTATCAACCCGGTTCCGAAACGGATGCTCTCCTTATGGGTGTTGTACGAGCCGTAAGTCCCCGAGATTTCGGCGAAAGGCACGGTCGAAAGCGGCTCGGTGACCATGTTGATGCTGCCGCCGAACGCCCCCGGGCCGTTGGTCGAGGTGCCGACGCCGCGCTGCACCTGCATGTCGCCCACCGACGAGGTGAAGTCGGGCAGGTTGACCCAGAACAGTTTGTGGGATTCGCCGTCGTTGAGCGGAACTCCGTTGGCGGTAACGTTGATTCGCGTCCCGTCGGTCCCGCGGATGCTGACCGAGGTGTAACCCACGCCGGTCCCTGCGTCGGACGTCGCGACCACCGACGGCGTCATGGTGAGCATGAACGGCACGTCGGCGACGTTGTTGACCCGCGAAAGCTCCTCACGCGAGATGTCGGTGAAGGCGATGGGAGTTTTTTCACCGGCGCGGCCGGCGGAGACTGTGACTTTTTCAAGTCGGACTGTGCGCAGGGAGTCTGACCCTCCCTGCGCGATCGCGCTGCCCCCAAAAACCAGGAAAGCAGCCGCCAAAAAGCAACTTCTTTTCATAATAAAATAGTTTTTAAGGGATTAAGCGGGCCAAGGCGGCCCTGAAAAAGATATGTACCGATACATTTTCCCTTCGCCGGCATTACCCGGATCAGGTTCGATGGGTATAATCTCAGCCCTTTCGCCCTGACGCAGCAACCCGTAACGGCCGCCGCCCCGAACTAAGGACACCCCTTGTTTCAGGGGCAAAAGTACGAAACAAAAATGAAAAATGAAGAATGAAGAATGAAAAAAGTCATCCCGAGGCCGGAACGCCGATTACGGTTTGCTTCCCCTCCTGTGGAGGGGTGCCGCAAAGCGGCGGGGGTGGTTCTGTCATCCCGAGCGAGTGCGATCCGATGACATAAAGCTGAAGATTGGGGCCTATCGCACGACGAGGGAACTACCGAATAACAGACTCGCTCGGGACGACAATTCTAATCCACCTTGATAAAGACGGAGGCGACCCGGCAGATGTTGTATATCTGCATAAAATGTCGCATTCCGTCGGGCGAAGGGTATGAAAAGTGCTCGGTTTCGACCGATTCCCGGTTCTGGCCGCCGAAACGCTCTTCGTCCGTGGACATCAGCATCCGGTATTTGCCCGGCACGGGAACCTCGATCGTGTAGTCGGGGATCGAGTGCGCGGGATTCCAGTTGAAAACGAAAACCAAACCGCCGCGAGAGAAGACCATCGTCTGATTCGGTTCATCCATCTGCAGACGGTAAGGATAATCTTCGCACAGGACGCAATGCCGCCGCACCGCGCCGATCATCGCCCTGTCGAACTCCCACAGCTGCGAGTAGCGCAGGAAGGGGCTGTCGGCCAGCGACCATTGACGGCGCGCGTGGGCGTAGCTCCAGCCATTGCCCTCGCGCGGAAAATCGATCCACTCGGGGTGGCCGAACTCGTTGCCCATGAAATTGAGGTATGCCTGCCCTCCGGCGGCGATCGTCGCCAGACGGATCATTTTGTGCAGGGCCATCCCGCGCTCGACCGTGAGGTTTTCGTGCCCGAGGTCCATCGCCGTGTACATATCTTTGTCCATCAGCCGGAAGGCGATGGTCTTGTCGCCCACGAGGGCCTGGTCGTGGCTCTCGGCGTAAGCGACCGTTTTGACCGCCGGAAGTCGGTCGGTCATGATATTCCAGATGTCCCACACGTTCCACCGCTCGTCCGGCACCTCCTTGAGCATTCTGATCCAGAAATCGGGGATCGCCATGCCCAGGCGGTAATCGAACCCCACCCCGCCGTCGGCAATGGGCAGCGCCATTCCTGGCATTCCGCTCACGTCCTCGGCGATGTTCACGGCGCACGGACGGAACTCGTGCGTCAGGTGGTTTGCGAGCGTGAGGTACGCGAGCGCGTCGGTGTTGACGTCCGGCCCGAAGAATTTGTCGCGAGAGTCGAACTCAGTGTAGCCGTGGTGGTGGTATATCATCGAGGTGACGCCGTCGAAACGGAAGCCGTCGAAACGGAACTCGTCGAGCCAGAACTTGACGTTCGAGAGCAGGAAATGGACCACTTCGTCCTTGCCGTAATCGAAAAGCATGCTGTCCCAATGGGGTTGGCAGCCCTCCGGTCCCGCCTTCGAATAGAGGTGGTCGCTGCCGTCGAGCTCGTTCAGCCCCTCGTTCAGGTTCTTGACGTAGTGGGCGTGGACGAGGTCCATCACGACGGCGATCCCCATTTCGTGGGCGCGTCGGATGAGGGTCTTCAGCTCTTCGGGAGTGCCGCTGCGCGAACTGACCGCGAAGAAATTGGAAACGTGGTAGCCGAAACTGCCGTAGTAGGGATGTTCGGCCACGGCCATAAGCTGGAGAGTGTTGTAACCCAGTTTTTTGATGCGCGGCAGTACGTTTTCGGCGAACTCGGTATATGAACCGACCCCCTCCTTCTCCTGCGACATGCCAACGTGGGCCTCATATATAAGGAGCGGCCCTACGGCCGAGATATCGAACGCGTCACTGCCCCAATCGAACGCGGTGGGCGGATCCCAGAACTGCGCCGTGAAATCCTTGGTTTCGTCGTTCTGGACCACGCGGCGGGCGTAGGCCGGGATGCGGTCGCGCCAGCCGTTTCGTCCGTGGACGTGCATTTTATAGAGCGAACCGTGTGTGAGCCTGCCTTCGTACATCGCGTCGGGCAGGAAGATGCTCCAGACGCCGCCCGCGCCTTTTTCGAGCCTGAGTTCGGTGCGCTGCCAGCCGTTGAAATCTCCGAAAAGGTAGACGTCGTAGGCCTCGGGGAGCCATTCGCGGAACCACCACCCGCCCAGCGCGTCGTCGCGCTGGAAACCGTACCAGCGGTATCCGTTGGCAAAATCCGCCAGCGAGCCGCCGCCCGCGAGCCGCCGCAGCCGTTCGGAATAACGCCTGAAACGCGCGTTCACCTCGCCCTCGACCGGCGCGAGCCATTCGTCCCTCTCCACCATCGGGAGCCTTTTCTCTCTGTCAGCCATTCTTTCGGTACTTTA
>JAVBVG010000009.1:0-3826 GCA_031554415.1 Rikenellaceae bacterium | reverse complement strand
AGGGATAACTGACTCTGGTCATACTTCTTAAATGACATACACAAGCGGCTTTATATCAATAGTATAAAGATAATAATTATCCGCAAAATATCAAAATATTGCTGCAAAAAAAACCTGCCTCTTTTTGAGACAGGTTCTTTGCCTGTAAATCTGTCCCCGCCCCCGCGCTTTCCCGTCAGTTTTTCGGTATCAGCACGATCTCGCTGCCGTTCACCAGATATTCGAGCCTGTTGGTGGCCTTCAGCCTGTCGAGCACATCCTTGATCGTGTTCTCGGTGCGCGAGAACTGGCCGTAGAAACGGAAGTTGTTCATCGATTCGTCGGCCATGCGGATATTGACGTTGTAGCTCCGCTCCAGCGTACGGATAATATCCGGCAGCAGCCTTTCGTCGAAGAAAAGGCTGCCGTCTATCCATCCCGACACGTTCCTGGCCGGGACTTCCGAAACCCGCATCATTCTGGTCTTTTTGTTGAGCGTAGCCTTCTGGTTCGGGGCAAGGGTGAACTGCTGGTTTGTCGCGAGCATATTCTGCGACACTATCCTGCCTTTTTCGAGCGACACGACCACCTCCTCCTCGTCGGGATAATTCCTGAAATTGAGCACAGTGCCCAGCACCTCCACCCGCACTTCGTCGGTGATGATCTGCATGGGCAGTTTCTCATTGCGCGCCACCTCGAAATAGCCTTCGCCCGAGAGATGTATCTTGCGTTCGCTGACGGCGAAACCCTGTGAATAGGTGATTCTGGAGCCGGCGTTCAGCCAGACCAGCGTGCTGTCGGGCAGATACAGTTTGGTGCGCGAACCCAGCGGCGCTTCGATGACGATATTCGAGAACAGGCTTCTTATCTGGTCGCCGCCCTGCCTGTATGCGAAGAGCCAGACGATCCCGGCCAGGGCTGCCGCCGCCGCGACGCCGATAACCGGGCGCAGGACCCTTCCGAGGAAGCGCCTCCGTTTTCCGGCTGTTTTGTTCAGGAAGCGTTTGTAGGCAGCGTCTTTGTCGAACCGCTTTCCGTCGGCGCCGCCGACAGACGAAAACCACACTTCCTGTATGTTCAGGAAATGTTTCCGGTTCTCCGGAGAGGCGTCTACCCAGGCTTTCAACTCCTCCAGCTCTGCGGAGGTCGGTTCGCCTGAAAGGTAGGTGGTGATCAGTTCGTCCGTATGAGTGATTCGCTTCATTATTTCCTAATATGATAACAAGACAGCTAAAAAGGTCTTGCGGGTAGTCGGATTGTAATGTTTTTAACGGATCAAATTAAATGTAAGCAAAGCAATAAAAAGGCGAGTAAATATTTGTCGAGGTCCTTAGCCAGCCGGCCCAGCGCGTTCTTGATATGGTACTTCACCGTGTTGACCGAAATATCGAGTTCGCCGGCTATTTCCTTATAGGACTTGCTCTCGAACCGGCTCATTTTGAAAATACGCTTCGCCTCGTCCGGCAGTTTTTCTATGGCCTCGTGTATCTCGTGTTCCAGCTCCCGCTCCAGCAGCGATCCCAGCGGGTATTCGTCTTTGTCGGCGATCAGGCATCCCCAGGTTTCATAATCGCGGATGGCCGAGAATTTGGTAACTTTCCTATGATACTCCAGGTTCAGGAAGTTGATGCACCTGTTGCGGACAGCGCTTATGAGGTAGCTGCGGAGCGAAACGTTGATCTGCAGCCTCTCGCGGATCTCGTACATGTGGAAGATCGTTTCGCTGACAACGGTTTCGGCCAGGTGGTCGTCCCTGAGAAAGCCGTAGGCGATCCTGCACAGCAGCACATAGTGGCGGTCGTATATGTGTTTATACGCCTGGTTGTCGCCCCGGCGCAGCTGTTCGACGATTTTTTGTTCTTCCCGATCCATACAGCGGTTCCGGCTTAATAGTCAATGCGCAGCAAAGACAATGCGCCTGAAATCAGGCACATCGGTCTTCGACAGCACAAAGAGGCTTACCACAGGGAGATTCATTAGTATTCCAAAGGTATGCTAATTATCAGACAATTCAAAAACAGGCGCAAAATAAATTTGTGTTATCCCACGGCTTTTCTTACCTTTGCTCACCTCCCTTCCCTAAATAGGAATTTAAATATAATCTGCGCCGAAAGTATGGGAAAATCCCGACTGAAAGGGTGGAAGAGGACACTTCTGACCGTATGTCTTGCCATGGCGGGCGGAGCGCTCGTTACAATAGCCCTCAACTACGCCTGGGTAAACAGTTCTAAAGATGAGGCATGTATGGCATGCCACGTACATCCGCACGCCGAGGAGAGCTGGCGGCTTTCGTCGCATTACAATAACCCCAGCGGCACCAAAACAGCCTGTGTCGAATGCCATCTGCCGCCCCCCGGTTCGTCCGCGTATGTCGCAGCGAAAGTGAAGACAGGCGGCAATGATATCTGGTCGTATCTCTTCAAGAACAAGGAAAAAATAGACTGGGAGGCTAAAAAGGAGCTAGAGCATGCCCGCCGCATCGTCTACAACGAGTCATGCGTCGAGTGCCACCACCAGCTTTTTCCCTTAGGCATAACCGACGACGGGGTCACGGCCCATCTCTACTACGAGGACAACGCCGAAAAACTCGGCCTGAACTGCATCGACTGCCATCTCGACGCCGGACACCACAATCCCGACTACACCCATGCGCGCATGACAGGACTTCCTCAGCAGCGCTCCGCAGGCGAAATATTCGCGGAACCCGCAGCGGTATCATCGTTTGAAAGCTACACTGAAAAAATACCCGGAACTGGCGTTTCGTTCGAAATGAAGGCGGTTCCGGGCGGCGTTTTCACCATAGGAAGCCCCGAAAAAGAGCCTTTCCGCGGCGAGAACGAAGGGCCGCAGAAAACGGTTGAGGTTTCGCGCTTTTTCATGGCCGAAACCGAAGTGACGTGGGATATGTACTGGGCGTTCTATGCCGAAACCATGTCCGAAGGGCGCATCCAGCCCGAAGTTATTTTCGCGCACAACTCCGATCCGGAAGTAGACGCCATCAGCGGGCCGACGCCTCCGTTCGGCAATCCAGAACAGGGCTGGGGAGGCGGCCTGCGCCCGGCCATCACCATGACGCACTACGCCGCCGAAACATTCTGCCAATGGTTGTCAAAGAAGACGAGTAAGACCTACCGCCTCCCCACCGAGGCCGAATGGGAATACGCCGCGAGGGGCGGGACCGGAACGGCCTACTTCTTCGAAGGCAGTCCCAAAAAATATTCGTCGAGGGGGCTCTGGCGCGCTGTTTTCGGCGCCGACACGACCGTTATAAACACCTATGCAATATACGAACTCAACAGCCGCAGCCGTACCCAGGAGCCGGTGCGCGTGAAGCCAAACCAATTCGGGCTGAAAAACATGCTCGGCAATGTGTGGGAGTACACCTCCGACTGGTACTCGCCCGACGCATATGCGGCGATGCCCGACGGTTCGGTCGATCCGAAAGGCCCGGAGTCGGGAACCGAACACGTCGTGAGGGGCGGAACCTACGCCGACGACGCTTCCGGCATCCGCTCGGCCGTCCGCGCACCCACCCGGCACGACCGCTGGCTGCGCACCGACCCCCAGCAGCCCAAGAGCATCTGGTGGTACTCCGACATCAAGGGCATCGGTTTCCGCGTGGTCTGCATAGTGCCCGACGGTCTTTGATTATGACACAACCGCGACTTTTAAAAAAGTCGCCCAAAAATTTTCAGAGAAACTCCGTTTCTCACCCTGTGCGGGATGTGATGTTTTAGTGAATGAGGGTTGGTTATTCGGAAATAGCGGGTTGCACGGAGTGCAACATTATTTTGAAACAATCTGATCTCGAAAATAAATTTTCAGAGTCGGATTTTTCAAAATAAAA
>JAVBVG010000067.1:0-14628 GCA_031554415.1 Rikenellaceae bacterium | reverse complement strand
ACATTCATTGTCAAAAGGGATGGGAAACAGGAACCGTTTTCCATCGAAAAGATTCAGGGCGCGATAGCCAAGGCGTTCCTTTCGGTCGGCAGCTTCGCCACCCAGGATGTGATCACCAATATCCTCAGCCGGATAAGCATCACCAACGGCACGACCGTCGAGGATATCCAGAACCAGGTAGAGATCGCCCTTATGGCCGAGAGGTATTACACCGTGGCCAAGGCCTACATGCTCTACCGCCAGAAGCATACCGAAGACCGCGAGGTCAGGGACAAGCTCAGCTTCCTGATGGAATATTGCGACGCCTCGAACGCCGCCACGGGAAGTAAATACGATGCCAACGCCAATGTCGAGAACAAGAACATGGCCACGTTGATAGGCGAGCTGCCAAAGTCGAACTTCATACGCCTCAACCGCCGTATGCTGACCGACCGGCTCAAGGAGATGTACGGCAAGGAGGTGTCGGACAAGTACATCGATCTGCTGAACAGCCACTTTATCTACAAGAACGACGAGACGAGCCTGGCCAACTACTGCGCCAGCGTCACCATGTACCCCTGGTTGATAGGCGGTACTATATCCATAGGCGGCAACTCCAAGGCCCCGACCAACCTCAAGTCGTTCTGCGGCGGTTTCGTCAACATGGTGTTCATGGTGTCGAGCATGCTCAGTGGCGCTTGCGCCACCCCCGAATTCCTGATGTATATGAACTATTTCATAGGGATCGAGTTCGGCAAGGAATATTTCAAGGAGGCCGATAGGGTGGTCGACCTGTCGAAAAGGCAGCGCACGCTCGACAAGGTCATTACCGACTATTTCGAGCAGATAGTCTATTCGATCAACCAGCCCACCGGCGCCCGCAACTTCCAGGCCGTGTTCTGGAATATATCGTATTACGACAGGTATTACTTCGAGAGCCTGTTCGAGAATTTCGTCTTCCCCGACGGCAGTGCCCCCGACTGGGATTCGCTCAACTGGCTCCAGAAGCGTTTCATGAAGTGGTTCAACGCCGAGCGCACACGCACCGTGCTGACATTCCCCGTCGAAACGATGGCGCTGCTGACGGCGGACGGCGCGCCCAGGGACAAAGAGTACGGCGATTTCACGGCCGAAATGTACGCCGAGGGGCATTCGTTCTTCACCTACATGAGCGACAACGCCGACAGCTTGAGCAGCTGCTGCCGCCTGCGCAACGAGATCACCGACAACACTTTCAGCTACACGCTGGGGGCGGGCGGCATCTCCACCGGTTCGAAAAGCGTCCTGACCATCAACCTCAACCGCTGCATCCAGCACGCCGCGAGGCAGGGAAAGGCTTACCAGTTCTTCCTCGAAGAGGTTGTCGATCTCGTCCACAAGGTGCAGAACGCCTACAACGAGAACCTCAAATACATGCAGTCCAAGGGGATGCTGCCGCTGTTCGACGCCGGCTACATCAACCTGGGGCGGCAGTACCTCACCATCGGCGTCAACGGCCTTGTCGAGGCGGCGGAATTCCTCGGCATAGAGATCAGCGACAATCCCGAATACCAGCGCTTTACAGAGGAGATCCTCGGCACGGTCGAGCGCTACAACAGGAAGTACCGTACACGGGACGTGATGTACAACTGCGAGATGATCCCGGCCGAGAACGTGGGGGTGAAACACGCCAAATGGGACCGCGAGGCTGGATTCAAGGTGGGGCGCGACTGCTACAACAGCTATTTCTACATCGTGGAGGACGAATCGCTGAACATCGCCGACAAGTTCCGTCTGCACGGCCGCAAATATATCGAGCACCTGACCGGAGGTTCCGCGCTGCACATGAACCTCGACGAACACCTCTCGAAGGAGCAGTACGCGCATCTGCTGCGTGTGGCGACGCAGGAGGGGTGCAACTACTTCACCTTCAACATCCCCAACACCGTCTGCAACGACTGCGGGCATATCGACAAGAACAACCTCGCCGAATGCCCGAAGTGCGGGGGCGGGAACCTCGACTATCTGACGAGGGTGATCGGTTACATGAAACGCGTGAGCAACTTCTCGCAGGCGCGGCAGAAAGAGGCGGCAGTGCGGCACTACGCCACGCCCGGGCAACTTTAATTACGAATTACGAATTAAAAATTACGACTTACGAACTCTTCCTCGAAGCCATTTTTCGTCAGAACAGTGATTATGCAACGCTCGGCGAAGAAAATGAGGAGGGAGTTTACTAATCGTAAATGACCGACTCATTTTTAAGCTAGCGGCAGCAGAATTGCTGTTATCACGAAAAATATGTTATTGGCGAGTTACGATATAGTATTTCAGGAAATTCCGGGCGAGGTAACACTCGCCCTCAACATTTCGGGGTGCCCCAACCGCTGCCCGGGCTGCCACAGTCCCCACCTGCGCGAAGATATCGGCGAACCGCTGGACGAAGTGTTGCTCGGCGGCCTGCTCGAACTCTACAGGGGGGCGGTAACCTGCGTCTGCTTTATGGGAGGCGACGCCGATCCGCGAGAGGTCGAACGGCTGGCGGTCATGGTGTGGCGCCGCACCGGGCTTAAAACCGGATGGTATTCCGGAAAGGCGAAAATCCCGCCCGGACTCTCGGCAGGCAATTTCGACTATATCAAACTCGGCCCCTACGTCGAGGGGCTCGGCGGGCTCGGTTCGCCCGGCACGAACCAGCGCTTCTACCGCGTGGTGAAGGGACAAATGACCGACATCACGGACACTTTCACGAAAGGCGCGAAACGACTCTAAGAGTTTGCGGGAATGAATTCCATAAAAACTCTTAACGTCATCCCGAGCGAGTGCGATCCGACAACATTAAGCGAGACTAAACCACTATGCACTGAAAGTGCATAGGTTTTTAAGCGGATGAAATTAATCCTTTCCCTCCTTCGCGACCCGGTCATTCAAGTAAACTTGATGACGCTTGGCTTGGCGTCGGCTCGCCGCTGTCATGTCGAGAGAAGTCGAAACGACTCTGCGAGTGAGGGCGGAATTGAGCTTGCTCAAATTATGCCGAGCCGCGAGGAGGAAACAATATGTAAACATCTGATCGAGCAGAGCCCGGCGCAATCAGATCCTTCGGCAAGCTCATGATGACAGATGTGAAAAACATTAAAATCTATAGAAACAAAAGTAGCTGCATTGAAATGCATGGTTTAAACCATTATCTGAAACAATAAACGGCGTAAAAACAACGTTTTGCAGATAAATTAATTCATTTTGCAGATAAATTAAGCCGCATTGCAGTTTTTTGGCAGATATTCATTATCTTTGCAGAAAAGCGTGTTAAATGTATAAACCCAACATAATATCGGCCGGGAAAATGATGGCGATCGCCGTGATGCTATTCGGCGTGCTCTATTTTGCCGCAGCGTGGGCTCCCGTGCAGGAAGGGCTCGAAGCGCTCGCACCGGGAACTTTCCAGGCCGTGCCGTACTACGCCTGTCTCGCCGGGGGGCTGCTGCTGGTTCTGGGACTGCTGCTGCTGGTGATGTTGGGAAAAGCCGACCGGAAGCCATCGCTCGACACCCCGATACTCATCGCCGGCACGCTCGTAGCCTTGTGCGGGATACTCTCGGTCGTCCTGGTTTACCGTAACCCGTTCTCGTGGATGACAGCCATACTGGGACTGGCGGTCTTCATCGACTCGCTCTGCCTGAAACTCCTGAAGAACAAAGAATAAAAAAAACCGCTCAGAGGCGGTTTCTTGTGCCGTATTACTCCGCGGTCTGAGTTTGCGTCTGCGATTCGGGCTGTTCGATCACGGGAGGCGGCGCGGTATCGTAAGAGGGAGCCACCCTGACGGGCGTTACGCTCAATATGCCGTCGACTATGAATTTGGAGTAGCCGCGCCAGGGTATGGCGCCGAAATACTCCTTGTAGTGCAGTTCGACGACGCTGCCGCCCATCCGCATCAGCGTGTCGGCGATCGCTTTGTCGCGCACCGAGAATATGAATTCGTTGGACGCGATCCCCTCTTTCTGCGTGGTGCGGAAACCGCTCTGGACCAGCTTGCCTTCGTAGGTTTTGAAGATAACACCCTTGTAGACCACATAGTTGAGCTCGCCGGTCTTGACCCCTTCGCCGAACGGATAATAGAATTTTATGGCGAAAAACGCCGCGAATCCCACGATCAGCACGGCGATCGTGATATTGCGCGCCTTCCTGAACTTTTTCCGGCGGGCGGTTTTCTTATCGGCTTTCGCCTGGTCGATGGTCTTATTTTCTTCCATAGCAATACTTTGTTTAGTCGGTTGTTCCCGTAAAGATAGCGGGATTTTCACAATAACCGGGCCGGCGGGCCGCGATAATGCAAAATTATTAGTAAATTGCGTATCCAACGACAATCACAACTTAAAAAACGCTTTGATATGAAGAAACTTGCGATCCTCGCCGCGATGCTCGGCGCGGCGGTATGCTGCATGGCATCGGAGCCGGTCAAACTCTCGCTGAACCTCGAAAAAGGGAGTGTTTATGGGTTAAGTACTGAAGCTTCGTCGAAATTGCTCCAAAATGTATTCGACCAAGAGCTCGATATTACCACACAGATAAAGGTGGAGTTACTTTTCAGGGTGGAGGACGCAGATGACGAGGGCTACGATATGTCGGTCTGGTATGAAAGGCTTGCCATGAAGATGAGCGGGCCGTCGGAAATGAGTGGTGACTCCGAGAGCCTGACAGCGGACAACCCATTATCCGCGATGATGAAAGCCATGACCAGAAAACCCTTTATGTTCAGGATGACCCGCAGGGGAAATATCGTATATGTAAAAGGTACCGAGAAAATGTTGGATGTGATGATCGCGGAAATGCATGAACAATTCCCCGGACAGGATGAGAGTGGAGCCGAATTTATGAAAAAGCAAATGGCCAATTTTTACGGCGGTGAATTTTTCAAGAACAGCATAGAATCGGGCATGGTGGTATTCCCGGACGAACCGGTTTCCATAGGAGACAGTTGGAACAGGGATCTGCGTACTCAAGCACAATTTACCATGAATGTTAAAATGGTATTCACCGTCACAGGAATTGACGACAACGGCATCACTATAAAAGGTGAAGCCGTAATAACCACCGATCCGGACGAAGCCCCCACAAACATGAACGGAGTGGATATGAAATATGACATGGAAGGCACGATGACAACGGAAACCGTTCTTGACACGGTTTCAGGTTGGACTATATCGGGCAAAACCGTACAGGAAATGTCCGGGAAAATGAAGATGCTGCCCGGTGTACAGATGCCTAACGGAATCACCGTATCCCTTACCATATATAACAACACGGCCGTAACGGGAAAAGCAGACTAAACTAACCGCAAATAAATTTTATGAAGATGAAAAGGAAAGGTATTTTAAGGATCGCAGTGTGGGCGCTGCTCGTCGCGGCCCCGGTCGTTTCGCACGCGCAGGAACAGCTCGTCTATACGGACGCGACGGAACTTACGCTGACGGGCAAGCTCACGGTTACCGACGATCCGTACCACCGGGCCGACCTGGCCGCTTATCCCGAACTGACGAATACCGAGCGCACCCTGCTGGCTTATCCGTCCGGCGTTGCCGTGGCCTTCACGACCGACAGCCCGACGATCGGCGTAAGGGCCGGGTACAGGGTGCGCAACATCCGCCCGAACTGGCCCGAGATGGCCACGGCCGGATTCGACCTCTTCATAAAACGCGACGGCAAGTGGATATGGGCCGCCTGCGCCGTTCCCAGGGAGGATACGGCGCTCCTTGTCGACAACATGGACGGAAGCGTGAAGGAGTGCCTGCTCTACCTGCCGATGTACAGCGAACCGGCCGTCGTCGAGATCGGCGTCGCGGAATCGGCCCGGATAGCGCCTATGGAGAATCCGTTCCGCCACCGGGTGGTCTTCTTCGGATCGAGTTTCACGCACGGCGCCAGCACATCGCGCACGGGGAACAGCTACCCGTCGCAGATCGGGCAGAGCACCGGACTGGGCGTTATCAACTTAGGCGTCAGCGGGAATTCGAAACTCCAGCCCGTTTTCGCCGAGATACTTGCTGCCGAGGATGCCGACGCGTTCGTTTTCGACGCCTTTTCCAATCCCGGGGCGGAGATGATCGAGGAGCGTTTCGGCCCGTTCGTGACGCGCCTCAGAGAGGCGCATCCGGGAAAACCGCTCATCTTCCTGCAGACGATCTACCGCGAAAGGGGCAATTTCGACCTGAAAACGCGCGAGGCCGAGGAGCGCAAACGCGCAGCGGCGCGCAGGGTGGTAACCGAGGCGATGAAAACCGACAGGGATATCTATTTCATCGACGTGAAGTCGCCGACCGGCACCGACCACAAGACCTCGGCCGACGGTACGCACCCCTCGGACCTGGGCTACTTCAGGTGGGCTAACGCCGTCCAGCCTCAAATCTCCAAAATACTTGCGCGCTACGGCATAAAATAGCGCATGGGCCGCAAAAAAGAAAGACAATTTTAAAGGGTTGTCTTTTTTGTTTTAATTATGCTTAACTTTGCGCGTCCGTTATCGATAGCATGAAGTCAAAGGTACCATATCTGCTTGTGATCGCCCTGCTCGCGACATTTGCCACTGCGCAGACAAGTGCGCGGCAGAGCGAAAACACAGCGTGCGGCCGTGTCGAAACGACAGGCGGGTTCGGCTCTTTCACCGCCGACGAAGGGCGCGGATTCTTCGGCGAAACCGCGGCTCCCCTGACAAATTCACTTAACCTGCTTTATGGCGAAACCGCGTGCAGCGATTCGGGCGCGGGCGGCAAACACAATACCGATAACGGCGGACAGGCCGTTCCGCACTCGAAAACCATTGCCGGACAACACCCGGACACATCTCTCATACCTGCCGGCATGCCGAGCCGCGGCCCTTCGCGGCTGCTCCACCGCATAGGCAGGCTCAACATCTGATTTCAGCGACTTTTACCCGTTTCTGTCGGGTTGGTACGGTTTTAGCTGTACCTTATGTGTCGTTCCGCTTATCACATTCATCTGACATTCAACTATCGATATGAGTAATTCATCGGTTTTTCTGGTCGTCCTCATAACGGCTTTCGTACTTGTCGGTGCGGCCCTGCTGATCGCGCTCTGGCTCGCGCCGCGCTCGACGAATCCGCTGAAAGGCGAAGTGTACGAATGCGGCATCCCCACTCGCGGCACCTCGTGGATGCAGTTCCGCGTGGGTTACTATCTTTTCGCCATTCTTTACCTCATCTTCGACGTCGAAACCGTGCTGCTCTTCCCGTGGGCCACGGTGATGAAGGACCTCGGCGCGCCGGGACTCTTCAGCGCGGCGTTCTTTCTGGTCGTACTCACGCTGGGCCTCGCCTACGCGTGGAAAAAAGGAGCCTTGAAATGGAAGTAAAAAAGCAAACGCATATCAAGAATATGCGCTACGAGGATTTTCGCGACAACGAATACCTCGAAAAATATGTCGAAGAGCTCCGGCGGGGCGGCACCGGCGTCGTGGTAACCTCGCTCAACGAGATCATCAACTGGGGCCGCTCCAACTCGGTTTGGCCGCTGACCTTCGCCACGAGCTGCTGCGGGATCGAGTTCATGGGGATGAGCGCGGCGCGCTACGACTTCGCACGTTTCGGCTGGGAGGTCTACCGCAACTCGCCGCGCCAGGCCGACGTGGTGATGGTTTTCGGGACGGTGGTGCACAAGATGGCGCCCGTGCTGAAAAGGCTCTACGACCAGATGGCCGAGCCGAAATACGTCATGGCGATCGGCGGCTGCGCGATCGGGGGCGGCCCTTTCAAGAGTTCGTACCACACCGTCATGGGGGTGGACAAGATCATTCCGGTGGACGTTTACGTGCCGGGGTGCCCGCCTCGTCCCGACGCCATACTCTACGGGATGATGCAGTTGGAGCGCAAAATAAAAGTGCAGAACTTCTTCCGCCTCCCGGCCCAGCCGGAAGTTACCGAAAATATACCGGATTTACCTGACACGCAGAGCGATGAAACAGGAGCAGACAGATAATTTCGAACTCTACGCGGTCGGATCGGCGGACGGAGGCGGACGGAGGGTTTTCGCCGTCCCGGCGGAAAAACTCCGCGACGCGGCCCTGTACCTGCGCGAAAGGGGGTTCGACTTCCTCGTCGATATCGTCGGGATGGACCGGGGCGAGGAAGGCGGGCTCGGCGCGCTGTATTACCTCTCGCGCAGCAACCTGACCGAAACGGTGGTGCTGAAAACCTCGGCCGCCGGCCGCGAAAATCCCGAACTGCCCACCGTCAGCGGCATCTGGGAGGTCGCCGAAATGTACGAGCGCGAGGTGCACGACTTTTTCGGGATCACGTTCGCGGGGCATCCCGACATGCGCCGGCTGTTCCTGCGCGGCGACTGGAACGGTTTCCCCCTGCGCAAGGACTACGACGCCGATCCGGCGCGCAATCCCGTTCCCCTCACTGACGAATCTTTCGAGTCTATGGACGCGGTTCCATGCGAACCGGAAGGCGCGGAGGGACGGACATGGAAAATGATGTACGACAAGGACGAGTACGTCATCAATTTCGGACCTCAGCACCCCGCCATGCACGGCGTGCTGCACTTGAGGGTCGCCCTCGACGGCGAGATCGTGCGCTCGGTCGATCCGCACTTCGGATACATCCACCGCGGGATCGAAAAGATGTGCGAAGCGTACACCTACCCCCAGATACTCCATCTCACCGACCGGCTCGACTACCTCTCGGGCACGATGAACCGCCACGCGTTCTGCCTGTGCTGCGAGAAAGCGCTCGGCATGGAAGTCCCCGACCGCGCCGTGGTCGTCCGCACAATTTTCGACGAACTGACCCGCATCGCCTCGCACCTCCTGGGCTGGGGTTCGATGTGCATGGATATGGGCGCGGTGACGGCATTCATCTACGGCATGCGCGACCGCGAAAAGATAATGGACATCTTCGAGGAGACCGCCGGGGGACGCCTGATGGTAAACTACAACGTCATCGGCGGCGTCATGAGGGACATCCACCCCAATTTCCAGAAACGCGTCGGCGAGTTCATCCCCTATATGCGGAAGATGCTGAAAGAACACCACATGCTCTTCACCGGCAACCCGATAGCGAGGGGGCGTATGAAAGACGTGGGATACCTGCCGCGCGCCAAAGCCATTTCGCTGGGGATCACAGGTCCCGCGGGCAGGGCTTCCGGGTGGGCCAACGACCTGCGCAAGGCCGAGCCTTACGGAGCTTACGGACGCGTCGATTTCGAACAGGCGGTGCGCACGGGAGGCGAGACCTTCGACCGCTACATCATCCGCCTCGACGAGATCGAGCAGTCGCTGCGGATCATCGAGCAGCTCGTGGACAACATCCCCGCGGGGCCGTTCGCCGAGAAGGCCAGGCCGGTGGTGAAACTGCCCGAGGGCGACTGGTTCCAGCGCGTCGAGAACGCCCGCGGACAGTTCGGGGTGCACATCACCAGCACCGGCGAAAAGAATCCCTACCGGGTGAAGTTCCGTTCGCCGTCGATGACGCTCGTGGGCGCGCTCAAAGATGTCGCCGTCGGAAATAAGGTGGCCGACCTCATCATGCTGGGAGGTTCTTTGGATTACGTGATACCTTGCATCGACAGATAGCCGGAACGCCGGCGGCGATTTTGCAGGGATGTCATTCCGAACCGGAGCGAAGTGAAGTGTGAGGAATCTACCTTATATTATTTGAAGAATATTGAAGTAAAAAATGTTTAGTTTTGAAAATATAACAGGCTGGATCGACGCGACGCTGCGCGGATGGATGCCCGAAGGATGGGCGCTGTTCGTGGAGTTCGTGCTGATCGGCGTGGCGATACTCGCCGCGTACGCGGTGCTGGCGTTGATCCTGATCTGGGTCGAACGAAAGGTGTGCGGATTCTTCCAGTGCCGCCTCGGCCCAAACCGCGTCGGAAAATGGGGCGTGTTCCAGTCCGTCGCCGACATGATAAAGATCCTGCTAAAGGAGCTGGTCCACATCGACAAATCGGACAAGGTGCTGTTCCGCATGGCGTCGTTCTTCGTCATCATCGGTTCGGTCTGCACCTTCGCCGCGATACCGTTCGCGAAAGGCCTGCACGCGCTGGACTTCAACGTGGGGGTGTTCTACATACTCGCAGTGTCATCGCTGGGGGTAGTGGGTATCCTGCTGGCCGGTTGGTCGAGCAACAGCAAGTACTCGATGATCGGGGCGATGAGGAGCGGCGCGCAGCTCATCAGCTATGAAATTTCGGCCGGCCTTTCGCTGATGACGATCGTGGTGCTGAGCGGGACGATGCAGCTCTCCGAGATAGTGGCGCAGCAGGCCGACGGATGGTTCATCTTCAAGGGTCACGTTCCGGCCTGCATCGCTTTTCTCATCTACCTGATAGCGGGACACGCCGAAACCAACCGCGGGCCGTTCGATATGCCCGAAGCCGAGAGCGAGCTCACCTCGGGCTACCACACCGAGTATTCGGGCATCCAGTTCGGCTTTTTCTACCTGGCAGAGTACCTCAACATGTTCATCATAGCCGCCGTCGCCGCGACGATGTTCCTCGGGGGGTGGCAGCCGCTGCACATTCCCGGCTGGGAGGGTTTCAACGCCGCGATGGACTATATCCCGTCTTTCATCTGGTTTTTCGGCAAGACCTTCTTCTGCATCTTCCTCGCGCTGTGGGTCCGGTGGACCTTCCCGCGCCTGAGGATCGACCAGCTGCTTGGGCTCGAATGGAAGATACTGATGCCGATATGCCTCCTGAACCTCTTGCTGATGTCCGTCGTCGTAATACTGTAACGTCATGAAAAAGATTTTCGAATATATAAGGGATATTGTCGTCGGCGTGTGGCGGCTCGTGCAGGGGATGTACATCACGATGCTGAACTTCCTGCGCCCGAAGATCACCGAGCAGTACCCCGAGAACCGCGGGAAACATGTCTATTTCGAGCGTTTCCGCGCCCAGCTGACCATGCCCCACGACGCGGACAACCGCCACAGGTGCACCGCCTGCGGCATCTGCATGAACAACTGTCCGAACGGGACGATCATGGTCATAAGCAAAACCGGGGAGGACCCCGCGACCGGAAGGCCGAAAAAAGTTCTCGACCGCTACGTCTACGACCTGGGCAGCTGCACTTTCTGCGACCTCTGCACCACGACCTGCCCGTTCGGCGCGATCGAATTCACCAACAGCTTCGAGCACTCGGTATTCACAAAGGGACGGCTCGTGCAGCAGCTCAACAGTCCCGGTTCGTCGCTCGCACCCAGGCCCGCGAAGTCGCCCGAGGCACCGGCGGCTGGGGATACAACCACTAAAACAGCGTAAGTTATGGGACCTACAGCAAACCTTATAGTTTTTTACTGCCTTGCGGCGGCGATAGTCGCCTGCTCGGTGATGGCGGTGACGGCCCGCAGGATGCTGCGCGCGGCCACCTACCTGCTGATAGTTCTGATAGCGACGGCAGGGCTCTACCTGATGCTCAACTACCACTTCCTGGCGGTGGTGCAGCTTTCGGTCTACGCGGGGGGCATCCTGATACTGTTCATCTTCGCGATCCTGCTGACCAGCTCGCGCGGCGACCGGACCGAACGGCACGACACGCGGCGGATAGTTTCGGGGGTGGTAACGGCCGTTGCGGGGCTCGCCGTCACGACCCTGGTGACAGTAAAACATAAATTCCTTTACGGCGGCAACCCCACGATCCTTGGCGACCACGAGATAAACATGAAGCAGATAGGCCACGCGCTGATGGGGACCGGGAAGCACGAGTACCTGCTTTCGTTCGAGGCGCTGAGCATACTGTTGCTGGCCTGCGCCATCGGGGGGATACTGATAGCGCGCAAACGTTAAAAAAACGAAGAAGATATGATACCGATGGAACATTATCTGATCGTCAGTTCGATCATGTTTTTCACGGGGGTCTACGGATTCATCACCCGCAAGAACCTGCTGGCGATGCTGATATCAATAGAACTTATACTTAATTCGGTTGAGATAAATTTCAGCGTATTCAACCGCTACCTCTACCCGGGGCATATGGAGGGGATGTTCTTCAGCCTGTTCGGAATCGCGATCTCGGCGGCGGAAACGTCCGTGGCTATCGCCATAATAATAAACGTCTACCGCGTGGCGAACAACATCGACGTGCGCCACATAGACAAATTAAAAAATTAGCCTGTCATGGGATTTACGGCGCTTATAATTTTAATTCCGCTCGCGATGTTCCTGGCGCTTGGGTTGGGTGGCAAATGGCTCAAACCGCGTGCGGCGGGCATTACGGGAACACTTGGCATGGCAGCCGCGGCGGTGTTGTCCTACATCGCGGCTTGGCGTTATTTCTTTCCCGCGCCGGCCGGAGGGTACAAGGCGACGACGGCGGTTTCGGCCGAGTGGCTGCTGTTCAGCGACACGCTGCATATAGACATGGGCGTCCTGCTCGACCCGATCTCGGTGATGATGCTCGTGGTGATAACGACAGTTTCGCTGATGGTGCACGTCTACAGCCTCGGCTACATGAAGGACGAGAGGGGTTTCCAGCGTTACTACGCGTTCCTGTCGCTGTTCAGTTTTTCGATGCTGGGGCTGGTCGTGGCGACGAACATTTTCCAGATGTATATCTTCTGGGAGCTTGTGGGCGCGTCTTCCTACCTGCTGATCGGGTTCTACTATGCCAAACCCGAGGCGGTCGCGGCGGCGAAAAAGGCTTTCATCGTGACGCGATTCGCCGACCTGGGGTTCCTTATAGGCATTCTTGTGCTGTCGTTCCACACCCGCACCTTCGATTTCGGGCTTATCACGGCGAATAACGCCTCGCTGGCGGTCAGTTCGATGGCCGGGGGTTCGTTCCTCGGGTTGTCGGCGGCGACCTGGGCGATGTCGCTGCTGTTCATGGGGGCGGCGGGGAAGTCGGCGATGTTCCCGCTGCACATCTGGCTTCCGGACGCGATGGAGGGTCCGACGCCGGTTTCCGCGCTGATACACGCCGCGACGATGGTGGTGGCGGGGGTGTTCCTCATCGCGAGGATGTTCCCGGTCTATGTTTTCGCCGCACCCGACGTGCTGACGCTGATAACATACGTGGGGGCTTTCACCGCGTTTTTCGCCGCCGTGATCGCCGTAACCCAGACCGATATAAAGCGCGTGCTGGCCTTCTCGACAATCTCGCAGATCGCCTATATGATGGTGGCGCTGGGGGTCTCGGGGATGGGCGGACACGCGGGCGAAGGCTACACCGCCTCTATGTTCCACCTCTTTACCCACGCATTTTTCAAGGCCTTGCTGTTCCTCGGGGCGGGCGCGGTGATCCATGCCGTCCACAGCAACGAGATGGCGAAAATGGGCGGCCTGCGGAAGTTCATGCCCGTGACGCATATAACGTTCCTCGTTGCCTGCCTTTCGATCGCGGGCATCCCGCCGTTCTCGGGTTTCTTCAGCAAGGACGAAATACTCACAGCTGCCTTCGCGCACGACAAATTCATTTTCGCCGTGATGTGGATCGTGGCGGGCCTCACGGCGTTCTATATGTTCCGGCTCTATTTCCGCGTCTTCTGGGGGGCCGACCGCCGGTACGAACACGCGCCCCACGAAGCCCCGGCGAGCATGACCGTGCCCCTCGTGTTCCTCGCCGTGCTGACCTGCGCGACAGGGTTCATTCCGTTCCCGCGGTTCATAAGCCCCGACGGCATCCCCTACTCCGCCCATGTAAATTGGTGGATAGCCGGAGCGAGCGTGGCGATAGGCGCGGCCGGGATATTCCTCGCTATGAAACTGTATAAGAAAGAGAACGACCTCCCGGCGCGGATCGACGCTAAAACAGCATGGTTCTGGAGGGCCGCCGCGCACCGTTTCTACATCGACGAGGCGTGGATGTTCGTCACTAAAAAGATCATCTTCCGGGGAGTCAGCCAGCCCATCGCGTGGTTCGACCGCCATGTGGTCGACGGCACGATGAACGCCCTCGGGACAGGCACTGTGAAGGCGTCGGAGGCTCTGAAAACCACCCAGAACGGCAAGGTACAGAGCTACGCCGTGGTGTTTATAATCTCGGTGCTGGCCATCACTGTCGCTGTATTCATTGTAATCTGATAGAATATGAATATATTATCAATATTGGTTATAATCCCGCTCGCGACGCTGCTCGCACTCTTCGCGAGCCGCAACCAAACGTATGTCCGAACGGTCGCGACGGCAGGTTTCGGGCTGCTGCTGGCGACCGTGGCTGCCATCACGGCGATGTTCCTCCAGCAGAGGGCGGTTTCCGATGCGCCGATGCTCATGACCGCCGACACGGTGTGGTACGCGGCGCTTAACATCCATTACGCGGTGGGAGTCGACGGAATTTCCATACTGATGCTGATACTTTCGGCCGTGGTGGCGTTCTGCGGCGTCTTTTCGGCGTGGAACATGGAGCGCGACTTCTTCGCCTGGTACTGCCTGCTGGCGATAGGGGTCTTCGGCTACTTCATCTCGCTCGACCTCTTCGTGATGTTCATGTTCTACGAGATCGCGCTGATCCCGATGTTCCTGCTGATCGGCGTGTGGGGAACCGGCAAAAAAGAGTACGCGGCGATGAAGCTGACGCTGATGCTTATGGCCGGTTCGGCGCTGCTGCTGACGGGGATACTGGGCATCTACTTCACCACCGGCGGCACCACCATGAACATCATGGAACTGTCGCAGATGACCGTACCGCACGGGCACCAG
>JAVBVG010000111.1:0-10104 GCA_031554415.1 Rikenellaceae bacterium | reverse complement strand
GCCATGTAACATCGATATTGGGGACGATGTCCGCAGCCAGGGTTCCGTCGGGCAGGTTGTTGATAACGATCTTGTTATCCGCAACGCCTTCCGACCACTGTACTCCGAGGTTAGCAGCAGCCAGCGACGCTCCGATGGGAGCAAGACCGGACTGAACCACGTTCACGGTATAGATGGCTTTGTTGGTTCCGACGGCGGCTTCGATGAGGATCTGGCCGCTGAGCGTCTTGGAAGTGGCGTTTGCAGCGACGTCGAACATGACGTTATCGTAAACGCCAGGAGCTCCGCTCGTCGGTTTCCAGTCGGTGATCCAGGCCGGAGCGCTCTTGATATAGATATTGGCGCCGTTCGGATTTTCGAAGAATATCTGGGTATCGTCAATCGCCGCGGGACCGTAGCTGAAAGTGCTGGTCGGGAAGATAAGCACCGGAGCACCTGCGGCAGCCTGGAAGACTTTAACTTCGAACACCTGGTTTTCGCCGCCGCGCTGCGCTACGATGCGGATAACGCTGTTCCTTTCGGTAAGCTTGGCGTTTTCCTTAACGGAGATCTGCAGGTAAGCGTCGTTCCCGGAGGGGACGATCTTGGTGTCCGTGGTGTTGAACATCGTGGGATCGCCGAAGTAAAGCGACATGAACGTAACATCGGAGCTGTATCCGAGGAACGGAACCTTGAACTCTTCACCTGCAACGGTAGCCGGAGCGCCGAGATGTACTTCGTCGGCGATAGGCTTGAGGTTCGGAGCTTCCACGCCTTCCTGGTTTACGGTGACGGTGTAGAATACACTGCTGTCGCCGTTGGTCGCAAGAAGCACGACGGTAGCTTTCCTGGGAGTGGTCGATGAGTTTTGATTGATGCTGAGAGGCAGTTTAGTCTGATCGGTATCTACCGGAGCGACTGCGAACATGGGCACCGGAGTGTAGCTGAGAACCTCCCATTCGGTCGTGCCTATCGGAATGATGGGAACATCGAATGCATGGTGTGCAGCGCTGATATCCCAGACTTCCTGATAGATGTCGAGTTCGGCGGAGCCGGTACCCAACTGGGTTACGTCGATATGGAGGAACTGCGGAACACCGCCCGATACGAGGATAACCTCGATGATACCATGCCTTTCGGCAGCCTGACCGTTGGCGGTAGCCTTGAAAGAAATGATGTTGTTGTCGTAGTCAAGATCCGTGATCCATGTTACGTCGGGAACCAGGGTGGGAGTAAGCGAACCCACGCCCACTATACCTATGGTATAAGGACCGCCTGCCGGTGCGGGGATCGTGATGGCATCCCTCGCGAGTACGGCATTGGGCGCGCCTGCACCAGCCTGATTTATGGTCATCTTGAGCGGAATGGGAGACTGCGTTCCGTAAGCGCCGATAACTTCGATGAAACCCGTGCGCAGATCGGCATTGGCTTCGTTGGTAAGGATATCTGCTGTAATCTTCTTAACAGTACCTATAAAACCGGCATGGGTTGCGTCGGCAACCTGTACGTTGGTTATCCATGTCTGCTGGGGTACTGCGATTACGGAAATGTTGGGAATGTTCGAGTATGCATAGAACACGATCGACGAAGCGCCCACCGGAACATCCTTAATATAAGAGGTCAAATTGAAGTCGATGGCATCAGCGGCAAGCTGGTTGATGATTACAGTCCTGTCGATGGTCTTGCCGCCGCCCGTTGCCACCAGAGTGAGGCTGGTAGTGCGGGCATCGCCGTAGTTCTCTTTGGCAATGACAGTAATATACCCGCCTGTGGTATTGGTGGTGAGTACAGCGCTCGCGATCCAATCAGGAAGATCCTGAATAAGGCTTACGGCCGTCGTACCGGTAGTGTAGAAGCCTACAGTGAATGTTACCGATCCGTTTGCTACAGCGGGATCCTTCGCCGGAATGGTGATGACCGGCCTGAGAATAACAAGCTCGGGCGACTCGGAACCGGCCTGGGTCACGTCGATCTGCGCCGAGGTATGCAGCCCGTCGATAACAGCGGTAACCTCAACTATGCATTTGCGCTGATCGGTGCTCTTGTCGTTGTCGGTAACCGTCACCCGTACATTCTTAACACCGCCCACATCTACGATCGTAGCTGTACACCAGTCAACGCCCGTCGAGGCATAGAGCTGATTGGCGGCTTCCGTTACGACAGGAACCGATATCGAGTTCTTGCTGGCAGCAACCACGATGGCTTCGAAGAAGAGAGAGGTCTGAGTCAGGTAGAGCTCGGGTGTGGGCACGGCAAGCTGGAGAATGGTGAACGGCTCCATTTTCTGGTCGTAACCTTCCTTGGTATAGACATAGAAGGTTACCTCGCGGTCTTTACCGGTGGTGTTCGGAGCCACGGCGAAAGTAACCGCCTTAGTACCTTCGGTACCGGACTCAACGTTGGGAATAGCCCATCCTTCAGGTGCGGCAATAACGCCTTGGATAGTCCACGAAGTGTTCGAAGTGACAATCATCTTAACCGATCCGCCGGCGTTGCCGATCTCTGCCGAGGGAGGATCGATCTTAAGCTTGGCGTTGCTCTCGCCCTGGTAGATGATGACCGTTGCGATTTCCGGGTTAGACCCCTTGGTCTTGAAGGTAATATAGCCCTGACGGCCTTCAGCTTTCGCGCCGTCGTAGGGGTTTACATAAATAACGAGGTCAAAGGACCCGCGGCCGGACATCAGCGAAGGCCTGATCCAGTCGGGAAGAGTATTCTGGTCAACCTCCCAGTTCGTATTGGACATAAGCCTCAGATCAAGCTGAGCCCTCTCAGGACCTATCTCGAACGTCGTCGGATTGACAGAGATTGCAGGAGGATCGAGTTCCCTACAGCCCGATGCGAAGGCGATCACCGCCCCGAACATCAGTACAGCAGCCATCCGTCCCTTTGCTGTCCATTTACTTAATATATTCATAATGTTCATTTTTATTTGTTCTTACTATTTCGTGAGTTGGATGAATTTCGCATTTGTCCTGTAAGGAATGAACTCGGCCTGGTTGCGTGCGACTTCCTTGTAGGAAGCGTCGGCGTCGACAGCCCTTTCGAGTGCGCTGATAGCGAGTTTTTCCTGGCCTTCCTTGGCATAGGCAAGAGCGCGCAGGTAGTGCGTTTCGGCATTCTGCTCGTTCATATGCGTCTGCTTTGCAGCCTTGTCGTAGTCCCCTACCGAGATATTGGCGATCACAGAGTTGACCGTGTCGTCGTATTCGTTGAGGAGTTCGGCGGATTCTTCATACTCTTCGTTGATGAGAAGCATCAGACCCTGGTTGTATCCCGCCATCGGAACGTTGCCCGCGAGTTCGAACATCGTAGCCGACATCTGGGCGTCGTCGAGGAACATGTAAAGAACGGCCTTGTTGTTGGCCATTACCGGATCGATACCCCTGTTGGGGATCATGTCGGCATACTTCACGGCTTCCTTGTACTGTCCGGCGTCCATCAGGGCGACCATCATGTTGTTGGCGGTAACGTCGTTGGGATCTTCGTCGAAATACTGTTGGGTTTTCTGCAGCGAAATTTCGGGCTGGTCCTTGCCGAGAGCGACGGCGGCGTACATTTTGCCGTTGATTTCGGTTTCCACGTCGAAGTATTCGCGCGTCGAGTAGTCGATGGTGATAAGGCAGTTGCGCAGATCCTGGAAGATAGCGTAAATGTCCTTGTAGTTATCGAGCTTCTTGAGTTCGGTTTCCCTGGCGTCGAGATCTTCATTTCCGGCGATGATCTGGCGGATCTGGCTGACGTTTTCAAGACCCGATTCGGGAAGTTCTTCGAGGAACGCATCCCAGTTTTCGTCGATCCACTCGCGCGAAATGAGGTCCTTGTCGATCTTGAGGTCCTTGTTCAGCTGCTTGGCAATGACTTCGCTGCGTTTTTCAGCGAGCTTCTTGTTGAGCTTCAGCGGACCTTCCGGCGACGCGGAGGTCAGAACGTTAACGTCGAGTATCTGCGAATCAACATCCTCGTCGATCCTCTGCACTTCGGCGGTCAGATCGTCGTAGCCGTTCGGACGGAACACGTTGAAGTCGATCACGGTCTTGCCCTGGCGGAACACGGAGTGGTTGTTGAAGTCGTTGACATAGGTCTTGTAGAGAGTATTCGGGTAGTAGTAAACCACGGGGTCGGTCTGGATGAAGTCCGCGTAGCTCGTTACGCCGTGAGCCAGGCAGGTGCTCTGTTCAGCCACTTCGTCTCCGCACACGTCGAAGATCCTGTAGTTGAGGACCAGAGTCGCACCTTTATATTCGGGCTGATAGGGAGCCGAAACCTGATAGTGCATTACAGCGCCTTTACCGTCATAAATGATCCTTTCCACGTAGTTGGGACCGGCTATCTTGTCGAATTGTTTCTTTTCCATGGAGATCGTGGCGTACTTTTTACCTTCGAGGATCACGGGCGGGAACTCTTCCGAGAAAGAGCCGTTCACGAACATCGGGGTAATCACGCAGAGCTGGTTCTGTTTGATGAACTTCTGCCCTATCTCGATATCAAAGGCAACTATCACCTTGCCGCGATAGCTGTGGAGGTCGAGGATCATGGGATCTTCGGGTACGTAGTTCGAAGCCGCGACTTTGAACTGGGCGGATGCGGTCATAGCCGTCGATATCATCACGGCCGTCAAGAGCAATATTTTCGTAATTCGTTTCATAGTCTTCATCGTTGTTTATCGAATAATAAATACTGCACTTACACTGGCCTTCGTCACGCCGAAAGTATTCTTCACACCTTCCATACCGGGAATGAACGTTTTGTTGTCGGGAGCCGATCCCGGCGTGGGAAGAGTTCCGGCAGGATCGATCCTCCAGTAAACTTCGTCGTTATCCCAATGTTTCCACCCCAAACCCAGTGAGAAATCGAGCCTCCAGCGGTAAGCGATAGGAAGGGAGTAGCCGTAAGAGAGACCGGCGCCGTAGTAGGTACCTTTGTAGCGGTACTTGAACAGGCCGGCGTCATACTCTGAGTACTGTCCATGAAGGCCGATGTAGTGGCCATAGAACTTCCTGCAGAACCAATACTTCAACTCTGGTTGGACTCCCCAGAGCCATGAGCTTCTGCGATTTTCAGCAGCCCCCCACTGATCGAAGGGGTTGTAGTACGCATCAGCCGCGATCGTCCACCTGGGCCAAAGAGGTATTTCGACTCCGACGTTGGTCGTGACAGCCGATACCCAGCCCAAAGCATTGGTCTTGACAGCAATCTTTTGCCCATAGCCAGTGGCGACTATGGCAAAAAGTAGAGAAATTGTCAATAAGGTTTTTTTCAGTCGAGTTTAGTTAATATTATGATTAATAGATTGTATATATATTGGTTTTCCAGAAAGAAAAATGTTGAGAAGCGCATATCCGGACACAAGGGGCAATTACCCCGTCCGGAGGAAGATCAAAGTGGCTAAATTTATGAGTTAAGGGTACTTAAGTTGGTAGCGAGCAGTAGTCTAATCATATATTCATAATCACTTTCAATTGGTTACACTGTCTTATCGGTTGGTCTTGCCGGTTGTGCCAAACAGCGCCCTTTGCTATAAAAAGACATAGTTTCGCAATCACAATAATAGGACAAAATGGCGACATTGGCAAATTTTGGAGCTGGAAAATGCGCTGATTTTGACTCAAATTCGGAAAATTTTCGTTGCGAATCTGGAAATATTTGTATCATTTCCGGAAAAAGACCGGACAAATATTATCTGAACGCCGCTTCTGAGAAATCATGCGGTCTGCGCCCGCCGCCTAAACGACCCTCTGATTTTTCATATGCCGGGCGCGGTACTGGCTCGGCGACACCCCGAACTTCTTAAGGAAAAGCCTGAACAGGGTGGATCGAGTGACCAGCCCCGAATCGTGCGCGATGGCATCCAGAGTCATGTTGGGGCGCTCGGTTATCAGGTGGCATGCGTAATCGAGGCGGAACTCGTTGATGAAGTCGCCGACCGTCTGTCCGTCATTGACTTCTCGTATCGCCGAGGCGAGGTAATTCTCATTCGTACCGAGCATGTCGGCAAGCTGTTTGCGGTTTAGCGAAGGGTCGCGGAACTTTTTCTCCTCGACCATTTTCCGGCACGCCAGCCACACCATCTCCTCGTTCTTATTCTGTCCGTTCGACCCGTTCGCATGTTCGTTCTGCCCGCTTTTTCCCGCGCCGTTCACCGCATGCCCGTGATCGTTGCCGTTCGCCTGAACGGCGCCCTGTTCCTTTGCGGAAACTATATGCGAAAGCTGCCAGGAACGGAGGCGGCTCACCTCTTTGAGCTGTTCGGCAAGCACGCCGTTCTTGCTCTTCAGGCGGCGGGAATAGAAGAAATATACGCCGAAAACCACAAGCAGCGAGGCCAGGATTATCGCCGCGATGATCTCAGTGGTCCTGGTGCGCGAGTTCAGTTTGTCGATCTCCATGCGGTGCCCCATCTCCTCGACCTGGGCGATATATTCCATGTCCCTGATCCGGCCGGCATAGACGAGCGCCTCCTCGTAAAGCGCCGAGGCCTCGTCTGTCCGGCCCGCGGCAGCAAGCAGGCGCGCATACCTGATTGTCAGGTCGTAGTCCTCTTTCAGAGAACTGCCGCTATTGCCCGAAAACACCTTCTCGAACCACGATATTGCCGCGTCGCAGTCGCCCATCTCCTCGCAATACACCGACTTGGCCAGGTAAAGGACATTTTCATACATATCATTATCCCTGTGCTTCTCCTCGGCCTTCAAAAGCGCGGCGCGGGCTTCGGGGAACCTGTGCAGCCGCGAATAGACATTGGCGAAACCGCAGCGGCAATAAAATTCGGCATTATTCACCGGGTGGAACGTACCTTCCGCTGCCTGTTCCTCCATATATTTATCCAGCACTTTTTCCCAATCGGCGAGCACCTCGAGCGCCTCTTCATATTGTTTCCTTTCGCACAGCGCCTCTACCAGATCGTCGCAGGCCGAGAAGAGCATCGTAGGGTCCTCTCCGCGCTCAAGTAATTTTACCGCCTCTTTAAGATACCGGACGGCTTCTTCGCTGCGTCCCCCGTCGAGTTTGGCCTTACCCAATATATATGACGAAGCACCTTTCCCGTAGTTGTTGTTATGGATCTGCGCCTCTTCATACAGAGACTGGGCGTAACGAAGCGCCTGTCCCTGGCGGCCGGCCAGAAGTTCGTTCTTGACATTGATCTGCGCCACATAGTAATAATGCGACCAGCGCGAATTGCGCCTCAGAAACTCCATGGTCGCGGGATAGTAGTGCGAGAGGCTGTCCCCCATGCCGTTGTTGTAGAAAAAGCATATCCGCTGCACGCGGGCATATGATTCCTCCGCGACAGCGCCCTGCCGGCGCGCCTCGTTCATATACTGATACAAAGCCTCCAACCCGGCCCCGGGATCGCCGAGTTCACAGGTGTGCTCATATATAAGAAAAAGGGAATGAAGACGTTGACTGTCTTCCTGTCCGGAAAGCCCGGCCCTCAATTCATCTATCCGGGCTCGGGACTCATTGTTGTCCCCGTAGGCATACGCGCAAACGAAAGTAAGGGCAAAAGCCAATACAAACTTCAACTGACAATTCATTCAGAGATGTTTATAAATGGTTACCGGGGAACTACCAACCGTTGCAAATTTACGAAATAATTCCGATCTGAGAAAGTTCTTTGGAACAAATTCTCATTAAAAGAAAAAATATACGCATTTGTTATAATAATCGTAATAACAACTCCGGATTCAGAACATCCGGAGTTTTTAAGGTTTTGAGCTATACGTTTGCCGGCAAGGCGGGAATGCTATGCCTTCTTATGGGTGAAAAGCCTTGCCAGGAGCAGCAGAACCACCGCCCCGACCACGGCCGAAAGCAGGGTCCACACGAGTCCCGCGCCGCCTATTCCGAAAAGCCTCAGGAGCCAGCCGCCCAGGACGCTGCCAATGACACCTATCAAAAGGTTCAGAAGCAGGCCTGAGCCGGTTCCTTTGACGATCAGGCTGCCGATCCATCCGGCCGCCAGCCCTATTAAAATATACCACAACCAGTACATAACAAATTTTTTAAGGTTTGACTTTCAGTATCGGATATGCCGACAAGAGCCGTGCCAATCGGCGCGGCTACTGCGGTTAGTGCGAAAAAAACAGTCTAATTCACCTCCAGGTAGCCGAGCACCCCGCCGCTGATCTGCAGAAGCGATATCTCGCAGATCTTGGTGTTGTACTGCGCCACCAGAATGCGCTCCTCGGCATCCAGAAGGCTCTTCTGCGCCTCCCTCATCTCGATGCCCGACAGGTCGCCTATCAGGTAGCGCTCCATGGCTATCTCGTAGTTCAGCCTGGCGGCCGAAAGGTTGTCGCGCTCCAGCCCCAGAAGCTGCAGATTGTTGAGGTAAGCCTGCCAGAAGGTGGAAAGGTCGGCTTTCAGCGAGGTTTCGACCTCCTGTTCGCGCAAGCGGGCGTTCTCGACCTCGATGCGGGCGTTGCGCGTTTCGCGGCGCCGGTTGCCGTCGAAGATGGTGAAGCCTAACGATAGCCCGGCGTCGGGACCCCACTGGTGCCTGCTGCGGGTCCCACCTTTATTATAGGTGTTGAGCGCGTAGCCGTAGCCGGCGTTCAGGCGCAGGTATGGATAGTTGCGCGACTGCGCGGTCCTGAGGTCCAGTCCGGCCAGCGTGCTGTTCCTTTCTGCCTGCAGCAGCGCTGCGTTAACCTCCATCATATCGCCGTACAGCCCGTCCCACTCCAGGGATTCGTCTATCGTGATGACCGTGTCGCGTATCGCGAAACGCTCGTCGACGTCGTCGACCGCCATCATTTGGTTGAGCCGTATTCTCGAAGTGATTATCAGCTCTTTCTGGTTGATGTATTTCGAGCTGTCGGCGTTGAAGTCGACCTGGGCCTGCAGCACGTCGAGCCTCGAGCCGCTCCCCAGCAGGTATCGCGCCTCGACTATGCGGAGGCGCTCCTTGGAGAGCTGCACGGCGTACTGGTAGTTGCGCAGGCGGATGGTCTGCTGGATATTGTTATAGTATTCAGCCGTCAGAGAAGCCACGAAATCCTCGATGGTGATGCGGGCCGAGAGTTCGCCCATCTGCTCCAGCTCTTTCAGCCGCTTGTAGTTGGTCTGCACGCTGAAGCCGTCGAATATCGTCCACGAAACGTCCGCCCCGGCCGAAAAAGCCTGCCCGAGGACATTGTTCTCTTCTTTCATCTCTTTCATCGTGCCGTTCATCTCCTCTGTCCGGGTGTCGTCGAGCGCGGCGTTGTAGCCCGCCGTCAGCCCCACGGTGGGCAGGAATCCGGCGTTGCCCCAGGTGGCGTTGTTGGCCGCTATCTGCTGTTGGTTGCGCGAAATGCGCACCGAATAGTTCTGCTGCAGCCCGGTTTCGAGGCAGCTTCCGAGCGTGTATTGCTTCTCCTGCGCACTGAGCGGCAGGGCCAGCAGCATGGCTATGACCGTCGCAACGGCGGCCCGGCGGCCTTTTCGGCTCTTTTTTCCGCCCTCTTCGTCCGGTCTTTTCCGGCGGTCGGTCGAGATGTAGCTGTACATCGCGGGAACTATGTAAAGCGTCATAAGCGTGGATATTATCATGCCGCCCACTACCGCGACGCCCATCGAGATACGCGCCTGCGCCCCCTCGCCCGATGCGAAGACCAGCGGAACGAGCCCGAGTATGGTCGAAAAGCTGGTCATCAGGATCGGCCTCATGCGCTGCAGCGAGGCGTCGAGGATGGCGTGGGCCTTATCCTCGCCCGCGGCCTGCTTCTGGTTGGCGAACTCGACGATCAGGATGCCGTTTTTTGCTACAAGTCCGATTAACATAATTATCCCGATCTGGCTGAAGATATTCATCGTCCCTCCGTTGGCCCACATGAATATGAGCGCCCCGGCGACCGCCAGGGGTACCGTCAGCATTATGACCAGCGGGTCCTTGAAACTTTCGAACTGCGCCGCGAGCACCAGGTAGATGAGTATTATTGCAAGGATGAAGGCGAACATCAGGCTCGACGAACTCTCGCGGAACTCCTTCGATTCGCCGGAAAGCGCGGTGCGGAAAGTGTCGTCGAGAACCTCTTTGGCTATTCTGTCCATTTCGTCCAGCCCCTGCCCTATCGTGTAGCCTTTGGCGAGCCCCGACGAAACGGTCGCCGCGACGAAACGGTTGTAGCGGTAGAGCTG
>JAVBVG010000073.1:0-8829 GCA_031554415.1 Rikenellaceae bacterium | reverse complement strand
GGGCGACCCGATCACCATCGGGTTCAAATCGACGTTCCTGGTCGAGATCCTCGCCAATATCGAAACACCGAGCGTCGTGATGGAACTGGCCGACTCGACCCGCGCCGGAGTGTTCAAACCGGTCTACGACGACAAGCAGCCCAGCGACACTCTGATGCTGCTCATGCCCATGATGATTAATTCCTGAGAATGCAGTTAGCTCTTAGAAATCCCATAATATTCTTCGACCTCGAAACGACCGGAATCGACATTTCGCACGACCGCATCGTTGAGATTTCGCTCGTGAAGATACTCGTGAACGGCGACAAGGAGGTCAAAACCCGCCGCGTCAATCCCGAAATGCCCATTCCGGCGGAAGCGTCGGCGATCCACGGCATCTACGACGACGACGTGAAGGACGCGCCCGCGTTCCGCTCGATCGCCAAATCGCTGGCGAACTACATGGAGGGATGCGACCTGGGGGGATTCAACTCCAACAAGTTCGACATCCCGCTGCTGGTCGAGGAGTTCATCAGGGCTGGGGTGGACGTGGATTTCAAGAAACGCCGTTTCGTGGACGTGCAGAACATCTTCCACATGAAGGAGCGCCGCACGCTCGAAGCCGCCTACAAGTTCTACTGCGACAAGGAGCTGGAGGGGGCACATTCGGCCGAGGCCGACGTGCTGGCAACACATGAGGTTCTGGAGGCGCAGCTCGACCGTTACCCCGACCTGGAGAACGACGTCCAGTTCCTGTCGGACTTCTCGGCGAGGGACAACTGCGCCGACTACGCCGGAAGGATCCTTTTCGACGACAAGGGAGTCGAGGTATTCTCGTTCGGCAAGCACAAGGGGCGCAGCGTCGCCGAAGTGTTCGAAAAAGAACCCAGCTACTACAACTGGATGATGGACGGGGATTTCCCCGGATACACCAAAAAAGTAATTACAGAGATACGCCTGCGCGGCGCGAAAAAATAATGCGGAGGGGGTTTTCCATACTCGTGATTGCGGCGCTATTTGCCGCGGCTCCCGCGCAGGGACAGATGCCATATTCGAAGAAATCGGAGAGCATCGTCCATATCGACGGGGTGAATTACCGCGTGCATACCGTCGTGGCGGGCGAAACGCTCTACTCGCTCTCGAAACTCTACGGAGTTTCGGAAGAGGAGATCGAAAGCAACAATCCGACCGCGCGCGAGGGGCTCAAAACGGGGCAGGTCATAAAGATACCGGCCGAACAGAGGGAGGAAACGCGCAAGCTCTCGAAGGTGTTCGACGAACACGTGGTGAGGGCGGGCGAAACCGCCTATTCCATCGCGCGCAACTACGGGATTTCGCTGACGACGCTCGTCGAGGACAATCCCGGAATCGACCCGACGCAGCTCCCAACCGGGCAGGTCCTTTTGATGAGGAAGAAGGAGATAGGAGAAACCTCTACCCAGCAGGTGGCGCGGCAGTGGGAGGAGTACCGCGACGCCGCCAACCAGCTTTCGGACGAATACATCTACCACCTGGTCAAGCCGGGCGAAACGCTGTACTCTCTGAGCCGCATGTACGGCGTAACGCGCACGGACATAGAGGCCGCCAACGGACTGAAAGAGGGCGAGGTGCTCAAGGCCAACGGCATAATCCGCATACCGTCGGAAACGTCCGCAAAGGGCCAGGAAGCCGATCCGCAACCGGCAGCCGCAGAGGATAACCGGCAGCCGGATTTCAGCAAGGGCAGGGGAGCCTACCGCCAGACCAGCGTACCCAACGTTGCCATAATGCTTCCGCTGGAACCGGCCGGCTCCAACAGCGATTTCGTCGATTTTTACCGGGGCGCGCTGCTCGGGCTGGAGGACCTGAAAGCCGCCGGACACTCGATGAACGTTACGCTTTACAACACCGCCCGCTCGCCCGAAAAGGTGCGCGGGATAGTTTCGTCGCCCGCTTTCGTAAACACCGACCTTATAATAGGACCGGTCTACGAGCCGGCGATGGGCCCGGCCCTGCAGTTCGCCGACGGTTACCAGATACCGGTAGTTTCGCCGCTCGCCGCCGTGAAGGAGCTCGACAGCGAATGGCTCTACCAGATGGCGCCGGAAACGGCCACCAAATACGACAAGATGCGCGACCTGCTGTCGGACGGCAAGAACATCATCCTCGTTTCGTCGGGTTCGGGCGACGACCGCGAGTTCGAAAGCGAGATCACGGCACAACTCCGCGGCGGAAATTACGGGCGCTTCACTATCGGCTCAGGGAACGTGACTTCGCTGATAGACTGGAACCGCGAGAATGTGTTCATAGTGCTGGCCGGAACGGAAATGGGTGTGGACAAAGCGCTTGCGAGCATCAGCTCGGCCTACAACAACGCCTCGGCAAGGCTTTCGCGAAAGGCCGACATCAAGGTCGTCGGCAGTTCGAAATGGGCGGGATACGGCTCCAACTCGATCGACAAGAATCTCTTCTTCAAGCTCAACGTCTGCTTTATAACCTCTTATTATATAGATCGTTCCGATCCAGTAGTGGCGCGTTTCGAGGGACGCTACCTCGAGGATTACGGCGACTTTCCGTCGAGGTCGGCCTACAGGGGTTACGACGCCGTGAAACTGTTCTGCGGCGCGCTTTTCCGCGAGGGAGGTTCGTTCGCGCAGAGACTCGGACAGGCCGGTTCGCAGGCTCCGCTACAGACGCCTTACCGGTTCGTGCAGCCCGATGGGCAACACAGGCACGTGAACGATCAGTGGGCTTTGGTGTCTTTCCGCAACAATTACGACATCGACGTAAGATAGGCTCGCATCCACGTCATTGCGAGCGTAATGAAATGGAGCGCGGCAATCCAGGTTTAACTTTTTCTGGATTGCTTCAGGCTGACGCCTTTGCAATGACGATAAATCCTAACAGAAAAAGGACGCTTTCAGGCGTCCTTTTTTGTTGGCATCTAAACTCAACGCGTCGACTGTAGGGCCTCGCCGAGATTGATCCCGAGAGCTTCGGCCACGCCTTTGCCGTAGGCGGGATCGGCTTTATGGCAGTTACGGACGTGCCGCTGTTTTATGAAAAGCTCGGCATCGCCCATGGCGCGCGCGGTATTTTCGAAAAGCACCTGCTGCTGTTCGGGCGACATCAGTCGGAACAGATCGCCCGGCTGGCTGTAGTAATCGTCGTCGTACTCCCGCTCGTTATAGTTATGGGCGTCGCCATGAAGTTTCAAAGGCGGCTCCTTCATTTCGGGGGAATCCTGCCATTCGCCGTAGCTGTTGGGTTCGTAGCCAAGCGTGGAACCGTGGTTCCCGTCCGTACGCATCTGTCCGTCGCGGTGAAATGCGTGGAACGGACATCTCGGACGGTTGACCGGGATCTCGCTGTGGTTCACTCCCAGGCGGTAACGCTGCGCGTCGCCATAAGAGAACAGTCGGCCCTGGAGCATTTTGTCGGGAGAGAAACCGATGCCGTCGACAATATTCATCGGGTTGAAAGCCGACTGCTCGACCTCGGCGTAATAGTTCTCGGGATTCCTGTTCAGTTCGAGAACCCCCACGTCGATCAGCGGGAACTCCTTCTGCGACCAGGTTTTGGTCAGGTCGAAAGGATTGATCCGGTATTCGTCGGCCTCTTCTTCTGTCATCACCTGAATTTTGACGGCCCAGCGCGGAAAATCGCCCGCTTCGATCGCGTTGTAGAGGTCGCGCTGGTGCGATTCGCGGTCTTTCGCCACGATAGCCTCGGCCTCCTGGTCGGTCAGGTTTCTGATCCCCTGCATCGTCTTGAGGTGGAATTTCACCCAGGTGCGGACATTATCGGCATTGATAAAACTGAAAGCGTGGCTGCCGAAACCGTGCATGTGGCGGTAGGAGCAGGGTATTCCGCGATCGCTCATCGTGATCGTAACCTGATGCAGCGCTTCGGGCAGCAGGGTCCAGAAGTCCCAGTTGTTGTTGGCGCTGCGCAGGTTTGTGCGCGGATCGCGCTTCACCGCATGGTTCAGGTCTGGAAATTTCAGAGGGTCTCTCAGGAAAAATACCGGAGTATTGTTCCCCACAAGGTCCCAATTGCCCGCGTCGGTGTAGAATTTGATGGCGAAACCGCGGATGTCGCGTTCGGCGTCGGCCGCGCCGCGTTCTCCGGCGACGGTCGAGAAACGCACGAAGCAATCGGTCTGCTTGCCGACTTCCGCGAAGATCGAGGCGCGGGTGTATTTCGTTATATCGTGGGTTACGGTAAACGTTCCGTAAGCCCCCGAGCCTTTCGCGTGCATACGGCGTTCGGGAATCACCTCGCGGTCGAAATGAGCGAGTTTTTCCAAAAACCACGGATCCTGGATCAGCATGGGACCGCGCTGTCCGGCGGTCTGGGCATTCTGGTTGTCCGCGACGGGACGACCGGAAACGGTTGTCATTTTCTTCTTTTCCATAACATCTATTTTTGAAAGTTGGTTTTTGCAAATATCTGGATGGAAATGCGTTCGATATCCATATTCCCGAACCGTCGGTCACGCAGCCTGTCCCGGATCATTTCGGACAGCTCATCATCGATGTAGTCCAGAATCTCGTTCCTGTCGGTATAAATATGGTGGTGGACCGCCGGGGTTATATCGTAGTAGGATTTCCCGTCGGGGTGATTGAGGCGGGATACCAATCCTGCATCATGGAACGAATCGAGAATCCTGTAAACCGTGGAAAGTGTGACGCATGGATTTTTCGCCCGGACTTTCGCAGCCACCTCGTCCACCGGAGCATGGCTCAGCCCCTCCAACACCTCATATACAAGCCGCCTCTGGGGAGTGGCCTTTATCCCTTTCGACCTTATTCTTTGCTCAAGGTCCATTATGTAAAATGTTTTACTCCCTCAAAGTAAATGACAATTATTCGCATTTGCAAATAAATAGCTTTCAAATAGGCAAATAAAAAAAGACGCCCGGGGGCGTCTTTTTTCTTCTGTTTTATCTGCGGGCGTGTTACTTCGATGCCCTTTTGCGGTCGTTCTCGTCGAGGAGTATTTTGCGCAGGCGCATCGCGTGGGGCGTAACCTCGACGTACTCGTCGTTCTTGATATACTCCAGGGCCTCTTCGAGAGAGAACAGAACCGGCGGGGCGATGCTCGTTTTCTCGTCGGATCCGCTGGCGCGCATGTTGGTCAGTTTCTTGCTTTTGGTCAGGTTCACGACCATATCCTCGCTGCGGGTGCTTTCGCCGACGACCTGCCCCGCATATATCTCGTCGACCGGCGAAACAAAAAATCTGCCGCGGTCCTGCAGTTTATTGATGGCGTAGGCGTATGCGGTACCGGTTTCCATGGCGATTATCGAGCCGTTGGTGCGCGTTTCCATTTCGCCTTTCCACGGCTCGAAACCCTTCAGGCGGTGCGCCATGATGGCCTCTCCGGCGGTGGCTGTCAGCATGTTGCTGCGCAGGCCGATGATGCCGCGCGAGGGTATTTCGAACTCCATGCGGGTGCGGTCGCCCACGGTTTCCATCTTGAGCAGCGTGCCTTTGCGCTTGGTGATCATCTCGATCGCGCGTCCCGAATGTTCTTCGGGGAGGTCTATGGTCAGCTCCTCGACCGGTTCGCACTTGCGTCCGTCGATCTCCTTGATGATGACCTGGGGCTGTCCGACCTGCAATTCGTAGCCCTCGCGGCGCATGGTTTCGATCAGCACCGAGAGATGCAGCACGCCGCGTCCGAATACGATGAAACTGTCGGCGGTCTGTCCGGGTTCGACGCGGAGCGCGAGGTTCTTCTCGAGCTCGCGGTCGAGCCGCTCCTTGATGTGGCGCGAAGTGACGAATTTGCCGTCCTTGCCGAAGAAGGGCGAGTCGTTGATGGTGAACAGCATGCTCATCGTCGGTTCGTCGATGGCGATAGGTTCGAGCGGTTCGGGGTTTTCGAAGTCGCAGATGGTGTCGCCGATCTCGAAACCGTCGATGCCGACCAGCGCGCAGATCTCGCCGCACCGGACCTCATCGACCTTCGATTTGCCCAGGCCGTCGAAAACCATCAGCTCTTTGATGCGCGTTTTGACCATGGTCTGCCCGTCGCGTTTTGCGAGGGTAACGTTCCGGCCGCTGCTCAGGGTGCCGCGGGTCAGCTTGCCGACGGCGATGCGGCCGATGTAGGGGGAGTACTCGAGCGAGGTAATGAGCATCTGCGGCGTGCCCTCCACGATCGCCGGAGCGGGTATATCGTCGAGTATGGCGTCGAGCAGCGGTATGATGCTGTCGGTTTTTTCATTGACCTTGTGCGACATCCAACCCTGTTTCGCGCTGCCGTAAACGGTGCGGAAATCGAGCTGCTCCTCTGTCGCGTCGAGGTCGAACATCAGGTCGAAAACCTGCTCGTGGACATACTCCGGACGGCAGTTCGGCTTATCGACCTTGTTGATGACGACGATGGGTTTCTTGCCGAGCGACAGCGCCTTCTGAAGCACGAAACGGGTCTGCGGCATGGTTCCCTCGAAAGCGTCGACCAGCAGCAGCACGCCGTCGGCCATGTTGAGCACTCGCTCGACCTCGCCCCCGAAATCGGAGTGTCCCGGAGTGTCTATAATATTGATCTTATGACCGTTGTAAACCACGGAAACGTTCTTCGACAGGATCGTTATGCCGCGCTCGCGTTCGATGTCGTTGTTGTCCATGATGAGGTCGGCGCCCTGCGTCTCGCGCATCAGGTGTCCCTGATAGATCATCTTATCTACGAGGGTGGTCTTACCGTGGTCTACGTGCGCTATTATCGCAATGTTGCGTATTTTCTGCATCTTTTCTATTTTTCTGAGGCGCAAAGGTAAGAAAAAGGACGCCTTTCGAGCATCCTTTTTGCAGTTTTTTTATTAAGTACCTAAATATTAAAGGCCGAACTCCTTTCGGATCATGTCGACCGACGAGAGGTTCTCCCAGCCGAAGAACTCCACTTCGCGCTCGACCTCGCGGCCGTTCTCGAAGAACGTAACCGGCTGTTTGCAGGAGCGGTTGCCGAAATGGCCGTAGGATGCCGTGGCCTCGAAGATCGGGTTCTTCAGCCCGAACTTCTTCACGATCGACGCCGGGCGCATATCGAATATCTTTCCGATGCGGACGGCTATCTCGCCGTCCGAAATCTTCACGTTCGACGTTCCGTAGGTGTCTACGTATATGCTCAGCGGGTGCGCGATGCCGATGGCGTAGGAAACCTGCACCATCATTTCGTCCGCCACTCCCGCCGCGACCATGTTCTTGGCGATGTAGCGCGCCATGTAGGCCGCCGAGCGGTCGACTTTCGAGGAGTCCTTGCCCGAAAAAGCGCCGCCTCCGTGAGCGCCGCGCCCGCCGTATGTGTCGACGATGATCTTGCGGCCGGTAACCCCGGTGTCGCCGTGCGGCCCGCCTATGACGAACTTGCCGGTGGGGTTGACGTGCAAGATGTAATCGTCGCCTATGAGGCTTGCGATCTGGTCTTTGGCCCTTTCGAGGCGCGCCTTCACTCGCGGGATCAGGATCGTGCGGACATCCTCGCGGATGCGCGCGCCCATCTCCCTCTCGGCGTCCTTGTCGGAGATTCCGCCGCCACCCTTGATGAACTCGTCGTGCTGCGTCGACACCACGATGGTGTGCACGCGGATGGGTTTGCGGTCGTCGCCGTACTCGATCGTCACCTGGCTCTTGGCGTCGGGACGCAGATAGGTCATCACCTCGCCCTGGCGGCGGATGTCGGCCAGTTCCTTGAGTATCACGTGCGAAAGTATCGCCGTGGCGGGCATGAACTCGCGCGTTTCGTTGATCGCGTAGCCGAACATGATGCCCTGGTCGCCCGCGCCCTGCTCCTCGGCGGTTTCGCGCACGACTCCCTGGTTGATGTCGGAACTCTGTTCGTGGATCGCCGAAACCACGCCGCACGAATTGCCGTCGAACATGTACTCGCTTTTGGTGTAGCCGATGCGGTTGATGACGCGGCGCGTCGCGGCCTGGACGTCGACGTAGGCTTCGCTTCGCACCTCACCGGCAACGACCACGAGGCCGGTGGTGCAAAGGGTTTCGCACGCGACCTTCGAGTTGGGGTCGCGGCGCAGGAATTCGTCGAGAATTGCGTCTGAAATCTGATCTGAAACTTTATCGGGATGCCCCTCGGACACCGATTCCGATGTAAATAAAAAACCCATTTTAGGTCAATTTAAAAGGTTAAACGACTAAAACGGGAAGGATTGGCGGGTGTAAATGCAATAATAAAGGTGTGCTTCTTTAGCGCTTTTTTATTGTGGTTGCAATCGGCCAAATCTTTCCACATTCGTTGTATCGGCGGCAAAGGTAGAAACATTTTATTAAAACGCAAAAATAAGTAATCAACAATAATTAATTATCCATTTAGTGCCGATTTCGTTTAAGATTTTCATCAAGCGTTCTTTGAGATTTTGGAAGTTCAGAAAAGCGTCGAAAGGCATCCAGTAATCACTAGTGTCCGGTTAAATATTTTTTGAGGTTCTTTGACATTTTGATAATCAGTATTTTATGCGTGTTTTTTGAGCGCGACGATTTGAAATGATAAATTTGTGAGATAACACTATCTCGCTATGAATCAAGGTAAATACGTCTTCCCTCAAATTATGGAGTTCCTGGACAATGATAAGTTCTGCCGAATCGTCAATAAATATCACGGCGATAAAGGTATTCGCAGCTTTACGTGCTGGAATCAAATGATGTGTAGTTCTTTAAGTTGTTCCAACTCCGCTTGTTGTCTTTCGAATTGAGCCTGATCGCATTTGTCTTTCAACGACAATCGAACCCGCTTGTATTTGTAGTCCAGCACCTTTTAAAAAATTCTGCAAGGTTTGCTTGCTGACTTTGATATTGTGCTCTTCTTCAAGTATAGCGAGTATCGGCTTGAGGTTACAACTGTGTT
>JAVBVG010000120.1:0-16375 GCA_031554415.1 Rikenellaceae bacterium | reverse complement strand
TCCTCGCCGTTCTTCGCCTCGTCTTCGGGCATGCCGTCCTTCTGCGCTTTTTTGAACGCCTCCACCGCGTCGCGGCGGCTGTTGCGAAGGCTCACGCGCCCTTTTTCGGCCTCCTCCTTCACCTGTTTCACGATCTGCCTGCGGCGCTCCTCCGTCAGGATGGGGATCGTCAGGCGGATCTCCTCGCCGTTGTTCGACGGCGTCAGCCCGATGTTGGCGTTGATGATCGCCTTTTCGATCGGGTTGATCATGTTCTTTTCCCACGGCCTGATCAGGATCGTGCGCGCGTCCGGAACGTTCACGCTGGCCACCTTGTCGATGCCCATCTGGCTGCCGTAATACTCCACCACCAAGCCGTTGAGGACGTTGACGCTGGCTTTTCCCGCGCGCAGGTTCAGCAGGGTTTCCTCCAGGAAGTCGATGCCCTTCTGCATCTTTGCGGTGCAACTGTCAAGAATTTGTTGGGTTGTTTCCATATTTTAATGAGTTATGAGTCGTGATTTATGAGTTAAAGCGCGAAATAAAATTTCGCAATCTTTCTTCATTCTTCATTTTTCATTCTTAATTCTTTACCAATGTGCCTATTCTGTCGCCCGCCAGCACCCTGCCCAGGTTGCCCTCGGTGTCCATGTCGAACACGATGATCGGCAGAGCGTTCTCGCGGCAGAGCGTGAAGGCTGTCAAATCCATGATCTTCAGCCCCTTTTCGTAGACCTCGCCGAAAGTCAGCGAGTCGAATTTCACCGCCGCCTGGTCCTTCTCCGGATCGGCCGTGTAGATGCCGTCCACGCGCGTCCCTTTCAGCAGTACCTCCGCCTCGATCTCCACTCCGCGCAGCGCCGAGGCCGAATCCGTCGTGAAATAGGGGTTCGACGTCCCGCCCCCGATTATCACCACATATCCCGCAGCCAGATACTCCAGAGCCCTCTCTTTCGAGAAAAGCTCGCCCACCGGCTCCATCCGGATCGAGGTCAGAACTTTCGCCCTGGCCCCGATCGCCTGCAAAGCCGACTGAAGCGCCAGCGAATTGATGATCGTCGCCAGCATACCCATCTGGTCACCCTTCACGCGGTCGAAACCCTTGCCCGTTCCCTGTATCCCGCGGAAAATATTGCCGCCGCCGATCACGATGCCAACCTGCACACCCCCGTCCGCCGCCGACTTTATCTGCCGCGCATACGACTCCAGCACTCCCGCCGAAAAACCGTCCTTCGCTTTTCCCGCAAGGCTCTCGCCGCTCAATTTCAATAGAATCCTTTTATATTTCATTTTTTCCTCCTCCTTGCGGGGCATAGCTTGCAAGCAATCTCTGCACCCGCTGCAAGCGTCGGTTCCGTTAAAAATTTTTGGTGCCGCTTTTTTAAAAGCGGCGGTGCTGTGAAAACACTAATCGCCGCCGGAGTTCCGGCTTATTCTGCTAATTGCAGCAGCTCGTCGAGTTTCGGCGAGAGGATGATCTCGGTGCGGCGGTTGCGCTGGCGGGCGGCGTCCGAGTCGGCAGTGTCGACGGGGAGCCATTCGCCGCGTCCGGCCGAGATGATGCGTTCGGGTGCGATGCCCTGGTTCTCGAGCAGCAGGCGCGTGACAGTGGTGGCGCGCTTGACGCTGAGGTCGAGGTTGTCCTTGAGCTGTCCGCTGCCGCGGTAGGGGACGGTGTCGGTGTGCCCTTCGACCATCACCTCGATGTCGGGGTTTGCGGCGAGCACCACCGCAAGGTCGCGCACGGCCCTGGCGCCGTTGGGATCGATATCGAAGCTGCCCGATTTGAAGAGCAGTTTGTCGTCCATCGAAACATAGACCTTGCCGTCGCGCTGGGTGATGGTGAGTCCCTTGCCTTCAAAGCCTAACAAAGCGTCTGTCACCTTGCGGCGGATCTGGTTGAGCGCCTCTTCGCGTGCCCTGAGCGCCTCTTCGAGTTCGCCGACGCGTTTTGAACGGGCGTCGAGATCGAGCTGGTTCTGTTCGAGCTGGCGCAGCATTCGCGCGGCTTCTGCCGAGGCGTCGCCGAGCATTTTGTCGTAGTCTGCCTTCAGAGTGTCGTATTCGCCGCCGAGTTTGGCCTTCTCGTTTTCGAGTCGTGTCTTTTCGACGGCGAGATCGGTGTATTCGGCCTGCAGCCCGTCGCGCGCCGCCTCGATCGCTGCGAGCCGTTCGTTGGCAAGTTCGAGTTCGCGTTCGGTGCGGATGGCCTGCGCCCTCATCGAGTCGTATTTCTTTGTCGAAACACACGACGCGAAAGCCAGCGCCGCAAATCCTATTAAAATAATTTTACGCATCGGGTCGTTTGGTTAATCTTCCTGCGAAAATAAGCATAATTTTTATGAATTATGAATTATGGATTATGAATTATGAATTGCGGTGTGGCAAATGCCGCGTCCAAACTAAAAAATCGTTACTTTTGTCGGACTATGCAGCACAAGGCGTATAAATATCTCTATATGGTGGATTCTCCGGCCGACCTCAAAAAACTGAGGCCGGACGAACTGCCCGCGTACTGCGAGGAGGCGAGGCAGTATATCATCGAGAACCTGGCCTGCACGCCGGGCCATCTGGGTTCGAGTCTGGGGGCGGTCGAACTGGCCGTTGCGCTCCACTATGTGTTTGACACTCCGGAAGATAAAGTGATCTGGGACGTGGGGCACCAGGCCTACGCCCACAAGATAATAACGGGACGCAGGGATGCTTTCCCGTCGCTCAGGAAACTGGGCGGGATAGCCGGTTTTCCGCGCCCGGAGGAGAGCCCTTACGACGCTTTCATCGCCGGGCACGCCTCGACTTCGATCTCGGCGGCGCTGGGGATGTCCGTTGCGAATAAGCTCAACGGTAAAAAAGAGCACGTCGTGGCCGTCATCGGCGACGGCGCAATGACCGGCGGCCTCGCTTTCGAGGGGATGAATAACGCAGGAGTGTCGGGCAGCGATATACTGGTGATCCTCAACGATAACCGTATGGCTATCGACAAAAATTCGGGGGCGCTCAAGGAGTACCTCACCGGCATAACCACTTCGCGCCGCTACAACAGGTTCAAGACGCGCGTATGGAATATGTTCCCGCCGGGTTCTCCGATCCACAACGCGCTCAAAAAGACATCCAACGCCATAAAACACGGACTGCTCCAGCAGAGCAACCTGTTCGAGGGCTTCAGGTTTCGCTATTTCGGACCGGTCGACGGCCACGACGTGCGAAGCCTGGTCAAGGTGCTGAGCGACCTCAAGGAGATCGGCGGGCCGAAACTGCTCCATATGATGACCGTAAAGGGCAAGGGCTACGAGCCGGCCGAACAGGATCAGCCCGCATGGCACGCCCCGGGCCGCTACGATCCCGACACCGGCAGGCGCGACTGCGCCGACACCGGCGGCAAAGCGCGTTTCCAGGACGTTTTCGGCGAAACGCTGGTGGAATTGGCGCGGGCCGACGAGCGCATCGTCGGGATAACCCCCGCCATGCCGACGGGAAGTTCGCTCGGCCTGATGATGGCCGAGATGCCCGACCGCGCTTTCGACGTGGGGATAGCCGAAGGACACGCCGTAACATTCGCGGCGGGGCTCGCGGCTGCCGGGATGGTCCCTTTCTGCACGATATATTCGTCTTTCGCCCAGCGGGCCTACGACAACATCATACACGACGTGGCCATCGAAAAACTCGGGGTGGTGCTCTGCATCGACCGCGGAGGGCTTGTCGGCGAGGACGGGACCACCCACCAGGGTGTTTTCGACCTCGCCGCGCTTCTGCCCGTGCCGAACCTCGTCATCTCGTCGCCGGCGGACGAGGCCGAAATGCGGAGCCTGATGTTCACGGCCTCGCGCGCGGGCGTGCCTTTTATTATAAGGTACCCGAAAGGCAACGGCCCCGGCGCGGAATGGCGATGCGGGGAGTTATTTGAAATTTCCATAGGCAAAGGGCGTAAATTGCGCGAAGGGAGCGACGTCGCCGTGCTGACTTTCGGCCCGGCGGGCAACTTCGCGGCGGTGGCGGCGGAACGTGCGGCAGCGGAAGATGTTTCCGTTGCCCACTACGATCTGCGCTTTGCAAAACCGCTGGACGAAGAACTTCTGCATGAGGTCGGGAGAAAATTCAGCCGCGTCATAACGGTCGAGGACGGGGTGGTGCGCGGCGGGGTTGGAAGCGCCGTCGAGGATTTCTTCGCCCGCAATGGATACGATGTGAAGGTCGAGAAGTTGGGCGTGGGGGATGAATTCGTGACGCACGGCCCGATGGACGAGCTGTACCGGCTGTGCGGATACGACGCCGACGGAATACTGAACGCGATACTCCAATAATAAGAAAGGCCCCGGGAAAGTACCTTAATTAGCCGACTTATTTAACGGCTTCGACCTTGTAGCCCATCTTGTCGAGCTGGAACAGCAGCCCCTCCTCGCCGCCGATATGCAGGGCTCCCACCGCGATGAACGAAGTGCCGCCGGACATGATGCCCGGAAGCTGAGCGAGCCACTTGTCGTTGCGGTCTTTCGCCAGAATGCTTTGGTAGGCCTCGGACGAGGGGCACGGATCGTCCGGGCTGTTGAAAGCGAGGTCGTACATCGCGGCCAGATTTCCCGCTGCGTAATACTCCCCAAGTTTTTTCAATGACGCGACGCCGTAATCCAGACTGCCGATGCTGCAGACCAGCTGTTCGGCCTGGTATTTCAGCGGTTCGGCGTCGAAAAGCGCGTAAAGCTGGTCCTCGACCGTCTCCAGACCGATGACGGGTCTGCCGTTCTCCGCCGCGTAGTTTTGTACGTAGACGTCTATCGCCACATGCTCCTGTGCGTTGAATCCCGGGTTCGCCTGCGCGAAGACCACCATGCTCAGCATCGCCGAAATCATTCCCGGTTTGAACATGCCGAACTGCTCCAGGCCGACTCCCATCAGCCCGCGGAGCCCTTCGTCGAGTTTCGCGTAGTCGGATTCCGAAAGCAGCGTGTTGTAGGCAACCCCTTCGGGAAGCATTGCGGCGGACTGCATCCGCGAGGCCAGTTCGCCCTGGTCGGACATCAGCAGTTCGCCAACCACCTGCGAAGAGGCTTCGAGCGCAGCCCTTGCGCCGGGTATCTCGTCGAAGAAGTCGAGTGCGTAAAGATGGTGTGTCCCAAGGATGTAGGAGGGGGTTTTGAGGCCGTTGCCGGAAATCTTCCAAAGCAGCGATCCCGTGAATTTGTCCGAAGACTGCGCTATGGCTGCGGCGCCGGTGCAGAGAAACATGCAGAGAAGGATTAGTCTTTTCATTGTCGTTTGTCAGTGAGGTTGTTTTGGTTTGTTGCGGGAGCGGCTCGCCGGCTCCCATTTAAAAACGGCCTAAATATAGGAAAGCCGGGCGGCAGGTCGGGTTTACCCGAACCTGTCCGGGGCGCATCATAATATTGGGGACAAATATATAAAAAAGCATTGATCCGCCTGCCTTACGGCCGTTTTAAATCGTTGATATAACAATGCGGTTCCCGGTTCCGGGAATTGAGAACAGGCGAAAAACCGATCATTTCCGTGCATTACGCGCTGATATTCAGCACCTGTGAAAAATCTATAAAAAGCACCGATTTGTAATATGTTCAAAAAAAGGGCGTTTTTGTTTTTGGTGTTTAAAATTAATCCCTATATTTGCCGTGTCTGTCTTTGTATTGTTCGTTCTGTTGAATCGGGTAGTCGTTGTAACCATATGAGGAAATAGATCGTAGTTGTGAAATGCCTGGCGCGCGGATTCCTGCGGCCGGATGTGTTGCAGTCTATCGCAATATCCGGGCCCTTTCCGCCGTTACGGAGTAATCGGCTAAAGAAACGAGGCGAATGAACAGTAATATTACCAAAGACACCGTCGCCGCATTGAAGGATGGCGACCATGCCGCTTTCGAGTGCGTTTTTCTCTTTTATTTTAATAAAGTAAAATACTTTATCAACGGGTTCATCAAATCTGAATCCGATGCGGAGGAGCTTGCCCAGGAGGTTTTCGTCAAGATATGGACCAACCGCGACGGCATCGACCTCTCCCGCAATTTCAATACATATATATACATAAGCGCGCGCAATGCGACGATGAATTTCCTGCGGCACAAATATGTCCGCGATTCGTTTGCGGCGGACCAGATGAAGGCCGGAGGAGGCGAGTACGCTTCGGGAGAAGACATGATAATGGCGCGCGAGATCGACCTGATCGTCGATATGACGCTTATGAAGATGCCGACGCAGCGCAAAGCGGTTTATGAACTGAACCGCCGCGAGGGTCTTTCCAACGACGAGATCGCCGAGAGGCTCAACATATCCAAAAAAACTGTCGAAAACCATATGAGCCTCGCCCTGAAAGAGCTGAAAGGCGTAATAAAAATGTTCGCGGTGATGGTTTATTGACGATCCGGGTTTCCCGGACGCCATAAGTTTATTTTTTCTTCACACAAGCACCCTTTTGCAACTTCCGCAAAAGGGTGTTTTCATTTTATTTTTGGAAAAATTACAAAAAATGCGGAATTCGTCGGGAAAACAGGAGGACTTGCGTGTATTTATAGTAAGGCTTTGTACAAAAAAACAGTAAAATAACGATGAAATGAAGCCTCGCAACCTTAAACTATACATGTAAAGTAATATTAACCGCAAAAAACAGCAATTCAGATATTGTCCTCTCCCGGCAAACCAACCAATCCCATCCGCTGCAATGGATAATCAAGAAACCAGATTCGTCGAGGAAATAATAGAGCGCTTCCATTCCGGGCGCTTCTCCCGAAAGGTGTGGAAAAAATTCCACCTCTGGCTCCTTTCGCCCAAAGATTACACGGCTAAAGACGAGGCCATGAATAAGCTGTGGCTCTCATTACCTAATTCCGTAACCCGTTCTGTCTACCGTTCGCTCGACGCCGTGAAATCCCGCCTCGGGATGTCCCGGTTGCTACGCAGGGAGCCGGTGCGTGCCGGTGGCATCGCCGCGCGTGTGGCTGCCGTCCTGCTGCCCGCCGCAGTGATCGTCGGCGCATATTTCATGGTATCCGGCGGCGTGGGCAAAGTGGAATGGGCCAGCGTGGATGTTCCGCGCGGCACAACAGGCTACCAGGAGCTGGCCGACGGAACGAAAATATGGCTCAATGCAGGCAGCCGTCTGGAATATCCGGTAAAGTTCAAAGGACGCAAACGCGACGTGAAACTGTACGGGGAGGGATTTTTCGACGTGGCTCCCAATAAAAGGAAACCTTTCGCGGTGCAGACCCGGCATATGACGACCGAAGTGGTGGGAACCGAATTCAATATCAGCTGCTATGGCAACCAGAAAAACGAAAACGTGACGGTACTCAGCGGATCGGTCGACGTTACCACATCCGATAGCAAGACGCACAACCTTGTTCCGGATCGCCATCTGACGCACCGGATAGAGGACGGACATACGGAGATACAGGAGGTGGATGCCGCTTCCATGATTCGTTGGATGGATGACGGGCTGGTGTTCGAGAACAGCACTCTCGAAGACATACTCTGCGCGCTGCAGCGCAAATACGATTTCAAGGTGGTGGCCGACCCGGCCGTCATGACCGGAGCGCTCTACAGAATGAAGTTCGTAAACGGCGAGCCGCTCGAATACATGCTCGACGTGGTACACAGCGTGGCGGGTCATCCCTACAGGTTTGAAAACGGTGTTCTGGAAGTCGGCGGCAGCCTTAAGAGCACTCAGGAACAGGCTATGAAGAATAGGCTGCAGCAAAGCGGCGGGAATCAATAAAAAGTTACAGAGGCACGGAATGAAAGGTCCTGCCGGACAGGATCCGGATTCCGTGGCTCCCTGATGAAGTAAAAATTTATGCTCGAGAACATTAAATACAGACGCACGGCAACGGCATGGATCGCAGGGATATTGGCTGCTGCCGCGCTGTTCGCAGCGGTGCCGCTGGCGGCCATGCCTCCGGGACAGGGCCCGAAGATCAGCGTCTACGGCACGGAGGTTCCGGTGGGCAAGCTGTTCAGGCAGATCGAGGAGCAGTGCGGATATACCTTCGCGTACAACAAGTCGGCATTGGACCTTTCGAGGACCGTATCCGTCGAGGCGGTGAATACCGATATCAGCGACGTTCTCGACCTTATCCTCAAGGATTCGGGTTTCACCTACATTATCAACGACAAGCATATCGTGATCCTGCCCTACAAGGAGGACGAAGCCATGACACGCAGGAACGCACCCGCGCCCGCGCGTCTGCAGCCCTACACCCCGAAACCCGCACCCGTGTACGAAGAGCCGGCATACCGGCCCGAGGCGGTGCGGCCCGAGCCGGAGCACGATTACCCGGCGGAGGAAGCTATGGTGTACGTGGTGGTGCCCGTGCAGCAGGCGGCGGAGAGGATATACTCGGCTCCCGCCGAAAACCTGCCCCTAACCCCTTTGAAACTGATCAATGTTCCCGAAAGTCCCCGCTGGGCGCTCAAAACGAACCTGCTGTTCGACGTTACGACTACGATGAACCTGGGTTTCGAGGTCCGCCTCTCGCGCAAGTGGACGATGGAGGTTACCGGAAGCTACAACCCCTGGTCGTGGCCCGATAACCGCAAGTGGAAGATCATACTCGTGCAGCCCGAGGCCCGCCTGTGGCTTTGCGATCCCTTCGCAGGCCATTTCCTGGGGGTTCACGCGCACTGGGCTCACTACAACATAGGCAATCTGCCCTTCGGTTCGCTCAGGGACAACCGCTACCAGGGCGACCTGGCCGGCGCGGGGATCAGCTACGGCTACAGCTGGTATCTGGGACGCCGCTGGGCGCTCGAAGCGACGATAGGAGTGGGTTACACCTACCTGTGGTACCAGCGTTTCGACCAGGAGGTGTGCGGAAACTGCTACGGATGGGAGGATAAACATTACATAGGCGTCTCCAAGGTGGGAATAAGCCTTTCGTACCTGATCAAATGACGCACGAAGTGAGAGCAAAGATAAGCATGCTTGGCTTTGCCGAGCAAGAAGGAATAAAACGGCAGTCTTTATTGCCGTTAAATAGAAGCAAGCGATGAAAAAGATAGGACTCATACTGATTTTGGGAATCATTGCTTTTGCGCCTCTGTCGGCACAGGATTACGAGGGCGCGGTCACATTCCAGAGCAACCGGATCTGCGAGGAAGGAAACAACCTTGTGGTGGAGATCGTCATGAACATACATTCGTCGGCGGTTACCAAATGCCAGTCGATGCGCCTCACCCCCGAACTCTCCGACGGGACCAACAGCGTCGTGATGCCTTACGTCGAGATACAGGGCAAGCGCCGCGGCCAGTTGAACGACCGCTGGGAAACCCTCCGCTCGAAGAAATATACTTATCCGGAGCCTTACACTACGCTCAGGGTGAATGAAAAACGCGGCGATATCACCGACGAAACGATCGATTACAGCGTGGCTGTGCCGCGCGAGGCGTGGATGGACGGCGCCAGGCTGGTGGTGCATCAGGAGATCATAGGGTGCTACAACGAATTCCGCCTCTTCACCTTCGCGATGAGCGGCAATGTCATTCCGCAGCCCCAGGCTGTTCAGACCGGTTACGTGCCCTCTTTCGAGGTGGTGGTGATGGAACCCGCCCCCGAAGTGAAACACCGCAGCAGGCAGGGGCAGGCATATCTGGACTTCCCGGAAGCGGCAGGACATGACGGCGGTTCCGGCGGCGGCATCGTACAGGACAGGGACGGTTTCGTTCACGGCTACGCGTCGTCCGAAAGATACCACGACCACAGGCAGGGACAGGCGTTCCTCGACTTCCCGGTCAACAAGACGGTCATATATCCCGACTTCAGGCGCAATCCGGAAGAGCTGACCAGAATAGACGATATTCTCAACGAGATACGCAACAACCCGGGCGTGCAGATACACGACCTCTACATTCACGGCTACGCATCGCCGGAAGGGAGCTACAGCAACAACGACAGGCTGGCCCGCGAGCGTTCCTACGCGCTGAAGAATTATATCCAGAGCCGCTACAACCTCCCCTCGAACATGTTCAGGGTGAACTACACGGCCGAAGACTGGAACGGGCTGAGGGATCTCGTCACAAGGGGCGATATGCCCTGTCAGAACCAGGTCGTCGGCATCATCGACGGGAACCCGAGCCCGGATGCGCGCAAGGCGCAGCTGCAGCGGCTGGGCGGCGGAAGTGTGTGGCGCATGATGCTCGCAGAGATGTTCCCCGGCCTGCGCCGCGTGGAATACCAGGTGAACTATATTATCAAGGATTTTACTGTCGAAGAGGCGGTTTCGATCATAAAAGAAAAAGGGAAAGAAGAGTTGTTGGGCCACAGGGAAATGTATCTGGGGGCGCGGAGTTTTGGGAAAGGCACTCCTCAGTACGAGGAGATCATGATTGACCGCGTCCTCAGTTTTTTCCCCGACGATCCGATCGCGCTGAGCAATGCCGCGGCGCTGCTGATCGTGCGGGGGGATACCGAAACAGCGCTCCAGCATCTCCTGCGCGCGGGCGATTTTCCGGCGGCGCTGAACAACCTGGGGGCGCTCTATCTGAAACTGGGAGAACTCGACGAGGCAGAATCACTGCTGAGGCGCGCCGCGGCGGGAGGCATCTCCCAGGCGCAGTACAACCTCGAACAGGTGCGGCTCAAACGTGAGGATAACGCGAAAAATAAAGGTATTAAATAAAAAGTAATTCAAAGAAGTCCAACCCAAAGCAGACAAAAAACCCGGATTAACAAAAGCAGACACGCCTCCGCAGCCTGCGGAAGCCAAAAGACAAAAAACCAAACAACATTTTTAATTTATTAACCAAATCAATTTATTAACCAAATTCACAAGACATGAAAAAGAATTTAAAATTTGTGATCGCCGCCATCGCAGCCATTGCCATGATCGGCTGTACCAAGGACGGAATCGAAGGCGGCAAGAAAGCCAAAGAAGGCGTTCCTACCAACGCTGTTATCAAAATCGCTCTCCCGGGACAATCGCACCGCGCCGAGTATGACGCCATCGTGGCTCCCGGCGAATCCACTATCGTGGACGCATGGGTGTTCATCTTCAACCAGAACACCGGAAGGCTTACCCAGAAGGCTCCTCTTACTGTATCCGGCGGCGCTGTTACCGCAACGACGGTTACCACGACCACCGGCCCGAAATTCGTGTTCGTTGCCATCAATGCCGGCCAGAACGGTATCGATTTTACCAACGACACCAATTTCCCGGTTGACTTTGTCGATGCTGTTACCCCGGCAAACTCCACCACCGGTATGATGCTGAATGCATTCATGGCATCGGAATTCTTCGACCTCGAAGCTGAACTGCCCGCTGTTTCAGGCAAGTTCCTGATGACCGGTTATACCGAAGCCGTCAACTTTAAGGCTCCTACCGCAGGCAACCTCAATCCTACCGAAAACAACATCACTATCGGTGTCGGCCGCGCCGTTGCCAAAGTTTTCATGAACGATCGCCCCAACGTATCGGCTCTTCAGGCTACCCTGGGCATCACGTTCGAAACCCTCAAGTTCAAGGTGATGAACAACCCGAAGGCAATGTACGCTTTCCAGAAGTGGTCGCAGGCTGAAACCAGCAGCACTCCCTTCGGTGAGATCAAAAACAGGGCGCCCTACGACACCGCCAACGGTGACAACAGGAGTCTGTATTACAGGACGCTCACTGATTACACGCCCGCAGGTGTAGCTACACCTACCGAAACTTTGTCGGCAGGCCTCTATGTTCCTGAAAACTGGCCGGACGGAGTGTCGTATGCAAGGAACGCCACTTCGCTGCTCATCGAAGGCAAGGTAACTTTCGCCAATAAAGCTTTGGTAGTTGCAGGTGACGGTGCTGCTCTTGGTACCGCCTACGTTGACGGCGGTGATTTCTATCGTGTATATGACAAGACGAAGAAAGAGTGGCTTACCCCGTATTTCGGAGAAGCTAATATCTCTATGGCTTATGTAAGGGGTCTGGCCGGTATCACCTCCAGCGCCGAAACGAGCGCGTGGTCTTTGAAGAAAAACAACCCCACGAACGAACAGGTGGAAGTATCTCCGGGCGTATTTAAAACAGCCGACCGCGAATTCTTCGTTGCAAAATACACCGCTGCAAAGTGCTACTGGACCCTGGCGCTGTTCAACCCCGAACAGAACAACCGCCACGTGGTCGCACGTAACGACGCGTTCAAGGTTACCATCGCTACCATCAAGGGCATAGGCGCTTCGCATGAGGGCGACGACGACGACGACGACGGCGTTATTCCCGAAAATCCCCCGATCGACGAAGTGGAAGTTGACGTTATTGTCGATATCGATATGCTCAAGTGGCACGGTATCGAACAGGAAGGCAACATCTAATCGATCCGCACCATCCAAAAGTATAATTGGACTTTGCGAAATTTTCAATGAAAAGGGGATGCCCGCCGAAGGGTATCCGGAGTGCGGGCTCCCCTTTTTCTTTACATTCTTTACGCAAAACATTCGCAACTACGCAAATGAACAAGAAACTGAAATACCTGGCAAGTCGTAATATGAAACGCTCTTTGTGGGCCGCCGCCGCCGCGCTGCTGTTCATGCAGGGATGCGTGACCATTGACGACAACACGGACGACTGTTTCCCGTTGGCGCGGCTGCGTTTCGAATACACCTACAACATGAAATACGCGGACCTGATCCGCGAACAGGTGATGAGCCTGGACCTGTATGCCTACGATAAGTGGACCGGCTCGTTCGTCGCCACCCACCGCTACACGCAGGCCGATCTTGTAAAAGAAGATTACAGCCTCACGCTGAAATGGCTACGCCAGGGCGACTACTGCATAATCGCCTACGGCAACTGCGAGAACAATTACTACTACTGCGCCGACCATGTCTTTATGAGCGACGCGCGCGTCAAACTGCTCTCCGACGATCCGGCCGGCACGATGACTCATAATCCGTGTCATTTCTTCTACGGATACATCGAGATTGCCAAAGACGATAAACAAGAGAAGCTCGTTTCGATGATAAAGGACACGAACGACATTACAGTAACGGTAAGGGACAAAGCCACGAGAGCGGAACCGGTCTGGGAGGAAGGACTTCCCGCCCTTACGATAAAGCTGGAGCTCCCCAACGGGACCATCAAACACGACAACTCCATAGACGCGGCTGATACCCGCACTATGACGCATATATCGCTGAACTCCTTCGGGGAGTTCGCCACAGAGCTTACAAGCACCCAAAGGGTGGGAAGGCTGCTCAAAAACGACGGTTCCACGATAAAGATCACCGGAACCAACTCCGGGGTGCAATTTACGTCGGAAAACCTGACCGCGAAAATCGCCGCGCTCTTTGCCGAAAGCCCGGTCGCAGGCATGACCGTAGAGGAATACCTCGACAGGGAGGATACATACGAACTGGTGTACGACCTCGAAATGGAATACGGGGTGTATATAGTAACGCTCGTTAAGATAAACAAATGGAAAGGCATTGAAAACCCCATCGGCGGACTTTAGAATGCCGGACACGGAGTCCTCTTTTTTGAAACGACACTATTGATGAAATTTGTCAAATACATATTCGTCCTGTTGACGATCGTCCTTTCGGGCTGCCTGCGCGACAACAATGAACTGTGTCCGCCGGGAGGCAGCGGGAAGATAATCCTGCAGCTCTCCATGCCCGGGATGGCCGCCACCCGCGCGAGCATACACAACTGGGCGACTTGGGAATACGCCCTCGCCAGGGAGGATATGTACGTGCTTGTTTTCAATGACAAAGGTGGCGACGGCAGCAATGATACGTTCATGTATTACACGCAGCCGGTGGAGGAGTTAGCCCACCCCGACAACCCCACCACGCGCAGATATTCCATAACGCTCCGGAAAAGCGCCGACAGCTCCGAAAAACAGAGGCTGGTGTTTTTGGGCAACTGCACCGCGGAGGTGCAGGCCCTGCTCGCCGATCCCGCCCTGACGACAAAAACCAAGCAGGAGCTCTTCGCCGGGCTGCAGATCGAAGCGAAAAAATGGGGAACGCAGTTCCCGATACCCATGTGGGGAGAGTCGCAGAGAAGCGTTATCGTAACATACTCCACCACCGGCGGCGATTTCGGCAACATAGATATGCTGTTTGCCGTCGCGAGGGTGGACGTAGCCGTGAACGCATACAACAACTTTACCGAGGCCGACGGCCTGGATAATTTCATATTGATGACCTCCGAACTCCGCAACGTCAGGAGCAAGGGGTATGTCGTCCCGCAGGCCGCGGCGCAGTTCGACGGCGCGGTGGTGAAATATCCGAGCGTGGTGCCCGCCTCGGAGGGGAATGTTATAAACGCGATCGGCAACTTTGCGATCGGCAACTCTGTGGCGCCGTACACCCTGTCCATGGCGGGACTGCTTTTCATGAACGAGGCCGACAACAAGAACTCGACGAACGACAAACGCGCGTTCCTGCTTGTCGGAGGGTATTATACCGAGTCTGGACAGCCGCGGAACACGACTGTCGAAACATATTACAGGATAGACTTCTATGAACGCGGCAATCCCGAGCAGACCACGGTTAAATATCTCGACATACTGCGCGGACACCGCTACATGGTGAACATCACCGGTGTCGACGGTCCCGGATACCAGACTCCCGAAGAGGCGGCGAGTTCGGTTACCACCAAGTTGATAGCCGAAGTCATACCCTGGAATAATGAAGGCGTGCCGGGCGATATCACGGGCAAATACACACTGACCGTAACCCCGCCGGAACTCTCTTTCAACTGGATGCCGCGCGGCAATTCGGACACCGGCAACAAGGTGGACGTGTTCACCGACTACAGCAAGGGCTGGAAGGTTACAAGGATCACCGACGTTACAAGCGGCACGGAAACCGCAAACACATGGCTGGCCACCGACATAACCGCCGGAGATCCTTATGTGACCACGCGGCTGTCGGTGAACGTGAGCGAATATGGTTCCGCCACGCCGCGTTACGGAAGGATATACATCGAGGCCGGCAAGTGGACCTATATAATAAATGTCGAACAGGTGGCAGCCCCGCCGGAACTTCCCGCCGTAATACCCGACCCCGTTCTGCCTCTTTCTCCTACCTATGTGGGCGCTTTCTGGGATGCGGACAAGACAGGGGAACGCCTTATAACCATCCCGATCACGGCTCCGAGCAACGCGGGCGGTTGGGCGGTACAGGTATTCGAATACGGTGACTTCAAGGAAGGCGACATAATTTTCAGCACCAGCGCCACAAGCGACACGGGCGTGACGCGAAATGCCGCCACAGAAATACATACGGATCCCGACGCGGGAGGTTATATGGTTACGGGCGCCAATGCGTTTGCCATGGGTAGTGCGGAGCTGAACGGGAATATTTACTTCCGCATAGGACTGAAGACCAAATGGAGTTCGCAATCCGGGTATAATGCGGTTACCAAACCCGCCCGTTACGCGGTCATAGTGCTGTCGTATGCGAATAACACAAAGTACCAGAAAATGTATCTGCGCCAGGGCGGGGGCGCCGATTATCTGATGCGTCCGGGCGATGCGGGCGAAGGAGTGGGCACCCGCAACCTGACAGCGAAATTCTCGTCCTATAACCTGACGGCGGCAGATTTCAAAAACGGCGCCACCGATCAATCCATACTCTTAACCCCGAAGGGCGGCGTCATGACCGCTTATCCGACGCAGGCGGGTGCGCTTTTCGTAATCGGCGGAATGAACAACCTGTTATATGCTTTCAATCCGGTTAATCCCGTGAACGGCAAGCCATTAAATTGGGATTATCAAAAACTCAATGTTTTTAGAGCGTCTTATGAAGGTTGTCCTGAAGGTTACCGCCGTCCTACCGGAGGTGCAGGTTCCGATACTCCCGATAGGGTGGAATTATTACAGTCGCTGTGGGTAAATCCGCCGATCAGTTCCAATTCAAATGTTTCGAATTCGGTATTTGGCCGTTATGCAGACGGATTTTTCGACCGAAAAGCGATTGGGACACAGGCAGCGCAAATAGGCGCAGTGACCAATAGCGCTGTGGATTTGGGCAAGGTAACCGTGGCTTATCATGGCAGGTTATTCTACAACCCATATAACGGAGCGAGTCTGTTCTTTCCAGCAGCCGGATGGCGTGAACAATACAACGGATATCTTGCTAACACAGGTGGTAACGGCCGCTACTGGACGAGTACCGGTGGAAACGGTCTGCACACCAGCGACAGCCAAGCCTCGCGGCTGTATGGTATAGACGATGGGTGCGGCATGCCGGTACGGTGTGTTGCTGAATGATGGAGGAGGGGGGACTTTAAGGGAACGATAAAAGCAAGTAGAAACATAGAATGAAGGTTTGGAAATACATATTACTCCTATGCACGGCGGCTTTCCTGTCGGGATGCCTCAACGATTCGCATGAAACGCCGCGGAACGGCGATGCCGTTGCCGTCGAGTTTACCGCGGTGTTCGAAGGGCAGGACGAAGTCGTGGCCAAGGCCGCGAC
>JAVBVG010000038.1:0-34437 GCA_031554415.1 Rikenellaceae bacterium | reverse complement strand
ACACCCGGTCAGGTTAATGTTTCAAACCTGACCGGGTGTTTTACTTATGTTTAATTATTTTATCTGGATTGCTTCGTCAGCCATGCTTCCTCGCAATGACGGTATAGTCGAAATTTTTCACTTCGCCGTCAGGCGGTAGGTGTCGCGGGCGATGACCAGCTCCTCGTCGGTGGTGACGACGGCCACCGTAACGCGCGAACCGGGTTTCGAGATTATCCTGTCCTCGCCGCGCAGCCCGTCGTTGACCGCCGCGTCGAACTCCACCCCCATATACTCCAGACCGGAGCAGATGCGCGCGCGCGACTGGTACTGGTTCTCGCCCACGCCGCCCGTGAAGATTATCATGTCTATCCCGCCCATCAGCGCGGCATAGGCCCCGATGAAGTGCTTGACGCGGTTGTCGTACATCGCCAGGGCGAGCGTCGCGCGCGCGTTGCCCGATTCCGACGCCGCCATGATGTCGCGCATATCCGACGAAATCCCCGTCACGCCCCACACGCCCGAATCCTTGTTCATCATATTGCCGAGCGCGGCGTAGTCCATCCCCTCCTGTTCGCCGATGAAAAGCAGCGCGCCGGGGTCGATGCTGCCGGTGCGGGTCCCCATCATCAGCCCGTCGACCGGGGTGAAGCCCATCGAGGTATCGAGCGAACAGCCGTTGACGACAGCGGTTATCGAACCGCCGTTGCCGATGTGGCAGGTTACGATCTTCGAGTAGTTTATGTCGAGCCCGGCCATCTTCGCCCCTTTGTGCGCGACGAATTTGTGGCTCGTGCCGTGGAATCCGAACTTGCGGACGCGGTATTTCTCCCAGTATTTCCACGGCAGGGCGTACATATAGTTCTCGGCCGGGATGGTCTGGTGAAACGAGGTGTCGAAAACCGCCACCTGCGGCACGCCGGGCAGCATTTCGGCGATCGAGGTAATGCCCTGGAGGTTCGCCGGATTGTGCAGCGGAGCCAACTCGAAACAGGCGCGTATCTTCGCGATGACGTCGTCGTCGACGAGCGCGCTGTCCGAGAAAAATTCGCCTCCGTGCGCCACCCGGTGGCCGACGGCTTTGATCTCTTCGAGCGACGCGACCACACCGTGCTTCGGATGGGTTATGGCCTCGATAATGAGCCTGATGCCCTCTTTATGGTTGGGAACCGGAAGTTCCAGTTTATAATTGGCGCGTCCCTCCGCTTTCAGGACGATCTCGCCTTCGGGCAAACCCACGCGGTCGGCGATCCCCTTTGCGAGCAGGGTGTGATTTTCCGCGTTCATGTCGATCACCTGATACTTGATCGACGACGAGCCGCAGTTCAATACTAATATTATCATTATATTCTGTTATTCTTCAGCGGTTTGACATGCCGTAATTGCCACTACATTGATTATATCGTCGACCGAGCAACCCCTCGAAAGGTCGTTTACGGGGGCGGCCAATCCCTGGAGCACCGGGCCGATCGCTTCGGCGTGCGCCAGCCTCTGCACCAGTTTGTAGGCGATGTTGCCCACCTCCAGCGAGGGGAATATCAATATGTTGGCGCGGCCGGTGAGGCGGCTTCCGGGAGCCTTGCGCTCGGCGACATCCGGAACGATGGCTGTGTCGGCCTGTATCTCGCCGTCGATGATGAGGTTCGGGTCCATTTTCTGGGCCAGGCGCGTCGCCTCGGCGACCTTGTCGACCGACGGATGCCTGGCAGAACCGCGCGTCGAAAAGCTGAGCATAGCCACGCGAGGCTCCATGCCCACTATGCGGCGGGCGGTCGTGGCTGTCGCGACGGCAATCTCGGCCAACTGCCGGGCGGTCGGGTCGGGCGACACGGCGCAGTCGGCGAACAGCATCGTGCCGTTGTCGCCGAAACTCTTGTCGGGGATGCGCATGATGAACGCTCCGGAAACCACGCTGATGCCGGGCGTAGTCTTGATGTACTGGAGGGCCGGACGCAGCACGTCGGCCGTGTAGTTGATGGCTCCGGCCACTTCGCCGTCGGCGTCGCCCGCCTTCACCATAACCGCGCCCAGATACAACGGGTCCTGGAGCTGTTTGGCGGCGGTCTCTTTCGTCACGCCCTTGTGTCCGCGCAGTTCGACCATCAGGTCGATGTACCTCTGCTCATCGTCGCCCAAACGGTAGGGGTCGATAACGGTCGCGCTCTGGATATTCCGCAGCCCGTAGCGGGCCGCCTGCTCCCTGACGCGTCCTTTCGAACCGAGCAGAATGATTTCGGCGATCCCTTCGCCGATAAGGAAGTCGGCCGCCTGGATGGTGCGGTCCTCGGCGCCTTCGGGAAGGACTATCCTCCTGCGGAGTTTCGCCGCCTTTTTGCGTATGCTGTAAATAATTTCCATATCTAGTCTTCGTATTTGTAACCAACCCCTTTGACGGTGACGATGTGGTCCTCGCCGATCTTCTTGCGCAGGTTGCGGATATGCACGTCGATGGTGCGTTCACCCACAACGACGTCCGTGCCCCACACGGTATCGTAAATCTCCTCGCGGGTGAAAAGGCGCCCCGGCTGTGAGTGCAGCATGTCGAGCAGGTTGAACTCCTTGCGCGGAAGCATGATCTCCTCGCCGCCTTTGGTAACGACGTGGCGTTCGTGGTCGACCATGATTGCGTCGCCGGCGGGTTCGGAGTGGTCCTTGCGCTTCAGGACGGCTTTTATGCGGCTCGAAAGCGCCTTCAACTGGATGGGCTTGACGATGTAGTCGTCGGCGCCGAAGTCGAAACCCTTGACCTGGAAATTCTCTTCTCCGCGGGCCGTCAGGAAGATGATGAGCGTGTCGTCCACACCTTTGGTGGTGCGTATCTGGCGGCACGCCTCGAAACCGTCCATCACGGGCATCATGGCGTCGAGCAGGATGAGGTGCGGATGCCACGCCAGTGTTTTTTCTACGCCGTCGCGGCCGTTCGCGGCGGTTTCCACCTCGTAGCCCTCTTTTTTGAGGCTGTATCCGACGAACTCCAGAATATCCGGCTCGTCGTCCACTATCAGTATGCGATAATTCATTCTGCCAAAAGTCGGTTTTTCGTGACAGAGGCAAAAGTAGCATTTTTCCTGTTAAACGTAGCGGTCTTTTCGGTTTTTTAGCATAACTTTGCATGATATCGTTGCCTAATCGAACCTTTAAATAAAAAGAAGATGGCTGCCACTAAGGAAAAATCTGTTCCGGAGGAACAAATCGGCGCTGCTGCCGATGATGCACAGACGACAAAGACACAGGAAACAGCGGAGCCCGCAGCCCCGACTGTAAGTGAGGAGGCCGCGCCGGAGGCCGCAGAACCGGTAAAGAAAAAAGCGGTCCCCAAGAAGACCGCGAAAGCGAAAGAGGAGCCTGCCGAAGAAACGGAGCCGGCGGGCGCAACGGAAGAACCGGCATCGGCGGCTGATGAGCCTGCGAAGCCCGCCCGTAAAAGGACCGTAAAAGCCGATAAGGTCGAAGCCGAACCGGAGCCGAAAGAGGCCGACGAGGAGGCCCACGCCGAGGAGGCCCGCGCCGAGAGCGTCGATTTCTCGGACGAGGAGGCGGCTCTCGCCGCTCTCTCTTCCGACCTCGACCTGGGTCACGAAGATGAGGATGGCGAAGACGACGGCGAAGAGGGCGAAGAAAAAGAGGCCAAGTCGGCAAGCGAACTCTTCCTCGCGCCCAAAAGCAAGGCCGAGCTCAACGACCTGCTGGCCCGTCTTTTAGAAGAAAAACCGATACAAAGCCTGCGCCGCGACGCAGAGGCGATAAAGGTGGCTTTCTACAAGCTCCACCGCGCCGACGTCGATGCGGCGCGTAAAGCATATGCCGACGCGGGGGGAGACCCCGAAGCTTTCGAAGCCCCGGCCGACGCCGAAGAACTGCGACTGAAAGAGTTGGTGAGGGAGTACCGCCGACGCAGGGACGAGTTCATATCGACGCTCGAACAGAGCAAGGAGGAGAACCTCAAAGCAAAGTTGGAGATCATCGAGGAGCTCAAGAGCCTGGTCAACGGCAGCGAAACGATGGGCCAGACATTCAACGCGTTCCGCGAGCTGCAGCAGAGGTGGCGCGACACCGGTCCCGTTCCCCAGTCTGGCGTCAAGGATCTGTGGGAAACCTACAACCACCACATCGAGAATTTTTACAGCTACATCAAGATAAACAAGGAGCTGCGCGACCTCGACCTGAAAAGGAACTACGAGGCCAAGCTGGCGCTGTGCGAGGAGGCCGAAGCGCTGCTGCTCGAGCCCACCATCGTCGTGGCTTTCCACAAACTGCAGAAGCTCCATGACGAGTGGCGTGAAACGGGACCGGTGGCCAACGAATACAAGGAGGCCGTATGGGAGCGTTTCCGCGAAGCCAGCGGACGCATCAATAAGCAGCACCAGGGCTATTTCGACAGCATAAAGGATGAGCAGAAGAAGAACCTCGACCTGAAGACCGAGCTGTGCGAACAGACCGAAGCGCTCGCCTCAGAGCCCTACACCACGCGCAAGGAGTGGAACAAGGCATCGGACAAACTTCTCGAGATACAGAAAGTCTGGAAGACCATCGGCTTCGCGCCCAAGAAGAACAACACGCGCGTCTACGAGCGTTTCCGCATCGCCTGCGACGGTTTCTTCGAAGCCAAGCGAGGCTACTACAACCAGCTCAAAACCGAGATGGAGCACAATCTGCAGCTCAAGAACGAGATCTGCGAGATGGCAGAATCGATGGCCGAGAGCGACGACTGGAAGAAGACCAGCGACGAGTTGATCTCGCTGCAGAAACGCTGGAAAGATATCGGGCCCGTTCCGCGCCGCCATTCCGACGCGGTGTGGAAGCGTTTCCGAGCCGCCTGCGACAAATTCTTCGAAAAGAAGAACTCGCACTTCTCGGGCGTCGAGGGCAACTACAAGGAGAATCTCGACAAGAAGCGCGCCCTGCTGGTCGGCGCCGAAGAGCGCGGTTTCGACGGCATCACCTTCGAGGACATCAAGGAGTTTCAGCGTAAGTGGAGCGAGATCGGTTTCGTGCCCATCAAGCAGAAGGACGCCATCCAGAAACAGTATAAGGAGACGGTCGACAAGATGTTCGCGACGCTTCGCGGAGGCGAGCAGCAGCGTTCGAGGGATAAGTTCAAGAGCCGTGTAACCAGTCTCAAAACGACCGGCGACAAGCGCCTGCGTTTCGAGCGCGAAAGGCTCTACAACAAGGTCAAGCAGCTGGAAAGCGATATCGCCACACTGGAGAACAACATCGGTTTCTTCGGCAACTCGAAGAACGCCGAGGCGATGGTGGCCGACGTCCGCGACAAGATCGAGCGCGCCAAAGCCGAAATGGCCCAGACGATAGAGAAGATACAATTAATAGATAAAGAGAACGAATAAACATAATTATGAATTATGAATTATGGATTATGAATTTAAGGTGCGAACTGCGTTCGCGTTTTTATAAATAATTATTTAAAGACGTCGCGCAGCGACACCATCAATTCATAATCCATAATTCATAATTCATAATTCAATTAACCATGGCAACAAAAAAGAATCCCACCAAATACATTTTCGTCACGGGGGGGGTAGCCTCTTCGCTTGGGAAGGGTATCATAGCCGCCTCGCTGGCGCAGCTGCTCCAGGCGAGGGGTTACCGCGTAACAAACCAGAAACTCGATCCGTATATCAACGTCGATCCGGGAACGCTCAATCCGTATGAGCACGGCGAATGCTACGTTACGGACGACGGCGCCGAAACCGACCTCGACCTGGGGCACTACGAGCGTTTCACCGCCATCCCCACCTCGCAGGCCAACAGCGTTACGACCGGCCGCATCTACCAGGCGGTGATCGACAAGGAGCGCCGGGGCGACTATCTGGGCAAGACGGTTCAGGTCATTCCCCACATCACCGACGAGATCAAGCGCCGCATCCAGCTTCTGGGCAGCAAGGGCGAATACGACATAATCATCACCGAGATCGGCGGCACGGTCGGCGACATCGAGGGGCTTCCCTACATCGAGGCGGTCCGCCAGCTGCGCTACAACCTCGGCGCGCAGAACACGGCGGTCATCCACCTGACGCTGATACCCTACCTCGCGGCGTCGGGAGAGTTGAAGACAAAACCCACGCAGCACTCTGTGAAAATGCTGCTGGAGAACGGGTTGCAGCCGGATATTCTGGTCTTGCGCACCGAACAGCACATCGGCGAGGACATCCGGCGCAAGGTGGCGCTGTTCTGCAACGTCGACGCCGAGGCGGTGATGGAATCCATCGACGTCCCGACGATCTACGAGGTGCCGCTGAAGATGCACGCACAGAACCTCGACGGCGTGACGCTGCGCAAACTGGGGCTCCCGGCCGACGGCGAGCCCGACCTTGCGAAGTGGAAGGATTTCGTCGGCCGCGTGAAGAATCCCGAAAAGACCGTCGACATCGGCCTCGTGGGCAAGTACACCGAGCTGCCCGACGCCTACAAATCCATCTCCGAATCGTTCGTCCACGCCGGCGCGGCCAACAACGTGAAGGTCAAACTCCACTATATCAACGCGGAAAAGCTGAACGGGGGGAACCTCGACGCGCAGCTCAGGCCCATGGGCGGCATTCTGGTCGCGCCCGGTTTCGGACACCGCGGACTGGAGGGCAAGATACTCGCCGTGCGGTACGCCCGCGAGCATAAAGTGCCTTTCCTGGGCATCTGCCTGGGTATGCAGTGCTCGGTCATCGAGTTCGCGCGCGACGTGCTGGGGCTGGCCGACGCCGACACCACCGAGAACAACGACACGACCAAAAATCCGGTCATCGACCTGATGGAGGAGCAGAAAAGCGTGCGCGACAAGGGCGGGACGATGCGCCTGGGCGCCTATCCGTGCCGTCTGGTCAAGGGTTCGAAGATATGGGAGGCCTACGGCGGACGGGAACTCATCTCGGAACGCCACCGCCACCGCTACGAATTCAACAACGCCTACCTCGACCGTTTCGAGGCGGCGGGAATGAAGGCGACCGGCATCAATCCCGAATCGGATCTTGTGGAGGCGGTCGAAATTCCGGCCCATCCGTGGTTCGTGAGCGTGCAGTTCCACCCCGAATACAAAAGCAACGTCAAAAACCCGCACCCGCTTTTCGTGGCCTTCGTAAAGGCTGCTATGGCGCAGCCGAATGAAAAATGATAGATGAAAGATGAAAGATTGTGGTGACGCTTCGCGTCATCTTAAAAAACCTGCGGCATTTGCCGCACATAAATTTTTCATCTTCCATTTTTCATCTTTCATTAAATAAAAATCGTAATTTTTATTTTTAATGAACAAACAGACAATTATCGGCCTTGTGATCATAGGCGTGATCCTTTTCGGATTTTCGTTTTACCAGAACAGGCAGCAGAAAAAATTCGCCGAGGAGAAACGCGTGCAGGACTCCATAGCTTTGGCCAACGCCCCCAAACCCGCCGAAGCGCAGTTCGACTCGGTGGCCATGGCGGCGGCGAAGGCTTCCCAGGCGGCGGTGCAGACGCACCAGCCCGATCCTCTGGGCGAGGTGATGGCGGCGGCGCGCACGGCCGGCGAGCAGCGCTTCACCCTTTCGAACGACGTGATGGACATCGAGTTCTCGTCGCTGGGAGGCGCGGTTTCCGACGTTACACTGAAAGATTACAAGAAGTACGGCGGCGATCCGCTGCATATGTGGAAGCCGGGTTCGGAGCTTTTCGACGTGGTTTTCTTCATCAAGAAAGGTTTCAACGACGCGCAGGTGAACACCCGCGAGTTCAACTTCACGTGCAGCATACCCTCCGGCGAGGAGTGGCGCGACGGCGAGGAGTCGAAGACCGTTTCGATGCGCCTGCCGGTGGACTCGCTGGCATACGTCGAGTTCCTGTACACCATCCCGCGAAACGATTACATGATCGGCTACTCGATCAATTTCGTGGGGATGGAGCGGATGATGTCCAACCAGCCCAACTTCGGGATCGACTGGGTGAACACCAGCCTGCAGAACGAAAAAGGGTTCGAAAACGAGAACAACTACACCAATATATCGTACCGTTATCCGGGCGAAAAGAGCATCGAGGACATAGGTATAGCCAAGGCGGGCCAGACAAAGCAGGAAAACGTTACGAGCAAGGTGCACTGGGTGGCCTTCAAGCAGCAGTTCTTCTCGTCGGTGCTGATCGCCGACGACAGTTTCCAGGGCGCCGACATGCAGTACTACACGTATCAGCCGGGCGACGGGACCGTCAAGAAGTTCCAGGCGAAGATGACCGTCCCGATGGAGCGCGACAAAAGCGCCTACGGCTTCCGGATGTACTTCGGGCCCAACAAGTTCTCGCTGCTGAAAGAGTACGGCATCGCCATGGAGCGCGTCGTTCCGCTGGGCGGGTCGATCATCGGTTGGATCAGCCGCCTTGCGGTGATTCCCCTGTTCGACTGGCTGGGCTCCAAAGGGCTGAACTTCGGATGGATCATCTTCCTGATGACGCTCTTCATCAAGATCGTGATCTTCCCACTTACTTTCACCTCTTATAAGTCTTCGGCGAAGATGCGGGTCATCAAACCGGAGATGGACGAGATCAACGCCAGATTCCCCGACAAGGAGGACGCGATGAAGAAGCAGCAGGCCCTGATGGAGCTCAACAGACGGGCCGGCATCAATCCGCTGGCCGGATGTATCCCCATGCTGATCCAGTTCCCCATCATCATCGCCATGTTCCGCTTCTTCCCGGCGTCGATCGAATTGCGCCAGGAGAGCCTGTGGTGGGCCGAGGACCTTTCGAGTTATGACAGCATACTGAGCCTTCCTTTCAAGATTCCATGGTACGGCGACCACGTAAGCCTCTTCGCGCTGCTGATGGCAGTTTCGATGTTCTTCTATTCGTGGCTCAACTTCAAGCAGCAGGCCTCGCAGCCGCAGATGGCCGGAATGAAGTTCATGATGCTCTATATGATGCCCGTCATGATGCTCCTGTGGTTCAACAGCTACGCGGCGGGGCTTTGCTTCTACTACCTGCTGTCGAACCTCTTCACCATCGCGCAGACATACGGAGTGAGGTTCGCCATCAACGAGCAGAAACTGCGTAAGCAGATGCTGGAAACGCCGCGCAAGGAGAAGAAAAAGAGCGGGTTCATGGCGCGTCTGGAGCAGGCCCAGAAGGCCCAGATGCAGATGCAGCGCCAGCAGCAGCAATCGCAGTCGCAGCTGCCGAAAACCAAGAACCGCGCGAAAAACAAAGGGCGGTAGAACCGACAGGTAAAACCATGTTGCTTTGTCCGCATTAATTCGCCTGATGTCATGCCGAGCGAAGCAGAGTGGAGCCGAGGCATCTGACCGAGCCGGGGAATTATTGCCGAAACGCGATCATATCCGCCGTCGGTGTTCCTACCCCGGGATGACACATACGCAAAAGAGAAACGCAGGAGCGAAAGTCCTGCGTTTCTCTTTTTTGCCATCGTCATTGCGAGCGGAATGAAATGGAGCGCGGCAACCAAGGTCGGCTTTAGCCGGGCGAGTTCACTGAGCAAGCGATGTAATCCAGCGGTATATTCTGGATTGCTTCGTCATCGACAAGTCGATTCCTCGCAATGACGTGAATGCCTTATAGCTCTTTTATTTTGACGTTGCGGAACGAAACCCTGTCGCCGTGGTCCTGAAGAAGGATGTGCCCCTCGTCGGCGTTGCCGAAATCCGGCCAGTTACGATATTTGCTGTATGCCACGAGAGCGTTCCACATCTGGTTGTTCCGTTCGTATTCGACGATCTTCACCCCGTTGAGCCAGTGCTCGACATGGTTGCCGCGCACGACGATCATAGCCGTGTTGAATGTCGACGGACGGAAATACGCCTCTTCCTTGTCGGCACGGATAAGGTCGTAGAGCGACCCCAGCGTGCGGTTGCCGTCGACCCCCAGTTTGGCGTCGGGATGACGCAGGTCGTCGAGTATCTGGAACTCGCAGCCGATCGCCGAGCCCTCGCCTTTGTTGAGTTCCGGATCGACGAAGTACTTGATGCCGCTGTTGGCTCCGTCGGTTATCATGAAATCGACCTTCAGGATGAAATCGCGGTATTTGTCGACCGTAACTATGTCGCCTCCATTGCCCGATTCGGTCCCTTCGGCCTTCTCGACCACGAGCGTTCCGTTTTCGATTTTCCACCCTTTGTCGGGAAAAGCGTCGAGCTTCGCGCCACGCCACCCCTCCGTTGTTTTACCGTCCCACAGCAGGCGCCAGCCATCGGCCGACTCGCGCTCCGATATTGTATTGGAAATGAGATTGATCTGCTGCACGGCCGGGTCTGCGGGCGACGCGTAGCGGGCAGGTTCTTTGGTGCAGATGCGGATGCCGCGCCAACGGACCTGCCTGCCTTCGAGCGCTTTATTGCTGCCGATGTCGTGTATCTGCAGGGCGATGAAACCCTCCGCTTCGGCATTGTCGATAAGATCGGCGCACTCGACGCCGTTGAGCCATGTGCGGATCGAGGTTCCGATAGCCTCGATGCGGGCCTTGTTCCACTCGCCGGGCTTGTAGGCGGTCCGGGCGGGCTGGTTGTATGTCAGCGGATAGAGCCACAGGCGGGGTGTAGCTTCGTCGTAGACGCCGCCCGACCACGCGCGCGGAGCGGTGTCGATCTCATACTGGTATCCGTGCACGCGGCCGTTCCTGTAATCTTTAAGGCTGTGGCTGCGGAACTGCACGCCAGAATTGAGCCCGCCGTCGGCCATGAACTCGAATTCGAGGATAAAGTCGCCGTAATTTTTCACGGTGGTGAGGAAAGTGTTGGGTTCGCCGGTTTTTGAGGTGCCGACTATTTCGCCGTTCGCGGCGCGGAATTCGACCTTGCCGTCGAGCGTTTTCCATCCTTTAAGGTTTTTGCCGTTGAACAACGGCTCCCATTCCTGGGCACTTACCCCGGCGGCCATGCATGCCAATACGGCGGATATAAATATTTTTTTCATATCTCTTTACATTTTATAATATTCTGTCCATTCGATACGCGGAGGGGCTCCGGCCAAAAGTGCATTCGCTATCGGGTCGCCGACTATTTCACGAGTATGGGCGTCGAAAGTGAGCTTGCGGCCCAACCGCTGGGCGATCACCCCGAGCGAGAACACCTGGCTCAGCGGGCCGTGTATCTCGAAAGGCGAGCGCGTACGCTCCTCGCCGCGGCAGGCGCGCAGGAAGTTGACGTAGTGGTTCGACGGGCTTTCGGGAACCTGCGGCAGTTTGTCGGCCATTTCGCGGGCTTTCTCTTCGGGAATGATCGACAGCGTGCTTCCGTGCGACGCCCCTTTGAATATCAGCTCCTTGGAGTAGATTATCTTGCCCGGATTGAGGCTCACCGGCTGCGCTACGTTTGCACCCGACGGGGGAATATTGGGGTCGACTTCCGACACGCCGTAACCCGCGGGAATGGGCGGCAGGTTGTCCACCCCGTCGTACCACGTTACGTCAACCGGGGGCATATGCCTGCGCCGGGGGAAACGGAAACGGATGGTCGACGAAAGCGGGAAGAAATAGTCGTTGTGCCCCGCCAGTTTGAGCGGCTCCACTTCGTAGGGCAGACCCAGTTCGAGGAACTCGTGCACCGTGTCGAGGATATGCGCGCCCCAGTCGCCAAGGGCGCCCATCCCGAAATCGTACCAGCTGCGCCAGTCGCCCGGATGGAATTTCCTGTTGAAATCGTGCCACATGGCAGTTCCGAGCCACACATCCCAATCCATTCCCGCAGGGAGCGGCTCGGCGTCCGGAAACTTGTATATGTTCTGGTCCCAGCCGTGCCAGCGGCGCGCCGAATTCATGTGCGCGGTCACCTCCGTAACGTCCTTGATGATGCCCGCATCCATCCATGCTTTGAACTGGAAATAATTGGCCTCGGAGTGTCCCTGGTTGCCCACCTGCGTGGCGACCTGCGGATTGCGCAGAGCCATTTCCATCAGCAGCTGCGCCTCGTTGAAAGTGCGCGCCATCGGTTTTTCGACGTAGACATGTTTCCCCATCGACATGGCCAGCATGCAGGCCGGGAAATGCGAATGGTCGGGGATGGCGACCGCCACGGCGTCTATTTGCGGCGCCATTTCGTCGAACATCTTGCGGAAATCGCGGTAGCGTTTGGCCTTCGGATGTGCGTTAAGCGCCTCCTGGCAGAAACCGGCGTCAAGGTCGACGTCGCACAGCGCCACTATGTCGGCAAGCCCGCTCGCCCCGAACTCCTTCACGAGGTCCCATCCGCGGTTGCCGATGCCGATGCAGGCAAGCCGCACGCGGTCGGCGGCGGCAGCGGTTTTCTTTTTGGGTTCAGAGGAACCGAGCGCCTCCAGCGGCGAGAGTCCGCCCAGCACGAGGCCTGCGGTCGCAAGTCCGGTGGTTTTCAGGAAGTCACGGCGCGACAACCCGTTCGTTTTCTTCTCCATAAGAAACGGTCATTTAGTTGTTAAAAAGAAAGGGGCGAACGGAAACCGCCTTCGCAGGCGGAACCGTGATAAAAATACAAAAAAAATCGGTTCCCCCGAAATTATGCAAAATTTCGCGGCTCAGATACGGGCCGACACCCAGTTAGTAAGATCGGCGAACTGCGCGACCGAAAGTTTTTCGGCGCGCTCGCTGAAAAGCGGATGTTCCGCCCCCCCGAAGTCGCCGAAGACGGCTTTCAAAGAGTTACGGACCATTTTGCGCCGCTGCCCGAAGGCCGCCTTGACCACCTTTATGAACAGAGCCTCGTCGCACCCAAGCTCCTTCACAGAATTACGCGAGAGGCGGATAACGGCGCTTTTGACCTTGGGCGGCGGCGAAAAAACGCTCTCGTTGACCGTAAAAAGATATTCTATGTCGTACCACGCCTGCAGCAGCACGCTCATGATGCCGTAGGTACGGCTGCCGGGAGGTTCGGCAATGCGCAGCGCAACCTCCCTCTGGATCATCCCCACCACTTCGGGCACGAGATCGCGGTTCTCCAGTATCTTGAAAAAAATCTGCGAGGATATATTGTATGGGAAATTTCCAACGATCCTTACGCCGTCCGGAAACTGTCCGCGCAAATCGAATTTAAGGAAATCTCCTTCGATCAATCGCGGCGAAAAATCCGTAAAATGCCGGCGCATATAGGCGATGCTCTCCCTGTCTATCTCGATGCCCCACAGCCGGATGCCGTTCCGCAGCAGCAGGAACTGCGTCAGCACGCCCGTCCCTCCGCCTATCTCCAGCACGCCGCCCCCGCCCGAAAGCGCGTCCGCGATCTTCCGCGCAATGTTCAGGTCGGTCAGGAAATGCTGCCCCAACGATTTCTTTGCCCTTACTTCCATCTGTTTCTATTGTTACTTTGCCAAATTGCAAAGTAACCAAAAAATTGGCGGAACGCCGCCAGCGGTGGCAACGGCCACAGCGGTTTATTTTAGTGGCAACGGCCGCGGCGGTTCATTTTGATATTGCTTTGAAGTGAATCGGCGTTTACTGCGGATGTTTTCCGGCATCCCTGTTATTTGAATTCAGCTGGTTGCACGAAGTGCAAGAAAAGTGCACAGGCTGCGCCTGCCGCTAAATTCAAATAATCAACCAAAATTCACTAAAACGTCGTTATCACCACAATAGCAGGAAACGAAGTTTCCGCGAAAATTTTTGGGCGACTTTTTTAAAAGCGGCGGTACTATAGCGGAGCCCCGCTGCCGCCTGATTATAAAAGTCGAGATTGCCTTAAAATTAAATCGCCGTCGGCGTTCCGACCTTTCAGGAAGCGGGAATAAATCCTTGTAACTTATTTTCTAAAAGGCAGCGAAAAATGTAGTGTCAATGCCCCTGTTCGCAAAGGAATTTTATACGGACCAGTCTGATCTCCTCCTCGGTGAAGTCGGAGCCGAGTTCTTTCTGCGCCTCGTCGACGGAGTCGCTTTGGGCGTCCTCCTTAAAATAGAGGTATATCTCCCCGGCCTTGTCCTCGTCCATCACCTCGTCGATGTAGTAGCTGATATTTAGCCTGGTACCCGAATAGACGATGCTCTCGATCTCGCCCAGCAGTTCGTCGAAGTCGAGGTCCTTGGCGCGCGCTATGTCGGCGAAATCCATCTTGCGGTCGATGCTCTGGATGATGTAGACCTTGTTGGCGCTCTTGTTGGCGACGCCCTTGACCACCATATCCTGCGGGCGGGTGATCTCCTTCTCCTCGACGTATCGTTTGATGAGCTCGATGAACGGCTGCCCGAATTTCCGCGCCTTGCCCGCACCCACGCCGCTGATGTTCTGCATCTCCTCGATGGTGATCGGGTAATGCACCGACATATCCTCGAGCGAGGGGTCCTGGAAGATGACGAACGGCGGCAGGCCGTGCTGCTTGGCCACCTTTTTCGTCAGGTCTTTCAGCATGCGGAACAACTCCTCGTCGGCCGCACCTCCGCCCTTGCCGGTGGGCTGTGCCGCGCCGTCCTCGTCGTCCCCTTCGGCATCGTATTCGTGGTCGAGCGTGACGGTTACAGGGAAAGGTTTTTCGATGAAGGCCAGCCCTTTGGCATTGACCGCCAGCAGTCCGTAGTTCTCGATGTTCTTGTCTATCAGCCCGAGGATCAGCCCCTGACGGATGACCGCGCCCCAATACCGGGCGTCGCGCTCGGCGCCGGCGCCGAACTGCTCGATCTTGTGGTGGCGGTATGATTTCACGAGCGTGGTGGCCTTTCCGGTCAGCACGCTTTCGAGGTAGTCTATCTTGAACTTGTCGCCTATGGCCTGCAGTGTTTCCAGCGCCAGCTCCATATCGGCCGTGGCGTCGATCTTCGGGCGGGGATTGAGGCAGTTGTCGCAGCTGCCGCAGTTTCCCGCGGCATACTGCTCGCCGAAATAGTGCAGCAGCGTCTTGCGGCGGCATATCGACGATTCGGCATAGGAAACCGTTTCGAGCAGCAGTAGCTTTCCGATCTCCTGTTCGGCGATGGGCTTGCCCTGCATGAATTTTTCGAGCTTCTGGATATCCTTGTAGCTGTAGAACGTGACGCACTGCCCTTCGCCTCCGTCGCGTCCCGCGCGCCCGGTTTCCTGGTAGTACCCTTCGAGGCTCTTGGGGATGTCGTAGTGTATCACGTAGCGCACGTCGGGCTTGTCGATGCCCATGCCGAAAGCGATCGTGGCGACGATCACGTCTACGTTCTCCATCAGGAAATCGTCCTGGTTGCGCGCCCTTGTCACCGCGTCCATCCCGGCGTGGTAGGCGTGGGCCTTGATCCCGTTGGCCAGCAGCAGTTCGGTCAGCTCCTCGACCTTTTTACGGCTGAGGCAGTATATTATTCCCGATTTTCCTTCGTTCGTCTTTATGTAGCGGATGATCTCCTTCGGCGCGTCGACCTTGGCGCGGATCTCGTAGTAGAGGTTGGGGCGGTTGAACGACGACTTGTACACGGCGGCCTCCTGCATCCCGAGGTTTTTCTGGATATCCATCTGCACCTTCGGGGTGGCGGTGGCGGTGAGCGCGATGATGGGTGCGTTGCCTATGTCGTTGATTATAGGACGTATGCGGCGATACTCCGGGCGAAAATCGTGTCCCCATTCCGAGATGCAGTGCGCCTCGTCGATGGCAAAGAACGACACTTTTATCTTTCTGAGGAACGAAACGTTGTCCTCCTTGGTGAGCGATTCGGGGGCGAAGTAGAGGAGCTTGGTCTTCCCTGCCAGAACGTCGTCGCGGACCTGTTGTATGGCGCTTTTGTTGAGCGAAGAGTTGAGGAAATGGGCCACGCCGTCGGTTTCGCTGAACGCGCGCATCGAGTCGACCTGGTTCTTCATCAGGGCGATAAGGGGCGAAATGACTATCGCGACCCCCTCCATGATGAGTGCCGGAAGCTGGTAGCAGAGCGATTTTCCGCCTCCCGTGGGCATCAGCACGAAGGTGTCGCGCCCGTCGAGCACGTTGCGGATCACAGCCTCCTGGTTCCCCTTGAAAGAGGTAAACCCGAAGTACTCCTTCAGCTTGTCGTATAACATGATGTCCGGTCCCGCGTCCACTTCAGTTTTTGCCACATTTGCACATTTAACAAATTAAAGATATACATTATTTCCAAATTTCCCTATTTTTACGGAAAATTGTGAGTAAATTCACGTTTTCTCCAGGCTTGCGCTATATTTGTAAAAATAATAAAAATCCGAATGAGATTATACACAGTTGATCTTGTCAAGCAGTACAAAACGCGTACTGTGGTGGATCACGTTTCGATAGATGTGAACCAGGGCGAGATAGTGGGGCTGCTCGGGCCGAACGGGGCCGGAAAGACCACCACTTTCTACATGGTAGTGGGGCTGGTAAAACCCAATCAGGGAACGATCTTCCTGGAGAACGACGAAGGCGTCGCCACCGACATCACCAAACTGCCGGTTTACAAGCGCGCCCAGATGGGCGTGGGCTATCTGGCGCAGGAGGCGTCGGTCTTCCGCCGCCTGAGCGTCGAGGACAACCTCAAGGCGGTACTCGAGATGACCGATTTTACCAAGCAGTACCAGAAGGAAAGGCTCGAATCGCTGATCTCGGAGTTCGGGCTTCAGAAAGTGCGCAAAAGCAAGGGTATCCAGCTTTCGGGGGGTGAACGCCGCCGCTGCGAGATCGCGCGGGCGGTAGCCATCAACCCTGCGTTCATCCTGCTCGACGAGCCTTTCGCCGGAGTGGACCCGATCGCGGTGGAGGATATCCAGACCATCGTCCGCAGCCTCAAGGACCGCAATATCGGGGTGGTCATCACAGACCACAACGTCCACGAAACGCTCAAGATCACCGACCGCACCTACCTTTTGTTCGAAGGGAAGATACTGAAGGCAGGTACGGCGGAGGAACTCGCCAACGACGAACGCGTGAGGGAGGTTTACCTGGGGAAAGACTTTGAATTACGATGAAAGATGATAAATGAAAGATGAAAGATTAATGCGCGGCATATGCCGCAGATTAAACCACCCCGCCCTGACGGGCACCCCTCCAAAGGAGGGGAAGTGAAACGACGCGAAGCGTCACCAATAATTTTTCATTTTTCATCTATCATTTTTCACAATCAATTTATTGATATAAAATGGATAAGACAGTAACCGGCGGGACAGTAGAAGGCGATATAGTCCCTCCGAGTTCCAAAAGTTACGCCCAGCGGGCGATCGCCGCGGCGCTTCTGGCCGACGGCACATCGACCCTCCACAACGTCGAGATGTGCGACGACACCGAGGCCGCCCTTCGCGTGGTGCAGGTTCTGGGCGCACAGGTCCGAAGGCTCGACGACACCACCTACGCGATCAGCGGTGGACTGGAACCCGTTTCCGACATACTCGACATAGGCGAATCGGGGCTCTCGACGCGCCTTTTCACCCCCATCGCATCGCTTTGCAAAGGCCCCGTCACAATCGACGGACGGGGCAGCATCCTGCGCCGCCCGATGACCATGATGACCGAACCGCTGCGGCAGTTGGGGGTTAAAGTCAAAGACAACAAGGGGTTCCTGCCGATAACGGTGAAAGGGCCGATGCGCGGAGGCGAGGTGCGGCTCGACGGATCGGTTTCATCGCAGTTCCTGACGGGCCTCCTCATGTCGCTCCCGCTGGCCGGGCACGGGACCACGATATATGTCGAAGGACTGAGGAGTTTTCCCTATATCGACATGACCATCGACACGATGGACAAGTTCGGCATCGACATCGACCACCGCGACTATGAGGAGTTCTATGTTCCTGGCGGTCAGCAATACACACCCGCGGAATTCATTATGGAGGGGGACTGGAGCGCCGCCTCGTGCCTTCTGGTCGCGGGAGCGGTGGCGGGAGATGTTACCCTGCACAATCTGCGCACCGTTTCCCTTCAGGCCGACACCGCCATTATCGACGCCCTTTCACGCGCCGGCGCGCGCATCGAGGAAACCGGGGATTCGGTTACGGTGTGCCGCCGCGAACTCCACGCTTTCGAATTCGACGCGACGGACTGCCCCGACCTTTTTCCGGCGCTCGTCGCGCTGGCGGCTAACTGCGAGGGCACTTCGACGATAACGGGAACCTGCCGCCTGGTGCACAAGGAGAGCGACCGCGCCGAAGCCCTGCGCAGCGAATACGGCAAGTTGGGCATCGCGGTGGATATTGAAGAAGAGAACGTTATGCACGTTACAGGAGGCAGGATCGGCGGCGGCACGGTCGAGAGCCACGGGGACCACCGGATAGCGATGTCGCTCGCGGTCGCGGCGCTGAACGCCTCGTCGCCCGTCACTATCCGCGGCGCCGAGTGCGTTTCCAAATCATACGCCGCCTTCTGGCAGGACTTTGACAAACTCTGCAAGTCATGACTAACATGAATTCATTCGGACGCAATTTCAGGATAACAATTTTCGGGGAGTCGCATGGGGAGGCTCTGGGAGTCGTCATGGACGGCGTTCCGGCGGGTATTCCGCTGACGGCAGCCGATTTCGAGGCCGACCTTTCGCGCCGCAGGAGCGGTTCCAAAGGAACCACGCCGCGCAAAGAAGCCGACATCCCCGAGATCGTTTCGGGCGTTTTCGAGGACCGTACGACCGGCGCTCCGCTGACGGTGCTTTTCCGCAACGAAGACACGCGCTCGAAGGATTACTTTAAACTTGTCGAACATCCGCGCCCTTCCCACGCCGATCTTACGGCGCGGCAGAAATTCGGCGGTGGCAACGGCCACAGCCGTTACAACGACTATCGGGGAGGGGGACATTTTTCCGGGCGCGTGACGCTCGGACTCGTCGCCGCAGGGGTGGTCGCGAAAAAAATACTGGACACAACCATCCCGTCGCTCGGCGCCACCCCTACGCAGGAGGGGAATTTAAAAATCTCGGCCGAAATAATCGAGCTGGGCGGTTCGCGCGACCGGACGGCGTTCGACGGGGTGATTTCCGAGGTCGTGGCGGCGGGTGATTCCGTCGGCGGAGTGGTCGAGTGCCGAGCGACCGGGGTGCCGACAGGATTGGGCGAACCATTCTTCGACTCGGTCGAGAGCATGGTGAGCCACCTGATGTTCTCGATCCCGGGAGTTAAGGGGGTGGAGTTCGGACGCGGTTTCGACGCGGCACGGCTGCGCGGTTCGGAGAACAACGACATGATAGTCGACGCTCAGGGAACCACCGCAACGAATAATGCGGGCGGCATCAACGGAGGGATCACCAACGGCAACGAGATCGTGGTGCGCATCGCCGTGAAACCCACCGCCAGCATTTCGCGCCCCCAGGAAACTTTCAATTTCGCAACCGGCAGGGTCGAAACCCTGACGATAGGCGGCCGCCACGACGCCTGCATCGCGCTGCGCGTGCCGGTGATAGCCGAAGCCGCCGTCGCGATAGTTCTGGCTGACTTTACATTATGAATACGCTTGGAAATATCTTCTGGATAATCTTCGGCGGCCTTTTCGTTGCGCTGGGATACTTTATCGCGGGGCTCTTGCTCTGCATAACCATCGTCGGGATACCTTTCGGCTATCAGGCGTTCAAGATCGGAATGTTCGCGTTCCTGCCTTTCGGCAAAACCACCACCGTCGACCGCGGCGGAAGCGGCTGCCTATATGTGCTGATGAATATACTGTGGGTGTTCACGGCGGGGTTGTGCCTCGCGCTCGTGCATCTGGCTTTCGGCGTCGTTCTGTGCATCACCATTATAGGAATCCCTCTGGGGCTTCAGCACTTCAAACTGACGGCGGTGGCGTTCACCCCTTTCGGCCGCGACGTCGTACCGGGTTAATCCAAGTTTTACAACGTCATTGCGAGGGACTGCGAGGTACGAAGCAGGACGAAGCAATCCAGCCGCTGCTTTCTGGATTGCTTCACATTCGTTCGCAATGACGCGACGGTTACAATGTCTCCAATATTTGTATGAGCAGCCGCCAGAATTTGTCGACCGTCGGGATCTCCAGCCGTTCGTCCGGAGAGTGGACCCCGCGCAACGTCGGCCCTATCGACACCATCTCAAGGTGCGGGTATTTCTCGAGGAACAGCCCGCACTCCAGTCCGGCATGGATCGCGCGGACCTTAGCCTTAGCGTCGAACAGTTCCAGATAGGCCGCTTCCGTAACCTCGAGTATATGGGAATGCGGATTCGGCGCCCAGCCCGGATAACCGTCCGAATGCTCTACTTTCGCCCCCGCAAGCGCAAACACCGACTCGACCGCTTCGGCCGCCGCTTTTTTAGAGCTTTCGACCGACGAACGCTGCGAGGTCGTGACGACTATCTTTCCGTCCGCCATTTTAACCGACGCTAAGTTTGTCGACGTTTCGACCAGCCCGGGCATCGCAAAACTCATCGCCTGCACCCCGTTGGGAACTCCCATAAGCGCATATACAAGGTTGCGTGCGGTTTTTTCGTCGATCACATCCGCCGCGTCTGCTTTGTTCATTTCGACCTTGACGCCTGCGTCGGTATATTGCAGTTCAGCGGCGATCTCGGAGGCGAAACCGTCGAAAAATTTCATGAAAGCATCGGCCTTCCCCTCTGGAACCGCCGCCAAAGCACTGGCCTCGCGGGGAATGGCGTTGCGCAGGTTCCCGCCGTCGATCCGCGACAGCCTCAGCCCGAAATCGGCTATCCCCGACCACAAAAGGCGGGCGAGTATCCGGTTGGAGTTGCCGCGCCCTTTCTCTATGTCGTCGCCGCTGTGGCCGCCCTGCAGCCCGGAAACCGAAATCTCGAAGAAGTGGTATCCCGCCGGAATTTTCTCTGTTTTATAATCGAAGCAGGCCAAAGTGTCGACTCCCCCGGCACAGCCGATAAAGACCTCGCCCTCATCCTCCGAGTCGAGGTTTATGAGGTATTTGCCCGAGATCATGTCGCCGCCGAGGTTGAACGCGCCGGTCAGGCCGGTCTCCTCGTCGACGGTGAACAGCGCCTCCAGCGGCCCGTGCTTCACCTTTTTGTCGAGCAGCATCGCAAGTGCGGCGGCGATGCCTATCCCGTCGTCGGCTCCCAGCGTAGTCCCTTCGGCTCTCACCCAGTCCCCGTCTATGCGGGTTCGGATGGCGTCATTGTCGAAATCGAAATCCACATCGCTGTTTTTCTCGCACACCATGTCCATATGACTCTGCAGCACCACCGTCGGACGATTTGCAGCGCCATGAGCTGCCGGTTTCAGGATCACCACATTGCCGACAGCATCTTTTTTATACTCCAGTCCGTGGGCCTTTGCAAAGTCCGCGAGGAAAGTGATCATTTTCTCCTCCTTCTTCGACGGACGCGGAATTTTCGTGACAGCCTCGAACTGTTCCCACACAGCCTTCGGCTCAAGTTTCGATAAATCAGCCATATTATTCGTTTTTCCAAAATTTGTTATCTGCCATAAAGGTACAAAATATCCGCCAAAGTAAAAAAGAGCCTCACGATTCGGAAATAAGGTACGAAAGTTGTAACTTTACATTGTTCCGAACAAACTTTAAACCAACAAATAAAAATCCCAAGATTATGAACAAGTATCAGACCAGCATCGACCTGCTGAACAAAGGGGTGAGGATGGAAACCACCGCTTCCCTGCAGTACATGGATTTCCACGTCCGCCTCGAGGACATCGGCTACAAGTACCTCGCAAAGATATTCAAAAGGGTGGCCATACAGGAGATGAAGCACACCGAGGAGTTCGCCGAAAGGATTCTCTTCCTTGAGGGCGACTTCGACATGATGCCCGACCAGAAAGTGGTCAAGATCAACGAAGGGAACGTCAAGGCGATCCTGCAGAAAGGGATCGAACTCGAACAGAACACAATCGACAGCTACAACGAATGGGCGAGGGTGTGCGGCGAGGCCCGCGACGCCACTTCGAAGCGCATTTTCGAGGAGCTGATCGCCGAGGAAGAGGAACACCTCGACACTTTCCGCACCGAACTCGACAATCTCGAACGCTACGGCGACAACTACCTGGCGCTTCAGTCGATCGCCGAAAGCAAGGAGGTTTCCAAACACATCGGCCACGAGTAGCAACGGCTACGGCGGTTTAATGAGGCAGAAACCGAAATATCTGTAACTCCCGGCACAGCGCAACCCTCATTACAAGCCGCGCTTAAAAGTAAAAGCCCCTTCCGGGGCTTTTATTATTTCAGGTTTATCGCGGCCTTGCAGATCGACAGCCCCTCTTCATTGCGGATGTCGAACTGGTGGAGCCCGTCCGTTTCGGCCCGGCAGACCGTCAGAGCCTGCCCAAGTTTGGCCTCGTGGATATAGTTGATGTCGACACGCATTCCGGCGGCCCTTTCGAGCAGCTCGGGAGGCATCGTATCGGCCATCCACTCCAGATATTTCATGCTGTTGACGTGTCCGTTGAAATCTATGTCGCTGTAAACCACCCTGTGCGCCCTCTCGACCTGCGGCTCGAACGCGCCTACTTTTCGCGGCTTCTCGATCGGGGGCTCGCGGTCGACGAGCGAGGTCCGCTTGTCGGAGAGCGCCGACAGGTCGAGCGGGCGGCGCGTGGAGAGGTCGATCATGGCCCACTGTGTCACCGCCGCGCCTATCCCGTCGCCGGCGGCGTCGGTCATGACCATGTTGCGCGTTGTCATCAGCCGTCCGTAGTCGCTCACCCAGGTGTAGATGTCGAACCGTTCATAGCGGGCGGGTATGCGGGTCATTTCGATCGCCATGCGCGACAGCACCCACGAAGAGTTGCCCGCGTTCAGGTCGCGCAGCCCGAAACCCAGCATGTCGGCGTCGTCGTTGGCGGCCCCCAGAATGTAGTCGCCTATGGTGTAAATCCTCGCCCGCAGCGTCGCGTCGACGTCGCGCGGTTCTATCTTATAGCTGTATGTTCCCGCCATATGGAGTCATGTTTTTTATCGGCCCAAAGATACTAATTTCCTCCTTCCACACAAAAAAGCCGCCCCGGTTGCAGGGCGGCTTCGATGTGGTATGTAGCGGAGAGCCTAATCCACCTGCACGATGTCGCTCACATTGTTAACGGTAAACTGGTAAGCCGGATTTCTGCCCTGCTTATCCGTATAAAAGGCCACCACACCCGTTACGTTCACGGTTTTCGTGTCGGGGGTAACCGCCCTCAGGGCAAACCTGGAGTATCCGCTGCTTCGGATAATTATCTCGGAAGCTCCCGTATAGCCCGCCTTGGTGAAGAGCGCGCTGCCGTAGTTGCGGCTGCTGGTGTCATTGTGCTCCTGGAATCCCCACGAAGGCTGCGGGTCGTTGAGATAGTTGTTCTGCGGTTCGGGCGGTGTGGGTTTATCGGGTGCAGTGCCAATTTCTCCGGCAGCCTTCCAGGCATCATAAGCTATCTTATAAGCCGCCCATTGATCCATGGCCCACTGGAAATTATACATCGTGTAGCTGTTGAATCCGCTCTTATAGAGGAAGCTGGGATAACCGGGACTGTTCCCGAACGTTCCCGCAACCCATTTGCTTACGAGCCCCTCTACGCGCACCAGCCTGCCGCACAGCGCCGAGAACTGGGCGTCGGTGAGCGACTGCCCGGCGGCGACGACGAGTGTGTCCGCGGCAACCAGTTTAGTAGCCGGCCCGCGGAAAACATGCTCGTCCACTATGCTTTGCAGCTGCATGTTTTTATTGGCATAGGGTTCGTTCGAGTCGCTGTGGTCGTCCGAAGTCGGCTCCAGCCCCAGGCTGAGCGTACTGCGGTAGTTGCCCAACGCAAGCCCCTTGCAGACGACGTAGACCGTCTGTCCGGGAGGATACTTGGTGTAGAGGCCGCCAAGGCCCAGCTTGACCTCGATGCCGCCGCCATCCTCGTCCTGGACGAGGATGCTGTTGTAGAAGTTGCCGTAGACGTCGTTGCTGATGACCTTGCCCTTGATAACATACATTTCTTCGACGAGATAATACCTGCCGTAGCTGGGGACATTGGTGGGAGCTGTTCCCGGTATCACGTTGGGATTGTCCGGCGTCCCCTGCATATGGTCCACCAGATCGTTATCCGGGTCTGAGAAAAGCTGCTTTACCGTTGCAATGGACTCGATGCTGTAGCCTTTGTCAGTGAACCACTGGTCGTCGTATCGGGTCCAGTTTTCAGGGCCGTTGTACTTTTCATAACACCCCGTAAGCGCCGCCGCCAGCGCCACGGCGGCCATCATCGACAATATATTCTTGATTTTCATAGCGTTTGCTTTATTTGAGTGTTAGAAACGGTAATAGATATTAAGATAGACGTTTATCCCGTACAGATAGAAATACTTCGAGGGGAACCTTTGATAACAATCGGTGCTCCAATCGTAGTTGTCCTTGCGCCACAGGCGGCTCTGCTCGTAACCTCCGGTTTTGATGTTCTTGTTGTTGAGAAGGTTCTTGGCCTCTACAGAGAAACCCAGCTGGCCCCTGCTCAGATACCACATCTTGCTGAGGTTGGCGTTCATCACAAAGGCGGTAGGGAATTTTTCCTGTGACATCATATCCTTTTTAAGCTGGTACTCGTCGCCGTTCACCGGATTGTCCATATTGATAAATGCGGCCTGCGTCCTGTAGAGTGGGTTCATCGAGAGGTACAGCCTGTCGTAGACGTTGAAGTCGATGCCTGCCCACCAGTTGTTGGGGCCGCGGTACGAAAGGCCGAAATTGGCCGCCCACTGCGGGGTGCTTTCGACATAGAGGTTCTTGTAGTAGACGGGTTCGTTGGAAAGCAGCACCTCGGCGCTGTTGTCCACCGTCTGTGTAACCAAAGGATTGCTGGTGTACTGGTATTCGCCCAGGTTTATGGCGGTGTTGAAGGATATCCCCCATACGATGGGCACCTCGGCCGCGAATTCCACGCCCATATGGCGCTGGTCGATGCCGGTCATGGCGAAGTTCGTGAAGGCCTTGTGGGAGTCGTCATAGAAGCTGATCACCTTTGCCTGGTCGTTCAGTTTTATGAAATACCCGGCCACGCGCATCTTCATCCACGAATAGCGCATATTATAGGTGATGTCGGCCGCCAAAGTCTTCTCGGTGGTGAGTCCCGGAACCGCCGCGTTGCGGGTGCGGGGCGACACGAAGACGTCCTGGAAATAGGGCGCGTCCTGGGCGTAAGCAGCGTTGACGCTTATCTGGTGGGCTCCGGATATATTGTAGCCCGCCCCGACCTTAGCCTTGTACGTGAAGAAGTTGAGCCTGTCGGACTCTCCCAGCGAGCGGTTGCCCACAGGCTGCTTCACCCCGTCCACATAGGTGGGGTAAAGGCCTTTTTCGACGAGGCCGTCGCGCCAGAAGTTGTTGAACCCGGCTTCGAACGCGGCGGAAAGGTTGAAACGCTGTGCGCCGTACCTGTATATAGCCCACATTTTGCCTTCGCGGATATTGGCGTAGTAGTCGTAGCCCCACTTGTCGCCTTCATACAGCGCCCTGTTCGGACGCGCGAGGTCGTTCTGCGATTGTATCGAATTTGGAAAATCGCGGTCGGCGAAATTGTCGAGGTCGATATAGTAATCGCCTCCCAGAAGGTCCTTCACCGTTTTAAAATATTCGGTGCGGTTCCAGCGGTAGTTGAGCCCGTAGGTGAACTTCGAACGGGGCGAAACCTGCTGGTCGAGCTGAGCCTTGAAATTAATGTCGTTCTGGTCGGTGCGCCTCTCCTCTATAATATACACCGAACGGGTCATCGTGGTGGCATCCACCCCTGCGGGTATCACGCCGTCCTTCTGAAAACTGCTGCGGTTCTGGTTGGTGAGGTCGTCCCAGTTGATCTGGGTGTAGTTCGTATCGTTATACACCCAATTCCGGGTGGCTTCAGGCCATTGGTTCTCGTCGTACTCGTCGAGGAAAGGCGGTGCGAAATACGATGGCAGCTTGCGGTAGTAGTCGGGCCTCGGGTCGGAGTTATTGTACCAGTCGAGGGCCGAGTAGCCGTTCTTCCCGAAACGGTATGTCATCGCCGCGTTGAATACCAGCTTGCCGTCGGGCTGGGTGTAGCTGTAATTGAGCATAGCCACCGGTTCGTGGTTGTTGCGGACGCGGGCGTTGCGCATCTTGCCGTCCTGGTAGCCCCAGTTCGGGTTGTAGAAATTGTTCCCGAGCAGGTCATAAGCCTCCTGGACCGAAGCCTGCTGGGCGCCGCGTTGGGTCGGCGTTCCGAAGAAGGTCAGTCCGAGGTTGTGCCCCCCCTTGAACTTCTTTTCGACCGAGCCGAAATAGCCCCACGTGTTGTAGTAGACGCCGTCCACCCATGCGTGGCGTCCCTGGCGCGTCGATACCGAGAACGCGTACGACCAGCCGTTGTCGAGAAGCCCCGAAGCGTATGTGGCCATGACGCGCAGAAGGTAGGAGTTGGTGCCGCCGGCAACGCTCACGCGGGCGCCCTTGCGTACCTGCGAGGCGCGCGCGTTGATATTGGTATTGCCGTTCAACCCTCCCACGCCGTATGCGGTGGAGCCGACCCCGGCCTGCGATTCCTGGTTGCGGGTGGCGTCGTTGAGCCCCGTCCACAGCGACCACGGCGAGTAGCCGGTCAGCGCGTCGTTGAATTCCACGCCGTTGAGGTAGACCGTTTCGTCGCGGAGCCCGCGCGCGTTGAAGCGCATTTCGCTGAATTTATATCCCGCGATATTCGAGAAGAGGTCTTTCGAGGCGGAGAGGTTCGACGACGAATACTGCGCGTCGCTGCCCCCTTCGATGTCGAAGTCGACCGTGTCCAGATTCTGGAAGGCATCCGTAACGGCCGCCGGAATCATCGGGACGGTCACGTCGCGGACGGTCGCGGCGACGCGCACGTTCACATCGGCCTCTTCGAAATCATACGATTCGAATTTGACGGTGTACTGGCCCGCCGGGAGCCCTTTGAACGAGAAGCGTCCGCCGTCTTCCGTATAGCCGACGAGCCCGCCGGGCATCAGCGTAACCTTTACGCCGTCGATGGGGGTTCTTCCCTCGCGCGTTACCGCCCGGCCTTCGATCCCTCCGGTCGGTTCCTGCGCCCATGCGCCCGCGGCGCAGAAAGCGAAAACCACAAGTAGTAAATGTTTTATCTTCATAATCGGTTTGAATTTATTTTTCCATAACTATGTAAACTGGCAGGTGGTCGCTGTATCCGTACTGGAAGTTGTCGCCGACAAATGTGCGCAGCGGGTAGCCCTTATACTGTCCCTCCTGCTGGAAGAGGTATTTCGCCCGGAAGATATTGCCGTAGAATTGGCCGTCCGCTTTAATGATATGCCACGAGCCTCGGGGGGCGTTGACGAGGTTCTCGCTCACCACGATATTGTCGAAAAGATTCCACGCGTCCTGATACGCCAGAGTCCCGTGTCCTTTTTTGAACATCTCGTAATAGGGATTGAACATATCGCCCGGCACCAGCTCATTGACCTTCTGCTTTCCGCCCAGCACGACCGCGACGCTCTTGTCGCTCGGATCGTCGTTAAGGTCGCCCATCACCACGATCTTGGTGGCCGGACTGGCCATATGCACCGAGTCGATAACGTGGCGCATGATCCGGGCCGCGGCAACCCTGCGGGGTTCCGAAGCCTGCTGTCCGCCCAGTCTCGAGGGCCAGTGGGCGACCATGAAATAGAAGGGTTCGCCGTCCATCGTTCCCCACATCGCGAGAATGTCGCGCGTGCGGAAATCGGGCAGTTCCTCCATCATCACCGGATGCGGATAGCTCCCTTCGATCTTGAACCGGTCGGCGCGGTAGAGGAAGCCCACGTCGACGCCGCGCCTGTCGGGCGAGTCGAAGTGCGCTATCCTGTAATTGGCCTTGCGGATCTTTTCCATCATGACCAGGTCTTCGAGCACGCTGCGGTTCTCGATCTCGGAAACGCCTATGACCGCCGGAAAATCCTTGTTCGCCTGCGCGATCCCGTAGAGCACCTGGTCGAGATTGCGCATCTTCGTCCAGTACTTGTGGCTGTTCCATTTTTTGTTGCCGTCGGGCAGGAACTCCCTGTCGTTGGTATCGGGGTCCTGGATGGTGTCGAAAAGGTTTTCGAGGTTATAGAACATTATTGTGTTGCGCTTCACATCGGGCTGCGCCGAGAGCGAAACCCCCGTACCCAGCACGAAAAGCGCTGCGATGATAATAAATCCCTTGGTTTTCATAACTTACTGTGTCGGTTAAATAAACAGGTACTCCCGCCCGGCGGCGCGGTGTCAGTTAAATATGCCCCACGCCGAGGCCGAGTATGTCTCTTTCACGGTCGCGGATATCGCGGGGAAGAAAGTCTGCCCCGTAAGCTCCTCTATATCCGCAACGCTTGTAAGATGATTCTGCCAGACATCTCCTCCCGCCGGCGCTTTGTTTTCCATCCAGACGCCGATGCACATGCCGTTCTCGCTGGTCGGGTATGTCCTCGCCCCGTCGGCGGTCCTGAGAAGCACTTTATAGTACGCTTTTGGTATCGCCCCCCTGACGCCGTTCTTGGTCACATAACTCACATTCGGGGATTCCGCCGTTCTTATTACGCAACCTGTCACCACGTACAGCGTATCCGACCTCTTCGAGTCCGCCGCCTTAGTCCGCACCCAGCTTTCGAGTGTAGCCCACTGGCCGCCGTTCAGATCGTAGTTCTGCGGCGTCATGTTGGTGACGTAAAAAGTCTGGTCGTTGGCTTCCTGGGTAACGTAACGGTCGGCCGAGGCTATCTGGTGCCCCCTGCTCCAGCCCGATCCGTAGGTGTTGTTGCCCGTAACCGGCATCTGCTCATTGTAGGGGAAGGCCGGATCGTATGTAAAGACGTCGCTTCTTTTTCCGGGGCCGCTCGTGTACATGGGGTGCATGGGATAGGCCACCCAGTATGAAACTTTCTCGTCGGTATCGTACAGCATCGAGTAGTTGCGCACTCTCTTGTTTTTCACGGTTATATAGTGGGTGATCGCCTGCTGGTCGGCGGGGAGGTCGTCCGGGATTACGGGAATCTCCCTCCACACGTACCCGTCGGCGGGCGGTCCGGACGGATAGGGGCCCATCGGCACCTCGGGCTCGTCCTCGCACGCCGCGAGCAGCGCCGCCACGGCCAGCATCAACAGCCAGCGGCTTATCTTAAAGTCTGTTTTCCTGAACATTATCGCTCTCTTCTCTCCTTTCCCAAACGCGGGTCGCCGTTCAGTACTTGTGGGGGGTATGCCGTCTGTTTTGACACTTCAGGCAGGGACGCCGCGCGCCCCTGCCCGAAATATCATTTTAAATAATCTGATTAATTCGCTACAGAACCTTTTACGACAAGTCCGATACCCGAATTAGCAGCATTGGTATGTCCGTTAAAATACCATGAGCCGGTACCAGATGCGGAATAAGGTATAAATCTGAATGTAACCACTGTACCCCCAGCAACATCCTGCAGAGCAGTTTCACCGGAAAGGTCTAACGTGATGTTGTTTCCTTTATTGGTGTCATCGGTTAAACTCCAATCCGCAACCTGCACATAGCTACCAGATCCCACTTGATATTGTAAGATAGTTTTAGATGGGCCTGTACCAGACCTTCTTAAATTCGCATCGATGCTTGCCATTGAGAATGTGGAACCTGCAGGAGCCGTAACGGTGAAAGTAGCATACTGCGTGGGATTGGTTGCATTGGTAGCACTCCATGCTGCTCCACCCATCCCCCATGTATAACCTGCTGCTGTTCCGGAAGAGGTGTAGCCTGTTGCTGTAAGTTGCCCTATAGTTACAGTACCGGCAGTCACTGAAGTAGGCGCCATTGGCGATTGTGTGCCCCAAACTGCTGAGCTCCTTGTGTTGAGATCCCATTGAGCCGTAAATGGAACTTCATCTGTCGCTGGGGCTTTAGCCTGGGTGAACACCACTTCGTAAGAGTCTGGAGTTACTCCCGAACCAGCGGCGGCGGTGATCGTCAGGGTTACCTCCCTGGTCTCTTCGGTGCTGGTATTTTCCGGGAAGACAAGGGTGATGGTCTGGTTGTTGTTTCCGCTTGCCGGGGTCGGGCCGCCCGTGATATTGGCGGCACCGGCGGTAACGGCGGCCGTCCAGGCAACGTTAGCCGTAACATTGACGATGGCGTTGCCTCCTGCCGCGGGTACAGGCACAGCCTGGGTGCTCACCGAGAAGAACGAGGTCTCTGCGAAACGGGTTCCGGTCAGATTCGAGAAATCGCTGGCCGTCTGCGGCATGAGCAGAATTGTCTGAGGAGTGCCGGCAACGGTGCCCACGCCTTTAATGGATCCGCTTCCGTTAGGAACGGTCTGCGTAGCGAAGAATTTCGCATAAGACGACACATAAACGGTATATTGATCCGCTGTGGAACTTTCCATGGTGATGTAAGACGGAGCCGTATCCCCGGCATCCCGGAAAGACGCGTCGTTCACGACCTTGCCGACAGCGGTAGAGATAAACTGTACGTTCTCTATCTCTACAGGCATGGACTGATAAGCTCCGGTAAGGAACTGGGCCGCGCTGATCTTCAGAGGAGTGATCGGTTTATTCTCTCCCGTCAATACAACGTCGTCGTTGGCTGCGCCGACCTGCACCAATCCTTCGTAAGAGGTAAGTTTCAAGCCTTTAAGGTTTACCTTAACCTCGGCGCCTACGGGATAATCGGTAGCGGCCGGGTCACTCCCCAAACGTACCGTAAGTCCGGTCGTACCGTCCGAGATCATCAGGTTCTTAGGCGAAGCCATGTTATTCTGATCGATGTTGACCACAACACTGCCTTTTACCACGTTATTGGCGGTAAAAGTATAATCCGATCCAGTATACAGGGCGCGCACCTGCGAAAGCGTCAGTTCCACTTCGGGTTCGGTGCTGGGATTAATCAATGTGCCGTTGCCGCCTTCATCCAGAGTGAAATCGTCCAGGCGCAGCGAAGTGCCGCTCGCTCCGTTATACGAGAACTTGAAATACAGTTCCGAAGTCCCGGCCGGAACCTTGAATTCGGCCGTGGACCAGTACCAGTTATTGCCGTCCAGCGTAGGAGTATAGGTAAGGTCTGCCCAACTGGTCCCGTCGAACCCTGCCTGAAGTTCAAAGGTGGTCCCGGTTATGGCTCCGAACTGCGGAGGGGTGGTAGTTCCATCCAGCGTATTATGAACTCCGAACGATAAAGTGAAGTTTGTTTTGCCTCCGGTACTTACTTTTCCTATCTGTATATCCTGATTGGAACCGAGATAAACGTAAGGAGCCTTCGATATGTCGGATTCTGAAGCCGTGTCATAAGCCGAACCCGAATTTCGCACACCGCCCGATCCTGTATAGGTAACCGCGCTCTGGCTTATGGTTCCGCCCCTTCTCCAACCTTTGGTGGGGTCGGCCGAACCGTACTGTGCAAAAGTAGGCCATCCGGAAGTCAATCCGCTGATCGACCTGATTTCCCCACTGGTCTTGTCTGCGCCCAAGTCCTCGAAATAGAGAGAGGTTATCTCCACGGGTGGTTCGTCGGGGAAACGTTCTCCGGTCAGGCTCATGTCGGCCGCGGTACGCGGAGACACCTGCGCAGCGCCGTTGAACTGGCCGCCTACACCGATAACATAACCGCTGCCGGTAGGTACGGTCTGCGATGCGAACGGCGAGTCGGATCTGGAATATACAAGAAGGGCATTATAGCTTTCGTCCACAAAGTTCGTACTGGTGTTTTTGCCGCCAACCGACCATGTTGTCGTGGCGGCGGAAGCGGACTGGATGCCTTCAACCTTGACCAACTGTGATTCGTAGTCGAGAATGTCTGCAATGTCAACACTGGTGGACTCGGGCGTAGCCGTTCCGACCTTCTCGATGGAGGTCGCGTTGACCTGGAGGGCATTATAATAGAGCGCGACATCCTTTCCTGCGTCCACGGTAACCTTGACATAGTCGCCTATAGCCGGATAAGACACGCCTGAAGCCGGGAAAAATCTGATAATGATCCCGCTTCCCGGAGTCGTGGCATCCTGGATGACGGTCGTACCGTTGGTCTGGTTATTGCTTGGATTCGCAATGACGGTCCCTGCTAAAGTGTAAGCCTTTGTAAGCGCAATGGAAGGTTCATTCCCTCCAATGGCCTTGAGCTGCGGCACATATTCTTCACGGAAATCGACTATGGGTGTCGATTCAACCACGGGAGTGGTGCCGGCCTGGTTGATGACGACTTTCTTTTCGAGGTTCGAACCGTCGGAGGTCTTGATGGTCAGGTTCGCCGAACGCGATTCGCCGGCGTTGGCGGAAACGCTGACCGTAACCTTGATCGGGGTGTCGCTCGCTTTTCCGCTGACGGGGGTTACGGTAATCCATGTGGCGCCGGAAGGCTTGGTCAGCGACCAGTCGCGCGTGGACTGCACTTCGAAGAAACTGTCGGCGTTTTCAGGCGTGATCGCGCCCTCTTCGTCATAGCTGAGGGTCAGGTTGCTGTTCTCCGTTCCCTGATACAGGATTTTAAGGGAGGGCAATGTCGGAACTTCGGGTGTGTCAGGTTTACAACCTGAAAGCCCGCCCACCAAAGCAACGGCGGCAAGGGCCCATAGTCCTCTGAGGATCTGATAACTCTTTTTCATACGATATAGTTTTAGAATGAATAATATTTTTTATCTCTTTTTTTCTGTTAATTTTGCCTCTCTCAGGCATACGAAAATAAAAAAGGTGCACAACCGCCGTTCAACAAGGACATATGTCCCTGTCGTGGTGGTTGTGCACCTTTATCATGTAGCCTCGCCTGAGAAACAGGCTATATGAAGGCGGGGACTTTTCTATCCCCTACAATATTTCGTCGTTAACGCTTCGTTTTCTACATTCCGGAAAACTCCCTGTATATTAAAGTTTTTCTTACGATTTCTCTACAAACTTCGTTTCAAATATATAAAATTATTCGAAAAAGGGGGCGTTTTGTTAATATTTATTCGCACGCAATCGCCGTTTTTACGTAAAACGAGGGTGTTTTCCCCGCTTCCGTCTTTTTCCGAGCCCCGAAAAGGGTGTAAAGACGGATCTCCGGAGCCCCGGAAAATACCTCTTTCCCGCAGGCGTCCGGCAGTAGGATTCTTCTAAAGCAGTTTTTCGAACTTGGCCTGCAGGTCTGATTTGCCGAGTGCGCCGACATGGCGTTCGGCCAGTTCTCCGTTCTTGAAAAAAAGGATGGTCGGGATGTTGCGGATCGCATATTTGACCGGCAGGTCGTTGTCCGTGTCGACGTTGCATTTGCCCACCGTGATGCGGTCGCCGTACTCCGCGGCCAGTTCTTCCACCATGGGTGCGATCATGCGGCACGGACCGCACCATTCCGCCCAAAAATCCACCACGAGGGGTTTGCCGCTCTCCAGAAGCTGCTGGAAATTGGCGCTTGTGATCTCTAAAACCATAAACTTGTTTTTATATTAGTAATTATTTGGTCCTTATATTGAAAACGACGCAGAGGGCCGCTCTATTGTATGGTATATCCAAGCTCGTTATCGTCGAGGAACTCGGTAAACCCGCCCGTCAGGGCGACCTTGTATTTGCGCGAATACATCCTCACCGATATGTTTCCCCTGCGGTCGACCACCCTCATGCCGAGCCTGAGGCCGCCTTCGCTCTCCCGCGCCGCTTCGTCCAACGCCGCAACAAACGGGCCATCGATCGCGTCGAGGGGCACCGTAATGCAAATTTCCTTCAAAAAATCCTTCTCCACGTCGCCCAGCTGCACTATCGAGGATATCCGCGCCTCGAACTCCTCCTGGTTGTACATCTTTGGCTGTACACGGCCGCGGATGAACAGGAAATAGTCGGTAAAAAAGAATATGCGGTACTTCTCGTAATCCTTGTCGAACATGGTGAATTCGTGGGTATTGCCGTCGTAGTCCTCGACCTTGATGCGTCCGTAGGGCTTGCCTTTCTGCGACATCAGGTTCTGCACCCCCGTGACCATTCCCGCGACCGTAAAATCCTGGTTGGCCCGTCCGGCGGGATTTTCGAGGTCCTGCATCGTCATGTTGCACAGGTGTCTTATCACCACCTGGTATTTGTCGAGCGGATGCGACGAGAGGTATATCCCGATGGCCTCCCTTTCGCGGTTGAGCGTTTCGAGCTGCGACCAGTCGGGAAAAACCGGCAGCAGCGGACGCTGTATGGCGGCTTCGGCGACACCCGTCCCGAAAAGGCTCTGCTGGACGTTCGACTTCTCGCTCTGCACTTTCGACCCGTAGCGCATCAGCTGTTCGAGGAAACTTCCGCTGCCGTCGGCCGAATCCGTCGCGAAAAACTTGCTGCGGTGGAATCCGGATATGGCGTCGAGCGCTCCCCCGACGGCAAGCCCCTCCAGCGTCTTCTTGTTGACCGACTGGAAGTTGATGCGCTCCATGAAGTCGTATATATCCTTATACTTGCCGTTCGCCCGCCGCTCCTCGATGATCGACTTCACGGCGGCCTCGCCCACGCCCTTGATGCCCGCCAGCCCGAAACGCACGTTGCCCTCCCTGTCCGACGAGAACATGTGGTAGCTCTCGTTGACGTCGGGCCCCAGCACGTTTATCTTCATGCGCTTGCACTCCTGCATGTAGAGCGTGATGCTCTTGATGTCCGACAGGTTGCGGCTCAGGAGGGCGGCCATGAACTCCGACGGGTAGTGAGCCTTGAGCCAGCCGGTCTGGTAGGCCACATATGCGTAGCACGTCGAGTGCGATTTGTTGAAGGCATACGACGCGAAAGCCTCCCAGTCGCCCCATATCTTCTCGACGATCTTCGGGTCGTGGCCTTTCTTCGCGGCGCCC
>JAVBVG010000090.1:0-33481 GCA_031554415.1 Rikenellaceae bacterium | reverse complement strand
GTTAAATGTGAACGAGCCGCCGGTTACCCGATCCTCCAGGTCGGTCGCGGTAATCACCACGACCATCTTTTTGATCCCGCCCGGAACTGTCATTGTCTTACTGACCGTATATTTTTTCGGATCGCGGAAAGATACGGTCGATAACTCCGTCTGGTTGCCGAACTCCCCGTCGGGAAACGTTTTTTCAACCAGAACCTTTTTAAGGCCGATCCCGGACGTGATCTCAGCCGAAATAAGATAGGATTTACCGGCAGTTTCCACTATGCCGCCGGCAAACGCGATGACCGGCGCGGCGCCCGTGACATTTTCGTCGGGGTCGATCGGATCGGTATTATCTGCCGGGCCGCCTTCGGAACAGCCTCCGCAGCCTATGAAAACCGCAAGGCACACGGCCATCAGCAATGTTTTTTTCATATCCCTGTTTTTACTGTCAATAGAGTGTGTGTCGGTCTTTCCCGCGCCGAACCCGGCCACCGTATCGGCGGCTATACCATTATTCGAAGCCCCGGCGTGTAACTTTCCCCAACATTTTGCCGTCGCGGAAGGCTGCGGCACGCACCGTCTGCGACTTGTTGATGACGAACGGCAGCCCGTATGCCCCGGATTTGGCAGTCGGGTCGGTTCCGTCAGTGGTGTAGCGTATTTCGGCTCCGGGAGCGTCGGCGGCCAGCGTTACGACCTTCGACCAGGGGCCGTCGTCGTGAACCGCGATCTGCGCATCGAAGAATGCGCGGCAGGCGCCCACACCGAGTTTATCCAGACGCGCGAAGTGCTTTTCGAGGCGGCGGGTGTAGTCGTTCCACTCCTTGTTTTCCGCGATAGTCCAGCCCGCTTCGGCGATGGCTGTGGCGCGCGGCCACGCCATGTACTCGACGCGCGCCGGGGTGGGCATATACTCCGTCCAGACGCATCCCTGCACTCCGGTTATGTATTTTTGCTCTTCGGGAGTCAGGACTTCCGGCACGGGATTGTAATCGTACATCTTGCGCAGCGGCACCAGATGCCCCATCGCGAGGGGTTCGGTGCGCGGGTCGGCCTGGTAATAGTCGAGGTAATAGCGGTCATGGGGACACATCACAACGTCGTGATGCTGCTGGGCGGCCTTGATGCCGCCCTCCTCTCCCAGCCACGACATTACAGTCGCGTTGGGCGCAAGACCCCCCTGAAGGATTTCGTCCCAACCGATAATCTTACGCCCGCGCGACTGTATGTACCTCTCCATCCGCTGCACAAAGAAGCTCTGCAGCTCGAACTCGTCTTTGAGGCCGAGTATGAAGATCAGCTCCTGGCAGTGCGTACACTGTTTCCAACTCGTTTTGGGGCATTCGTCGCCCCCTATGTGTATGTACTCCGAGGGGAAGAGTTCGATCACCTCGTCGATCACGTTTTCGAGGAACTCGAAAGTTTCGGCCTTCGGGCAGAATACCTGCCGGAAGACGCCCCACCTCGTCGCGGTTTCGTATTTCTCCTCCAGACCGCACGACAGCTCCGGGAAGCACGAGATCGCGGCCAGGGCGTGTCCCGGCATCTCGATCTCGGGTATCACCGTGATGTAGCGTTCGGCGGCGTAGCGCACGATCTCGCGGATCTCGTCCTGGGTGTAGCAGCCCCCGTAGGGAGTCCCGTCGTAGTAGCCCGATTTGAGCGTGCCGATGACCGTTTCCTTCCTCCACGAACCTTTCCCGGTAAGCTCCGGGTAGCGTTTTATCTCGATCCGCCAGCCCTGGTCCTCGGTCAGGTGCCAGTGGAAGACGTTCATCTTGTGGAGGGCCATCAGGTCGAGGTAGCGTTTGATGTACTCCGCCGGGAAGAAGTGCAGGCAGACGTCGAGGTGCATGCCGCGGTATGCGAACCGGGGCTCGTCGGCGATCTCGACGCACGGGACGGTCCAGCGCGCGGAAACCTTTTTCTGCGAGTATATGTCGGCGGGCAGAAGCTGCAGCAGCGTCTGCACGGCGTAGAACGCCCCGTTGGGAGCGGAACTCTCGACTGTCACACCGCCGGGCGTAACTGTCAGGCGGTAGGCCTCTTTCCCCAGCCCTTCGGCCTGGCGGAAAACGACGGCGTTGTTCCCCGTGCGGGCTGCCGCAACGATTTTGAGGTTCATTCCGGCGGCCTCCTTAAACCTTCCGGCCAGCTGTCCCGCCACGTTCTCCAGCCCTGCGCGCATTTCAGCATCGGGAGCCTCGACGGCGATCACGGTCGAGGAGTTCACGGCGAACTCTCCCGGCTTTTCTACCAACACGGCCGGACGCGGTATGACGGCACAGGTGTTCGCGGCAGTCGCAGCCGCACCCGACGCACCCGACGCCAGTACCGCCGCAAGTAACAGGTATTTTAGTTTTAGGATCATTTTTATCGATTTGAAGATTCCACTATCTCTTTTATCGCCGCCTCGTAGACCTGCGGCATGGCGTCCGATAGCGGGTAAGGCGCCTTTATATAGACGTGCATCTGCTCTTTTTCGTAGGCGTACCCCCTGTCGCTCGCATAGGCATGGGCGCTGGGCAGGTAGGAGTTCTGGCCGTTGGTGTAGGCGACGAACAGTACCGGCGTGTCGGGCACGCTTTCACGAACCACGGCCTGGTATTCGTTGAAAGGCTCGCCCTGCGAGAAAAATATCACGACTCCGCCGACGTTAACGGCGGCTATCTCGACCGGGAGGTAATTTTTGACCTCGCCCGCCGCGATCTTCCCGAGGATCAGCGCGCGCCACCCTTCGATATCGTCCGGCCATGTCGACGACACGCCCGTCTGCCGTTTTATTTCGTCGGCGTGGGCGTTGACCGCCTCGGCCGTGATCTCGGTTATGGCGTATGGCAGCCTCACCTCGCGGTTGCGGACGACGAGTACATCTTCACGCGGAAGTTCGCGGAACACTGTCGCAAGAGCCGCCCGGGCGAGTTCATGCCCGCGCTGCCCGGTATAGAGCGTGTCGGCACGCAGGGGACCGTCGGGGTCCACGTTGCCCGAAGCGCCGCTGAAATAGAAGACGCTTCCGCCCCATGCTTTCTCCAGCTCCTCTGCCGCGATGCCCGGGAAATCGGTCGAAACGACCAGGCTGCGGTGGTTGAGGCTCACCGGATGGCACGAAAAGTTCACGAGCGACACGATAGGTTTGCCTTTTTTATCGAGGAAACGCACCATGTAGAGGTCGCGGTCGATCGGGCCCTCCTTTTCACAGCGGTTGCCGTTGATCAGGCATTCTCCTTTGCCGATCTCGATGGTGAACGGGCGGAAACCCTTGCGGTCGGCCGCCGTGCGGACGGCGTTTGCAACCAGCACATCGGCGAATTTCCGTTTATAAGCCTCGTTAGAGCCTCCTGGATCGGTGCTGGCGCCGCTCGTGCGTGGAGCCGAATGGGTGTGGGTGTTGTGTATGAAGATGTTGCCGTAAGGGATGCCGGTCCGCTCGGCGATCTCGCGCCGCAGTTCGCCCGCGAAATCGATGCTGATCTCCATCATGTCGTTGGAGATGATGCAGACGCGCGCCGTGTCCTTTTGCAGCACGAGGCAATGCGTTTTCAACGGGCGGTGAACCCCGTCCGAAAGCCCTTTCCGCGCCGCGAATCCGGCCAGCAGAACCGGTTCGCCGGGGGTGATGTCCGCAATGCCGATGTTGCACTCCAGATTGCCGGCCCGGGTGCAGCCCGCCATCAGAAACACGAATGCGGTTATTGCCGCTGCGGCGTATTTTCGTAAAGTCTTCATGTTATAAAAGCCTGTTTAATAGATAGACAGTTGCGAAAGGGAAATGAGGACAAATTTTCCGACTTTTTTCAAAAAATATTCATTCGCCCGCCCAGGCACCCGCAGGAACGGCCTCGGGATCCGCGCAGGAGAGCTTCGCGGATGCCGGTTTTAAGCATTCAGCTGACAGGGACGATGGTCCGATGTTTGCGGAAAGCACAGGTATGCCGGGTGCGAAAAAATATTTTCTTCTGATATCTGCGGCATTGCTGTCCGGCATCTGCACCGCGGCTTCCGGTCAGGAAAACATCACGGATGAGGTGCAGGAAGCCGCTCCGCCGGACAGCACGGCCGCGCCAAAAGAATCACGGATCGGCGTTGCAGGCATGCCGTCGCTCTCGTTCGAGCAGTCGCAGGGGCAGGTTTCGGCGGCATGGGAATGATGTTCTTCCCGATCGGAAAGAAACCAGGCACTACACCTTCGCGCGGCGGCGCGGCGGTGCAGAACTATGCGGGCAAATTCGGCATCAATGCCGGGATAGACGCGGCGGCGGGAAAAGACGACCGGGAACTCTATTTCTTCCGCATCACCGAAGCGTTCTGAGCAGCTCGCCGAACTCCTTCAGCGAGGCGACGGTCAGGTCGGGCTGCGGATCGGCCGCGGCGGCCGTTTCGGCAGTGGTTTCGCCCGAAAGCACGAGCACCCCGAATGCCCCGGCGTTGTGCGCCATCGCGATGTCGGTGTAGATGCGGTCGCCCACCATCGCTATTTCGCGAGATTGGAGTCCGTGCCGCTCCATGATTCCGGCAAGCATATTCGGATCTGGTTTGCCGAGAGTTATATCGGGCCCGCGGCCCGTCGCGTGTTCTATGCATTTGCAGATCGAACCGCAGTCGACCAGAACGGTCGGCTGGTCGGTCGGACAGACGCGGTCGGGATTCGTGGCAACGTAAGGAATGCCCTGCGAAGCCCACCACGCGGCGCGGCAGAGGCGGTCGTAGGTCAGCGTCATATCGAAACCCACGACCAACAGGTCGGGACGGTCCTCGGCGCTGTCGGCCGTGGGGATGAACCCGGCGGCCTCGAATTCGGCCGTCATGCTGGGCGTTCCAAGCAGGAAAAGCCTGCGCGCCGCGGGATAATGCGTTTTAATATAGTCTATGGTGGCTATCGCCGTGGTGTACATCTCGTCGCGGGTGGCGCGGATGCCCATCTTTTCGAGTTTGGCAATGTAGTCGGCGATGTTCTTCGAGGGGTTGTTCGTCAGGAACGAGTAGCCGATGCCCGCGGCCGTGAGCCCGGCCAGAAAATCCTTCGTCCAGGGGAAAAGCGAGTTGCCCATATATATCGTCCCGTCCATATCGAGTGCGACATGGCGGACGGCGCGGAGTTTTCCGGCGAGTTCCTCCGCCGAAAAAGGAGATTTGTATTGTATCATAAAAATGATTTTTCTTTTAACTACTTTTTGGCCAGCAAAAAGTAGCAAAAACTGGCCCACGTTCCAAAAATCTACTCCGACTCGCCTAAAATGGTACCCCTTGAGCTACGCACATGGAGACTTCCATTTTAGTCTTCGTCTGCGCCCACGATTTTTGAAAAGTGGGGATCGCACACAGCCTGACGGCTGTGTTAAAAATTAGTCAGCGGCATTCTCAAGAGCCTGTTCGTCGAGGACCTCTTCTTTGTCCGCCAGATCATATCCGTCCGCTTTGGCGTTCCACATCAGCATGAAAACGAATATGCCCACAACGGCGATGCCTATCACAATCTGGTAGACCGGGTCCCAACCGTATAGTTCGGCCACCTTGCCGAGAACCCACCCCGAAACGATCACGCTCGCGTATCCGAAAATACCCGTCACGCCGTTAGCCGTGGCGGCGGCCTTTTTGGTGGCCTGGTTCGCTGCGGCGATGCCTATGAGAGCCTGCGGGCCGTAGATGCAGAAACCCGAAAGCGCCAGCGCGGCGTAGATCATCCAGATGGGCGAGGTCTGCGGCAGCAGCCAGAAGAGCGTCATGAAGAGCGCCGCCCCGATCATGCAGAAGACGCAGGTGCGGTGGGCGCGCCCTTTAAGGTATTTGTCCGTTACCCAGCCTGCCGCCACCATGCCGACGATGCCCGATATCTCGAACAGCGCCACCAGCCATCCGCTGTGCGCTATGGAAACGCCTTTCGATTCGGTAAGAAGCGTCGGCCCCCAGTCGAGTATGAAAAACCTCACCACATAGACGAAGAAATTGGCAAATCCGAGTATCCATATGAGTTTGTTGCCGAAGACCTTACGGCGAAGGAACTCCTTGTGCTCCTTAGACTTGTCCACGGCCTCCTTTTTGCTCTCGGTGCCCGGCAGTTCGGGAAGACCTACCGAAGAAGGGGTGTCGCGAAGGGTTATGAAAAGGAATACCGAGCCTGCGAGGGCGATGCCGGCAGGTATCCAGAAACACCATTTCCACGCCCCGAAATGTTCGGGCCCGGTGCCCATATGCCCCATTATATATCCACAGAGTATGACCACGAGCCCCGCCCCGATCGAATGCGAAGTGTTCCACACCGACATCTTGGTCGCCAACTGCGTGGGCGGTATCCAGTGCGTCAGCAGGCGCGCGCAGGGAGGGAAACCCGTACCCTGCAGCAGGCCTACAAGGGTCCACATAATGCCCATGAATAGGATCATCGTGTTGTTGAAAAGCGCACCGCCGGTCTGCCCGGTTATCATCGTGGCGATATCAGCGCCGAAACCGAAGGCTATGTTGGCAACTGCACAGAGGAACAGCCCTATCGACATGTACCAGCGTGCGTTCAGCCGGTCGGCGAAAAGGCCGTTGGCGAAGCGCGAAAAGCCATAGATCAGCCCGTTGAGCGTCAGCACGAGTCCCAGGTCGCCTTTCGTTATGCCGTAATCGTTCTGGAGCCCCACCATGGCGAAGCTGAAGTTCTTGCGGACAAAGTAATAGAGCGCGTAGCCGATCATCGTGGCGATGATGGTGCGGCGCTGCCACTGCAGGAATTTTTTTCGTGTTTCGGGCGTGAAACCCGACAGGGGATCGCTTTGTACGTGCTGGGTCGACTTCATCTAATATTCTTTTCGATTCACGGTAAGGCCGTAAAGATACCAAAATTATTTTTTCGAAAGGTCGAGCCCGGTAAAAAGATAGGGATAATCGGTTTCGATGACGTCGGGCGCGGTGGCGATATCGGTCTGGTAGCCGGCGATCTTTTCCGCGTCGGTCGGGGCCTTGTCGTGCGTCGGGGCCACCGAGATCATGCACATAACGCCGTTGGCGCGCAGGGCACGGTACAGGCTGTCCCTCTCCGGCAGCATCCTCGGGCCCACATAGGCCATCACCTGCCCCCAGGGAACTCCGGCCGCCTCGTAAGCCGCGAACTCCTCCTCGGTATGGCACCAGCACGAGAGCATCGCGGCCGGATTGCGGTCGAGGTACATGCGCGCCTGCTCCGCGTTGCGCACCGTGTACATGACGTTCTGCGGCACGGGATCGAGCGAGGCGACGAAGTCCGACATGAAATCGTGCGGAACGTCCTTTATGTCGAAATTCAGGATCGTCTTGCCCCGGCTCCACTCTATGCACTCCTTCAGCGTCGGGATATTGTAAGGCGTCGCATTACCGTCGCGGTCGACCAGAGTGAACTGCGCCAGTTCGGCGTAGGTGTAGTCCGAGAGGCGCCCTGTGCCGGTGGTCGTGCGGTCTATCGTGGAGTCGTGCATCAGCACTATGACGCTGTCCTTGGTAAGGCGCGGGTCTATCTCGAAGAACGACTCCATGTAAGTGAGCGTCTTCTCGAACGACTCGATGCAGTTTTCGGGATAGCCCGCGGACATGCCGCCGCGGTGGCCGCTGATAACGACGCCGCGGTCGGGCGACAGGCGGAAATAGTCGTACAGCTGCTCTTTGGTATCGATCCGGATATAGTGCGAAACCGGCTCTTTTTCGCCGCTTCCGCAGGCCGCCAGCAGCGCTGCGGCCGCCAGAACGACACAATGGATTCTTTTCATTGGTTCTGCATTTAGGGTTATAATTGCCACATCAACGACGGTTGCGCTGTGCCGACAGTTTCGGATCAGCAACCGCCTTTATCATCAAATCCGCCGCGGCCGTTGCCGCCGAATATCCCGTCGAGCCACCGGTCGAGCATCCCCGTGCGGACGGCGAGGTCGAGCACGGTGCAGCGCCTGCGGATGAACTGCGCCCTCAGGAACGAATCGCGCAGGTACTGCCTCGACACCCCTATCTGCTCCGGATCGACGGGCGCGCCGACTATGCCGAAACACCGGCGGATCTCCCGGAAAGGCACCAGCTGCGCCGAAAGCTCCTCTTTCAACCCCGGCCATATTTTTTTGAGCAGTTCGAGCTGATCCCGAAGCTGGTCCGCCGTAACGTACTTCGGCAGCGCCTCCTCGACGCCGATATCCGGAAAATCGGTGCCCCGGAACATCTCCACGGCCTGCCGCGCAAGCTCCTCCTTTGCGGGCCACGCCGCCACGCACGCCCCGACATCGAGCCTGTCGAGCGGCGTTTTAAGTATCTGTTCATAGAGCGCCGTTACGGCAAGCGTCCCTATCGCCACCTGGAATCCGTGCGAAACGGTTTCGCCACGGTTGGTGTGGCGCTCCATGTTCCACAGGTGGCTGAACTGATGCTCGGCGCCCGAAGCCGGACGGCTCGTCTGGTGCCACTGCATGGCGAATCCGCCCAGCATCAGCCCGTTCACAAGTTTCGAAACCGCCTCCGGAGAGGCTTTCCTTATTCCGTCCGGATCGCCCAGCGATTCTTTGAGCCCGCCCTGCACGATATCCCATGCCGTGGCGTCGACCGGCTCCTCGCCCAGCGCGTCGGCCAGTATCCAGTCGGCGCCGGCGGTAACTTTCGCGAAAAGGTCGGCGTACCCCGAAGCCGTCATCGCGGACGGGGCGCGGCGGATCACGTCGATATCGGCGACGCAGGCGGCCGGAGCCGGGCACGAAAAGGTCTGTTTCTTGCCGTCGGCCGTAACGGAGGCCCCGAAAGCCGTGTATCCGTCCATCGAAGCCGCCGTGGCAACGCACATATAGCCGCGCCCCGCTTCATACGAGGCGAGTTTCGCAAGGTCGTTTATGGTTCCCGAACCGACCGCGACCGGGATCGCGCCGTGCCTCGAAAAAGATTCGCGCAGCCTCTCCACATAGCCGTATTCGGCGTAAAGGCCGGGATCGGTGAAAATGAAAGGTTCGATCTGCTCCACCCCCGCATCCGCCAGAGCCCCGCACACACGGCGTCCCGCCGCTTCGAAAGTGTTGACGTCGGCAACAACGACCGCTTTCATGCCGGGAAACCGATCCCGGAAAACGCCGGGGACAACTCCAAGTATATCGCGCCCGATCTCCAGAACCTTGGTTTCACGGGCTGAACGCAGCGCATCCTCGATATTTATCATAGAAAAAAATGAGTGTTAATTTTCAAAAAAATAAAAGCGGGAATACGTATTTCGGTTTTACATCCCGGCTCTGTACCTACCACAAAGAAAAGAAAAAATTATTTATTTTTACGTATTATTTACTTTTAATTTTTATTGTTTCCGTTTTTATGTTTCATTTGCATCTTTCTCTTATCATTACAGCCTCCTGCCAGTGAAAAAGAAATGCCGCAGCGGATATTTGTTTGCTTTCTGCCGATTAATTGATATTTTTGTACTCACACATTAACGTAAATCTCATTTCACAACCATGTTAAGCATTGCCGAAAGACATAAGATCATCCTTGAAAAACTCAACAGGGAGGGCTTCGTAAAGGTCATCGAAATTGCCAGAGAGCTCGATGTAACCACTGTTACGATCCGCAAAGACCTGAAGCTGCTCGAAGAGAAAGGGCTGCTTTATAAAACCCACGGGAGCGCCAGCCCCATCAATCCGCACCTTCCCGACCGCCATGTAGCCGAAAAAGAAAAACTGCATGTCGCCGAAAAGGAAAGGATCGCAACCGCTGCGGCGGAACTGATCGAGGAGAACGACACGATAATCGTCAACTCGGGCTCCACCATCTTCGCTTTCATCGACAAGATCAGGCCCAAAGGGTCCCTGATGCTCGTAACGCCGTGTGTAAAGGCAACCCTGAACATCTGCGACATGGAGAACGTCAATATTTTCCAGCTCGGAGGGATGTTCCACAAGCGTTCGCTTTCGGTCGTGGGCAATTACGCGAGCCAGTTGCTTGAAAACGTCAGCTGTTCGAAACTTTTCCTGGGCGTCGACGGCGTCGACCTCGACTGGGGCGTTACCACCTCCAACGTCGAGGAGGCCGAGCTGAACAAGGCGATGATGAACGCGGCGTCGAAAACGATCGTCCTGTGCGACTCGTCGAAGTTCGGCAAGAGGGGTTTCGGGAAGATCTGCAACATCGACAGCATCGACGTCATCATCACCGACGCGGGCATCTCCGGCACCATGAAAAAGGCGCTGGAGGAGCAGGGCGTTCGCGTGATCGTCAGCTGACGCCGCCCCGGACGGCCCGGCCGGCCGCAGGATATTTTCCAAACCCGTCATTCCCCGCAAAAATCGGGGCCGCAACGGAATGGTCCGCCACGGCCCCTCTCCCCATTGATACAAAATAACGTGTGTTTTGAATAAGCGCTCAAGTATATTTTAATATGTCCGCTTAAACAACACCCACGCGGATAAAACCCTTAACCAAAGAGTTCGTTCAGAACCGCTGCCAGAAAGAGAAATTTGAGGTTCTCCATTTGTGCCGTTTTAAAATGTATAAATAAGGTGCGGGCGTACAGGCCGTACACCCGCACCTGTCATTGTCAATGGGTCGTGGATTCCACCCTGAAGTTATCCAGGAACCAGCGGTTGGAGCTGGCTACCTTAGCCCCAAGAACCACCTGCGTCGTAGCGTCGGCTCCGGTAATATTGAACGAAAGGCCTTCCCAGGAGGATCCGCGCGCCAGCGTAAGTTCGAGCACCCCGCCCGTCGCGCCGTCTATCGAACCGGCCCCCCTGAGGGTTGCCTGAATCACCCTGTTCGTGTCGCCCTTCTGCGAGAAGTACTGATAGAAATAGCCGGCGTCGAACGACACTTTGACATTGTCGGTCCCGCTGATCGCGGTCAGGGCGGGCGACACGATCTGGCCGACCGCCGAACCCGAATTAACCTGCACATAACCCGGACGGGCATAGACGGCCTTGTTGGTGGCGTCGTAACCCCATCCGTGCATATCCAGGGTGCCCTCCGTAACCAGGGTGTCGAACCTGTCCATCGCATCGACGACGCAGTAGGTGTTGACCCAGTCGGTATTGGTTTCCAACAGCACGCTGCTGGTTCCCATGAACCACGAGAAGTCGTCCTGGAAATAGACGGTGGCGGTGGCGGCGGTGATGGCGGCCTTGACAGCCGACGAGCTCTGCGACGAATCGTACGTCTGGGGTATCCCGAGCTTGCCGCTGTCGTAGTTCATGTGGTTGGCCGCGACGCGGAAGTTGAAATACAGATATGTCGAAGATATATTTTTCCCCGCCAGGTTGCCGACATGCACTCGCGGTTCCCAGGTCTTACCCTGCACGACGATCCGGCCGTTGGGATTGACAACCCAGTAGTCGTAGTCCGTGGCGTTCTCGACCGCCGTCCACGAGGCGTCGAACCCGTAGGCGGTGCTGTTGGAGATGGTAACATCGGCCGGAGTGGCCAGTACCGGCAGCTGCGCCGCGGGATTGTAGTCGTCGGCCAGTTTCACGACGCTGAAGTAGTTGAACATCACGCGTCCTTTGGCGGCCGTCAGCGTTTCGAGTTTGAATCGGGTTTGATTGTCGATGCCCATAACCACGAAACTCTGCCTGAGCCAGTCGTTCCACGCCTTGAGGTGATATTCGCGCGATTTGGTGCCGTCGTCGAACATACCTTCGCCTTCTATCGAGATTTTCACATGATCGTCGTCATAAACGCTGTTGGTCCCGAGGAAGGCGGTGCCTCCGACGGTTACCGCGGCATTGACCTTGGCGCCCGCGTCTATGGCGGAAACCTTGGGAGAGAAGACCGATCCCACGGCCGATGCCGTACCGAGTTTGACGCACCCTTCATAGACGTATGCCCCGGAATTCGCTCCGCCGGCCGCCGTGGTCGCCCAGCCTTTCGATGCCAGCAGGGCTTTCCCTTCGGTCGAGGCGCTGTCGAAACGCAAGCCTGCGACACTGCTCGGGAAGTTGTCGACAAAGCTCTCCTGATTGCCGAACATCGCATATGTTATCCACGACAGGTCGTCGTCGACGAACGCGAAGCCCACTTCATGTGAATCGATGTCGGGATCGGGAGGAATTACGGCAGCCCTGACAATACCGGTTACCGATTCGCTCCAGTCCGACTCCTTGTAAACCGCATCGCCCCCGGCAGGCAGCGCGCGCACCCTCAGGTCGCATGTCGAGCCGGCGATCAGGTCGGTGAGGGTGAGTTCGGTTCCGGTAACCGTGCCTGTCTTGGTACTGGTGATCTGCCCCGCTTTGAGTGTGGCCTCGTATTCGTATGAAGCGGCGTTGACAATGGCGCTCCACGAGAATTTCACCTCGGGTTCTACGGAATCGGTTTCTTCGTATTTCGCCACAGGCGCGTTGAGCGGCACCAGGTCCACCGGCGGCTTGTCCGAAGCGCTGGCCTTGACGATCCTCACGTTATCGAGGAACAGGCGGTTGGCCTTCGCGGTTTCCTCGACCGATTCGAACACTATCTGCGTGGCATTCGTAGCCCCGTAAACAAGGAATTCCTTTGTTTCCCACTGATGCATGACGCCGGTCTGCATATAGAACGCCTGCGCTGTTACAGCCGACGTTTCGTCGTTGATGCTTCCGGGGCCCAGGACGCGTACCTGCATGCTGTTCGGATCCCACGTACCTGTCGTTCCGACAAAAATGCAACAGTCGAAACTCACCTTGAGCGTGGTGGTGCTGTTCTTTTTGACCTTGTCGAGAGGCGGCGTCATAAGACTGCCGCCGCTGCCGGCCGCATTGGCTGCACGGCCGAACTTGACGTAGCCTATGCGCAGGTAGGTACGCTGCTTGAGCGCGTTGTCGCCGAGCAGCCATCCGCTCGGATTGAATGCGTTGTAGGCCTCATCCCCGTAAGCCGCGGCGGTTATGTTGTTCCAGAATGTCTCGGCGCTGGCGCTGGGATAGCCGCCGATATAGTCCGTACCGCCGTAAACAGCGGTCACCCAACCGAAATCATCCTCGAAATAGGAATAGCCAGCTTCCTGGCCGTCGTCGGTGATCTGGAAGACCACCTCCTGTCCGTCGCCCGCATTGCCCTCGTAGAGTCGGAAATCGTCTATGTAATACTCTCCGGTCGCGGTTATTATCCTGAAGCTTAGGTTCGTGTCGTCTGCTCCGACATAGAAGCGGGCCAGAGCCTCTTTCCAGTCGCCGCTGCCGGTCACCTCGTAATTCAGGTCGACATACTCGTCGCCGCCGTTGTTGACCTGCACCAGCAGATCGGGCGGTGCAATAGTCCCCGATTCGGACATCACGCCGAATTTCAGGCGGAAGTAGAGGTCGCCTCTGGTGTCGACTCCGTTCACGATGAACGACGCCTCGTTGGTTTCCGCTCCCGCGGGGATGTTCAGATGGATATTGTTGCCGCCTGAAGCCCCGTCGTATCCCGACGAAGGATTCGAGGAGGAAACCGCGGCATTCACGCCCGAGAATGTAATGTCCGAAACGCCCCCGATGCCGTCGGCATTCCATCCGGAGAACTCCTTCACCGCGACCTCACCCGAAACCGCTGTCGATCCGGCGTCCGTGCGGACGAAATATATCAGCTCGCCGTAGGCACCCTGGGTTACCTCGATCTCGGCCGTAACGCCGTCCATGGAGTCGAAAGTCAGGACGGCGGAACGCTCTCCGCCCGTGTTCATCTGGGCGATCACCTTCACGGTCTGGTTTCCGTAAGCCGCACGGGGAGAGAGCGCGAGCCACTCTTCCGCATCCTTCGGCACGTTTATCACCCAGTACACATTGGACGTTACGTTGAACGAAACCTCCCCTCCCTCGTAAGTCATGCCGCGCTTGTTGGCGCTCACCGAACTCCTGTCGAGCGATATGTTCGCGGGTTCGACAGGGTCTTTCCTGCAGCCCGCGGCCGCAAGCAGGACGATAAGCGACAACCGCAAAAGGTTAAATACACTATACTTTTTCATTGTCAGCGTTTTTTAGATTATTTCATTGTCGTGGTGAAATCCTTTGGCAGCGTCATCTGCTCGGTGTATACATTCCCGAAACGGTCCGTCACGGTGATCTCCAGCGGCTTGTTCTGCCCCGTGGTGGTCACGTAGAACATATGGGAGTTGGGGCACGAGGCCCAGTCCGAGTTCGCATCCCTTCCGCTCGCCACGCGCGGTATATCGAAAACTATGGTGTGCAGCGGGTCGCGCTGGAGAATGCGCGAAACGCTGAGGTCGGAACCGCCCGTCTCCTTCACCGATATGGTCCACTGCGGATCGTAGTTCCAGACATTGATGAAGACCACGTTGTTCCCGACGGCGGCGTAATCGTAACCGCCGTTCGAGCGACTGTGGTACTTCGCCAGATATGACTTGTAGGTATCGGTGTTCAGATGCGTTTTCACCTTGTTCATGTCGTAGGTGCGGAACTGGTAGGAGGCCTCCTCGCCGATGCTCTTGTATATCCATTCGACATCCTTTCCGCTCATGGTGTAGAGGCCGTACCCGGAAGGTGTTCCGTCGACGCATATCCCGCGCCCCGAGAGGTACTGGCTCCACCACCATGTTTCGCACACGGCGGCCGTGTTGTGCTCTGTCACAGAATTACTGATGCGCATCGTCGCGTTGTGGTGCGTGTGGCCCGATATTAAATGCACGTCGGAGAATCCGGCGACGGCATCGAGCAGCGCCTGTGTACCGCCTACGGTGGTGGTCATCTTCTGGGTGTTGCTGAACGAACTGTTGTAGTTCTCGTGCAGCTGGACGTGCAGGCAGATGACCAGCGGAGCGGTCTTGTCACCGACCGCGGCAAGGTCTTCCTCCAGCCAGTCCATCTGTACGGCCGACACCTGCCTGACGTAGTCGCGGTTGCCAACCGTTCCCTGCCTGCCTCCGGTGTTGGTCCAGATAATGTCGTCGAGCACGACGTAGTGGACTTTGCCCAGATCGAACGAATAGTAGTTCGGCCCGAACGTAGTGAGGAAACGAGCTTCACCCGCGGCATCGCCCGTAACATACGGATCGTTGTCGTGATTACCCATAGAGTTGAATACCGGAATGTTACAACTGTTCTCCAACAGCTTCTTGTAGTCCGAAAGCTGGAATTTGTTGGAGTACCAGTATAGGTCCCAGGTCATGTCGCCCGCCATCATGCAGTAGACCGGCACCGATTGCGCGGCCGCGAAAGCGTTCGTTTCGGCAATGAACCCGTTCCTGAAGGCGGCAAGGTCGTTCTGCTTGTCGGCCAGGTGGAGGTCGGCGCCCACGAGCATTATGTGGTTGTCGTTATCGACCTCCTTCAGCCCGAAATTGTGGTTCTCTACCGTTTGGACGTCACGCGTTATCGGCGCCCAGAAACCCATCATTTCGTTGTCGAAATCCTCCGGTAGGTAGCCCGAGGGAATGGTGATGTAGACGTAGCCGAGTTTCTTTTCCGACGCCAGCCAATAGTAACCGTCATTGTCGGTGGTGGTCGTTACGATGCCGTCAGTCACGCGGACGCCCTTCAGGCCTTTCTCGCCGCAGTAAACGACGCCTTTGAGGTTCATGCCGGGTTTGTCGGGAGCGTCGAAGTCAGCCGAGAGATAGAGCCGGACGCTGGTGATGTACTGCTCCCTGTCGCCGCGCACCACATAGATATCGTATTCACTCCTCTTGATAGCGGACGGGATCGTTATTTTGCCCGTTTTGGAAGTGATGCCGCTTACCGGCATCTCCGTTTTACCATCCTCGGTACGGAACGACACCACGTCGCCGGTTTCGAAGCCGACACCGGGGACGGTGAGGAGCTGACCGGGATATACGGACATTATGGGCGAGAAATAGACGTTGGTCACCAGACGCCTGGAGTACTGGAATTCGGGCGTATCCTCATCCGGAGTACAACCGGTCATGGCGAGCGCGCCGGCCAGCAGCGCGGCCGTTATCCCCAATATATACAAGTATTTCTTCATTGCTTTTCGTGTTAAGATTTATTTGATATCGAGGTTCGACATGCGTATGATCCCGATCCGGCTGACGCCGTTATTAGGGCCGTCATCCGAGTTATCGCTGGCGTTGCGCGGACGCGTGGCCCTCATTCGAAGGGCGAAGCTCTCCTTGTTCTTCAGAGCGTCCGGCAGCACGAAATGGTATTCGGGTGCGTGGATACAGCTGTGCCAGTTCGACATCACGTACTCTTCGCCGATCTTGTTCCAGACGGGCTGGACAGCGGCGAGCCCCGTGCCCTCGATCCCGTCGTTCTCGGCCCATTCCAGTTGGAAGTACATCGGACCGGCGGTGTTGCTCGAAGCGGTGAACTGAAGCGATATCTGGCCGTTGTACCCTGCGGTCGAAAGATTGGAAAGTATCCAGCAGCCGCCCTCGGTGTTGGAGTATATGTCGCCTCCGTTCTTCCACCACCCCTGTGTGGCGATACCCACGTACTGTACGTTCACGTTGTTGCCGTATGTCGGCGACCATGCGCCGGTGGCGGGATCGTAGGTGGCCGGCTTGTTGCGCACATGGCCCCAGATATAGTATATTATCCCTGTGCCCGCCGTAGTGCCGGACTGCACATTGGCCGCTATCGACTGCCTGAGCTGTCCGCGTCCCACGGAAGCCGATATGGTCGGCATGGCGACGGTGGTATTCCACGGGCCGATCTGCATGATCGTACTGGAAAGGCGGGTGTTCGCCGCGGCGCCGTAATTGGTAATGTCGGCCTCGCGGCGGATGCGGATGCACCAGCTGTCGACCTTCCTGCGCATTTCGTCGCGGCCGTCGTAGACGTTGCATTTGTAGCGTTTGCCCACGATGCCCGTGATGTCGCCGGCGCCTTCCGGGATCATCTTGAACGCCCGTTCGGTGAACGACCATGTGGTGTAGAGTTTGGTCGTGTTGCCTTTCCTGTCGCGCAGGAAGTGGCCGTACTCTATCGTCAGGTCGTTGTAATCCCACGAAGCGCTGTAGGATGTGCTCTGCTCGATACCCAGATAGCCCGCCTCGTTGATATTGACGAGGTTGCCGTAAGGCAGCGCGAACTCGACGCTCTTGAGCGTTACGAGCCGGTTCTCGTAATTCGACAACTGGGAAACGTCTTCCAGCACAACGGGCTGAACCGGGATTCCTGCTTCGGCGCTCTGTACCGCCGTCGCCGAAAGATCCGCTATTTTGAGTCCGTTGGTGTAACTGTCGCGTTCGAGGACCTGGCCGTACATATGGATCGTCACCACTTGGTTCAGGTCGTACAGGTTATCCTCTTCGCTGTCGAACTCTATCCACAGGCCAGCGGTGTCGTCCTGGATTATCATCGTGTTGTTGACATGCACGCCGCTTCCGGGCGAGTAGGCGACCGGATAGTTGCGCGTCGCGCGGTCGCTGACGACACTCCCCACGATGTAAATGTTGTCGCTGATCTTTCCCGGACTCCTTGCGAGCACCTCGGCGATCGTCTTCTTTTCGGCGACTTCGAACGCGCTCGACATATCGGCCTGATATATCGTGAACTCCTTGGAAAGCTGGGTCCCGTAGGCCGTCACCTTTATCACCGCTTCGCGCGGCGTCGCGCCGGAGTTCGCCTTGACCGTAAACGACTGGGAGGTTTCGGTGTAGTCGCCTATGGTAACCCACGAGGCGTCTTCCGGATTCTTCAGCTCGGCTACCCAGGCGATATTGGCGGTAACGCCGACCGAAAAAGTCTCGCCCTTCACGGAAACGGTCCGGCCGCTCTCCTTGACGTTGACGGTGAGCGTCGGCTCGGCGCCAGTCTGGGTGAACTTGATCGTGGCGACGGGTTTGCCGTCCACCACGACGTTAAGTTCGGTATCGCGCGTATATGCAGTGGTATTCGGCTCGATCATGGTCGAAAAACGGGCGTCGCCGTCCCCCTCGGTGGGCCAGAAAGAGAGCCAGTCCAGATCCTCGACGTAGGTGGGCTCGAGGGTCCAGTGGCCGTAATTGGAGTACATCAGGAAATCCTGTGTACCGCCTTCGATGCCGTATTCGAGCTTTTTCACCTCATTGCGTTCGAGGTCCATAATATCTATTTCATATGTCACCGGGGCCTCGCTCTTGTCGCACGAGACGGTACCCCCCGCAAGCAGCGCCGCTAACGCTGCGAAAAGGAGTATGCCGGGACGTTTCGCTGTATATTTCATAATAATCGGTTTTTCGGTTATTTAATGCCTTTATCCACCGCGGCCTTGCTCCACCATATGGGGGTTTTCATATCGTCGCCGCCGCCGTAGACGGTTTTCAGACGGGCAACGGCCGCCTCGTAGTTGGCCCCGTTCGTTTCGGCCACATTGGTCGGATAGACCAGGCGCGTGGGCAGGACGTGGTCGTTGAGAGTACCGTTGCCGATGACCAGCGCGGGATAACCCGTGCGGCGGTAGTCGGCCCATGCTTCGAAACCTGTCCAGAACATGGCCACGTACTTCTGGTTCATGATCGATTCGAGCGTCCCGTCGTAAGGCACCTTCGCCAGGAAGTTGTCTATCACCCTGTCGGTGACGGTTACTCCCGTAACGTCCACCCCCGACCAGTAATTGATCGACGAACGGATGGCGTTGGTGTAATAAGCCTCCGCGTCGCCGGTTATCCATCCGCGCTGCATCGCTTCGGCAAAGATGAACAGCACTTCGTCGTACTTCATCAGGGAATACGGGGAGTCATACTGGCCGAGGTTGTCCTTGACCAGGTTCGCTATGCCCGACAAGTCCGCTTCCTGGGCTTCGATACCGCTCTGTCCGCCTTTCCATCCGTCGGCTCCCGAAGGCTGGCGGAACCAGATCGAGATGCGCGGGTCGCCGGGAACGCTCATCATATCGATCAGCTGCTCGGCCGGGCGGTGCCCCGTCGAGGTGGTGAACTGGGTGTTGAGCAGCGTGCCGAAGTAATTGACGAACGGCTCCGTATTGTCGTAATTCATCTCGGCATTGTCGCCGTTGCCGGTAAAGACGGGATAGGTGTCGGGATCATTGAACATCTCGCTGACCTTGGCGGCGATGCCCAGAGTGCTGTTGCGGTTGCTAAGGCGCATCAGAAGGCGCAGGTAGAGAGAATTGTTGAACTTGCGCCACTTCGCAAGGTCGCCCCCATAGAGAATGTCGCGATCCTTTTCAGCGAGTGAAACCGAAGTATCGTAAAGCGAGTTTGCATATTCGAGGTCTTCGAGCAGGCTTGCGTAGATGCTTTCCTGAGTGTCGAATACGGGTTGCTTGATGCCTTCGGAAAGGTTTTTGAACGCCTGCGTATATGGGCAGTCTCCGAAAGTATCGACGATGTTGGATATCAGAAGCACTTTTATGGTAATGGCAATCGCTTCATAGTTCACATCCTCGTTCTGGATAGCCAGCAGGCGCATATGATCGGCATTTGCAGCCTCCTTGTACAGGTTCGACCACACCCCCTCGCCCACCGAGTTGGGTATCACGTAGCGGTGTATGGTGTTGCTGCCGGAACCGGCGATCGTGTACTGTATCAGGTCGCCGCTCAGCGACCATGTGCGGCTCAGGAAGATCTGAGTCCCGGAGTAAAGCAGTTCCTGTATCATACCCGAAGGAGGGATCGTCCAAAGATCCATCTGGTTGGGATTGGTGTTGTATTCCAGAAACTTATGCGTACAGCCGCTTCCAAGCAGGATCGCCGTAAAGAACACCAGAGTATGTTTGATTATTTTCATGATTGCAGAAGTTTTTAGAATCCGAATTTCAGGGTGAATCCATAGGAGCGCGTCATCGGGTAAGCGCCTGTTTCAACGCCCCTGTAAAGCGCCGAACCCCCGAGCGAAGCAACGTCCGGGTCGAACTGCGGCCATTTCGTGATGCAGAAGACGTTGGTCGCGAAGAAAGACACGGACATATTCTGGAATACTTTTGTCTTTTCGCAAAGGTTCTTCGGAAGAGAGTATTCAAGCGTCAGTTCCTTCAATTTGAGGTAGGACGTATCGAAAGTATTCGATTCGGTATTGTCGCGCACGTACATCACGGTGTTGTAGTAGTCGACTATATCGGTCGTAATGGTCGTGTTCCTGGAGTAGGTGCCGTCGCTGTTCAGGTTGACGCCCTCGTGTATCAATCCGTCGTAGCGTCCTTCGAGCGAATTGGTCAGCTTGCCCATGTAGGCGAGGATCGAGTTGGTTATGGAATAGGCCTTGCCTCCGTACGAAGCGGCGAAGGAGGCCGACATCGTAAGGCTTTTCCAGCGCAGGTTGGTCGTGAGACCCGCCTTCCATTTGGGGTATGTGCTTCCCAAGTCTTTGAGGTCGGTCCTGTTGAGAATCGGGTTGCCGGTCGACGCATCGACTATATGCTGCCCCGAACAGTCGATCTTTTTACCCTCCTTGTCGTAGTAGAACGCCCCTTCGGGAGCCCTGTCCAGCCCGTAACCGTAGACATGGCCCAGGTCGGTACCTGGATAGGCGTAAATAAACACCCTGCTGCCGATAGTGTTGCTTGAGTTACGCTGCCAGACATCCACCCCGGGGGCGAGTTCGACCAGTTCGTTCCAGTTCTTGGCCCAGTTCACGTCGATGCTCCACTGCCAGTCCTTGTTCTTGACGGGCTGGAAGCTGGCCGAGAATTCGACGCCCCTGTTGCGTATGCAGCCCGCGTTGATAATCATCGACGAAGCGCCAGTCGACCAGTCCGAGGGAACGGGAATGATCTGCTGGGTGGTTTCATCGTCATAGTAGGCCACGTCGAACGAGATGCGGTTCTGCAGGAAATGCGCCGCGATACCGATCTCCCAGCTCTCTATGTTTTCAGGCTTGAGGTAATAATTTTTGGTCGAACCGGGCAAAGTAAATGATCCGGAGAAAACGCTCGAATTGGCATAAGCCGGAAGCAGTTGGTAAGAAGAGGTGTCGTTGCCCGAATTGGCCCACGAACCGCGCAGTTTCAGCATATCCACCCACGGGGCCTTTTCGCGCAGTTTGAACACCTCGTCGATCAGTATGCTGCCGCCGACAGATGGATAGAAATACGACCAGTTTGCGGGAGCCAGCGTGCTCGCCCAGTCGTTGCGGCCGGTAACGTCGAGGAATATCATGTCGCGCCAGCTCATCGTCACAAAACCATAGAACGAGTTGACCGACTTGGCGCTGCGGGATGAATTGGTATAAAGTTCTCCGTTCACGTTGTTAAGGATGTACACATTGGGGACCTGAAGCTGATTGGCGGTCATGGTCACTCCGTGATATTTTTGGACCATGTTGTTGCCGCCGAACGATGCGTTGAGTTCAAAGTCGCCGAACACGTCATGATACGTCAGCAGGAAGTCGTTGTTGATTTCGAATTCGCGAAAAGTCTGCTCGCGATAAAAACCATCGGGAAATGCGTGAGTGTACTGGGCTTTGCTCTGCGTTACGAAATTGTTGCTGAAATCGAGGCCCGAACGGAGGGTAAGCGACAGTTTCTGGGGAATAATGTGCCCCGTAACGCTGGCGTTGCCGTATATGCGGTCTTTCGCCTGGGTATTGATATTCTCGTACACGATAAAATATGGATTATCCAAAGAGCTGTCTATCAACTTGATGGAGGTATCTGTACCGGAGAAATAATCCGTTATGAGGCCGTTCGCATATTCATTGTAAAGATCGTCGACAGAAGCGCTTACAGGCCCCCACAAAAGGGTTTTGAGAGGAGACGAGTTGCTGTAGCCGCCGATCGGCAGGTTATCCGAATTTTTGCGGTAGTAGTTCACCTTGACCGCCGCCTCTATCCACTTGTTGCGCTCACTTTTTGCCGACAGGCTGAAGTTCTGGGTGTTGAACCCGGTATTGGGAACGATCCACTTGTTGCGGACATCCTTGATCGAAACGCGCATCGACGAGCCGTGCCCGTCGCTCGCATCCACCGCTACACTGTTGGTATAGGTGGCGCCCGTACGGAAGAAACCCTTGTACCAGTCCAGCACTTCGTAAGGCATGCGGGTGTAGGTGCCGGTTTCGCGGTGGAGCGACGCGTACATGTAGCGCATCTGTCCGGTGATCTTTTCGCCGAACTGATAGCGCGAATGATAGGCATTGACCTGTTTCCCTGTGTCCGAGGCGCTTGCCGGGACGGTGTAGAACGAATATTCGTCGGGATTCAAACCGTCCGACATATGGCCGTTGCGGATGGTGGTCTTACGGTAGTCGCCCGCGCCGTATTCGGTCTGGAAATCGGGCCAGTATCCGGCTTTGTCGAACGCCATGGTCGAGGAGAACGAAATACCCAAACCTTTCTGTTTACGGCCTGCCTTGGTGGTGATTATTATAGCGCCGTTGGCTCCGCGCGATCCGTACAATGCCGTAGCCGCCGGGCCTTTAAGCACCGATATCGACTCTATATCGTCGGGATTGACATCAGCCGCGCCGTTGCCGTAGTCGACCGGGGCGTCGTTCCCTTCGTAGGAACTCGACCCCGAATTAAAGTTGGAAGCGTTGTTTACGGGCACTCCATCCACCACGAAAAGTGCCGAATTATTGCCGTAGGTAAGCGATTTCTCCCCGCGGAGCACCACGCGGACCGTACCTGCCGGACCCGCCGAAGAGGTGTCGAGGTTCAGACCGGCGACCTTTCCCGCCATGCCGCTCAGCCAGTTGCCGCCGGAGGTGTTGGTGAGGTCGTCCGAATCGAGTTTGGAAACGGCATAGCCGAGGCTCTTCTCCTTACGGGTGATGCCGAGCGCCGTGACGACGACGTTATCGAGCACATTGGCGGCCGGCTGCATCGTGAAATCGATGCGCGTGCGGCCGTTCTGCTCCTGCGTCAGGGTCTCATAACCCAGATAGGAACAGGTGATCTTTCCGCCTGCCGGGGCATTGAGCACATATTCGCCGGACGGGCCGGTGGTCGCACCTATGGAGGTGCCGTCCACCACTACCAGAGCGCCGATCAGCGGATTGCCTTCATTATCCTTTACGGCGCCGGTTATCCTTACATTCGGCTGCTGCTGTTCTGCCAGCGCCGACACGCCCGCCGACAACGGCATATCTGCCGACACCAGCAAGGCGAACAAGATCAGCAGGGATACCCGCAGGCGGCGGGAATCGTACCGTGCTCTCTTTTGATTTGCAGTTTGAGGTTCCAAGGTTAATAGGTTTTAAGATTCGCGATATAAGAGTGCAACACAACAAGGGCGGCCGCGACGGACGCCGGAGGAGAGGTTAGGTATAAGATAAATTCGGGAGGTCGATCTTTCTTCATATGGTCCGGGTTAGGTTTAATTTATAGTCGTATATACTTATTTAACCTGAGTTCGGGATAAGAAAAACACCTTATCTTGTTGTTTTTTGTGTTTGTTATCTTTGTTCTTCTTATCCCGAACTCACGTTATTTATATAATGCGGCTGCCGCAAATGGCAAAACCCGAATTACGGACGGAAAACGCCGTTAACACAAGATCAAATGCCGGCTGTATGTCTTACGCTGGCCGCGGGAGAACAGGTTGCTTTCGGAATGTGACAATTTCCTTTACAGACACTATCATAAGTTTCATAATGCGAATAAACTAAAAAAAGAAATTAAAAACAAAATAAAAAGCAAGAAAAAATAATTAAAATTAAACTTTTTTAGAAAATTAAGCTTTCATAACATAGTATATCGGCCTCAAATGCGATGCAGGGAGGGTTGATACAATATTACGGGAACGGTGCAAAACAAAGGGAAAACAACTCCGGCCGCATCGGCTTCGCGCCGAACAGTCGCAGCGGACACAAAAAACCCTCTCCGGAACCGGAGAGGGCTGCTGCATTATAGTGAACGCCGCGAAGCCGCCGCGGCAGTTGCCGCCGCCGACGGCGTTCCGACCCGCTCAGCGAACTTCGACCTGCATGCCCTGGGTGTTGGCGCGCACGGTGTTGTCGTACATCGCCTCGCACCACACCGGCGGGAGGTAGAAATGGCCGCCATAGATCGCCGCAAGGTTCAGGCGCACCGTCACGCTGCGTCCCGCCGGCAGGTAATCTATATAGGTATAGACCCTGTCGTCGCGGATGTCCTGGTAGCTGACGCCCGCATCGTTGCTGTTCCCGCCCTCGTTCAGGAAACGGGTGCTGAGTATCTCCCAGCCCGACGGGAATATCTGCGTCAGAACGAGATTGCGCATGATCTTCGATGTCGGGTTGCGCACGGTTACCACCGACGACAGGTTGTCGCCCTTTTCGAGCGCCGCGACATCGGCCTTGTGTCCGCCGGAGCCGACGTATTCCACCTCGACGGCCACGCCGTTGGCATAGGCCTCTTCGTTGCCCTGGTCGGGGGTCCCTTCGGCTATCACACGCACGAAAACGGTCGATTTACCGGTGTTTTCCACCTTGGCGGCAACGGTTCCGGCCTTGGCTTTCTCGGCGAGCGCGGCGCTCCAGATGTGTTTCTCAGAATCTATCCTGCCGCTCTGTCCCATCGCGTCGTAGGAGAACTTCATGCTCTCGTCGACGGCGTATTTGCCCACGTAGCGCGAAACGGCCATCTGCGCGTAGGCGGTCGACTGCGTGCTCATCCAACCGTCGGACGAGAGCTCGGCCGATATGTCGCGGCAGAGGTCGGCGGCCTCCTGGGTGCGGTCGAGCATCACGAGCGCCATCAGCTTTACGGCCCTGTCGCGCACCGGACTGCCGTAGGTGAGGTCGTATTCGGCGTTGTAGTTGTCGTTCATAGGAACGGTAGACGAGGTTATCTGCGACGCCACGTCCTTGCGCCCGGACTGGGCGTAGGCCGCCGCAAGCATCCAGCGGGCAGTCGCCGAAAGATTCTTCTCCTCGCGCAGGCGGTTCATGGCTCCGGTTTCAGCCGACTTGGCGAGGGCCAGCACATAGAGCCTGTAGGCCTGTGTAACCTGTTCCGAGCGCGCGTAGTAGTTAGGTTCGGATTTCCACTTGCGGGCGACGAGTTTCAGGTTGTTCAGCAGGGTGCGCCTGAGGGCGTCGGGAACGAGGTAGCCCTTCGCCTCGGCCTCGATCATGAAGTGCATGGCGTAGGCCGAACCCCACGGGTTGGTGCCCGTGCCGCCGGGCCAGTAAGCCATCGCTCCCTCGGCTGTCTGGTAGGATTTGTAGCGGCGGATGGTCTCTTTGACGGCTTCGCCGGCCTCCTGTTCCTGCTTTTCGGTGAGCGAGGCGAACTGCCCGATGTAGAGCTGCGGGAACGATTTCGAGGTTATCTGCTCGAGGCATCCGTGCGGGAAGCCGAGCAGGTAGCCGAGCCTCGACGAGAGGTTGACCGGCGGGATATCCGACACCTCCAGCGTGACGGCGTTTGTTCCGTCGGCTCCCGGGAGCGGGATATTTTCCGCCCACGTTTTGCCCGCCTCGACGATGGCGGAGGTGACTTTGACCTGGGCGCGGCGCACCGAACGTATCTCGATGTCGGTTTCGTAGAGCGACTTGTCGCCCTTGCCCGACGCGGTGAGCGTTACTTTTCCCGCCCCGCCCTGTTTCTTGGTGCGGACGCGGAAGACGGCGGTTTTGTCGCCCGTCTGTTTGAAATTGACGGTTTTGGCGCTTTCTCCCACGATCTCCATATTGTCGGAGCAGGCGATGGTAACCTTCACGTCGCCAACCCCGTCCTCGGTTGCGAAGACCGTCGCCGGAACGTCCATCTCCTCGCCGGTGCCGATAACCCTCGGAAGAGTCCCCAGCAGCATCACCGGCTTGCGCACCATCATGGTCTGCTGTGCGCTGCCGTAGGCCTCGCCGTCGCCCGCGACGACCATGATTCTGACGCGGCCGTTGTAGTTGGGCATGGTGTATGAATGGCGGCGCTTTTCGCCCTTTTTGAGCAGGAACGGCCCGTCGAACTGCACCACCGGCTTGAAGCGGTTGACGGTGTTCTTCTTGCCGTCCGCCGCCTCGTCGCCGCCGCCGATGCTGAACATCTGCTCGATGCGGCCTCCGTAAGCGCCCAGAACGTAGTTATACATATCGAAGGTCGAAACGCCCAAAGCCTCGCGGGCGTTGAAAGCGTTCCAGGGGTCGGGGGTCTGGAAACGCGTAAGGTCGAGGAGCCCCTCGTCGACGATCGCCAGCGTGTAGGCCATCTGGCGGCCGTCCTGTTCAGAAACCGTCAGCTCGTACTTCGCTTCGGGACGTATCTCGGCGGGGGCCTTGACGACAGGTTTCAGGTGGCTTTGGGACGAGGTTACGGTTACCGGGACTATGCCGTACATACGTATGGGAACGTCGTTCTGCGTCAGTCCGTGGGGCTGCAGCAGGGTAACGTTCACATATACGTTGGGCTGCATTTCGGCTGAAATCGGTATGTGTATCGTGGTCTCTTTGCCGGTGCATTCGTGCGAGCCGACCGAGATGACCCTCGTGCCGTTCTCGATGCTGACTATGGCCCTCGCGCCCTGCGACGAGGGAAGGGTCACGGCCATCGTTTCGCCGGGGGCATAGGTTTCCTTGTCGGTGCGGAAGACGAGTTTCGTCGCCGCATCGCCGCCCTCGCTGTCGCGGCGCCAGCTGTTGGGCCAGTCGAAGTAGCTCATCACGCCCGCGGTGTGGCGGCCTTCGGGGTCGCTCGCGCGGACGAAATATGTGCCCCACTGGTCGTCGGTCATCGTAACGTCGAACACGGCTTTGCCGTCGGCGCCGGTCTTCACGGTCAGCTCTTTGGCGGGTTCGAGGTACGAACGCGACATGTAGTTGGCAAGGTTACCGCCCGAGCTGTCCCACCACCAGTGCCATTCGACCTTGAACAGTTCGATATTGATCGATTGGTTGGCAAGCGGTTTGCCGTTGTAATCGACCATCGCCGCGCCGAAACGGTGGGCGCGGCCGGTGTTGAGCTGCGCTTCGCTCTGCTGGGGGGTGTGGACGCCGACGTAGCGTTCGTAAGGCGACACCGGTATCGAGAATCCGTCGATGCTGAAGTCGCCCGACTCCTCGTAAACCCTCGTTACGATGCTGGCCGATAGCATACCCGGAGCCGATTCGCCCACGTCGACGTTGACGGTAACCTCGGCGTCGCCCTTTTCGTCGGTCGTGCCGCTCGCCGTGAAGTATTCGCGCCCTTCGAACTCTTTAGAGGGGTCTTCGAAAACATAATTGTCGAATTTGTCGAACTTCGTGCCGGCGTAATTCACCGTGGTTTCGGTTTCGTATTTAAGGTTGCGCGCGACGGCTCCCTGAAGCCATTCGACGTGCATTTCGGCGGTCGCCGGTTTCCCGGCAAGAAGCGTTTTCGCGCCGCCGAAACCGAACTCTATCTTGAGGCGGTTGGGTTTTATGGTCTCGACGCGGACGCGCTTGGTGAAGGTTACGCCGCCAACCTGGACATCGGCCCTCCACGCGCCGGTCTGGGCGTCGGGGTCGGTCGGCATCTCGAAGGCGTAGAGCCCCATTTCGCCCCTGGTCTGCGTCTTGCGCAGGTAGAGCTGTCCCAGCGGGGTGTAGAGCTCCATCACCACCGGAACGTTCGGCGGAAGGGTCTTGGCCTGGTCGTTAAGCATGAAACTTAGGTACATGGTGTCGCCCGGACGCCAAACGCCCCGGTCCCCGTAGATGAAGCCCTTGATGCCCCTGCTGACCGCCTCGCCCGAAACGTCGAACGAACTGGTACTCAGTTCGCGTCCCGGATCGACCCTCAGGTATGTGCGCTGTTTGCCCTGTGAGGCCTTTATATAATAAGGTTTCGCGCCGCCGGTGCTGAGGCGCGCCATTCCCCTGCCGTCGGTCTGCGCCGCCCCTATAGACTGCCCCTGGAAGTTGTACGCCTCGACCGTCACTCCGGTTTCGGGCATCACGGTCAGCAGGTTATGTACCATCGCCGTGATCTCGCCCGACTGTCCGATCTTTGCCACCAGACCCAGATTTGTCGCAAGGACGTTGCGGGCCGTGCGGCGGTAGGTGTAAAATGTATAGGTGCAGGGGTCTTCGCGGTCGCGGTAGTTGTAGAGATCCCAGTCGATATCGTAATCCTCGTAGTCGTAATAGTAGTAATAGCCGCCCGCCTGGTCGTAGCGCGAGAGCGCCTGACGGAATTTCACCTCGTCGTCGGCAACCACCTGCTCCTTGCTCTTGCGGAGAGCCCCGTCGCACGGATATGCCGAGAGGTCCTGGCGGATGTCTAATTCCACGCGGTAGATCGCGCCCGGCTCGACGTCTATGAACTGTTTCAGGTCGACCGCGTAGGTTCTCCACACCGAAAGGTCTTCGCCCTTCTCGTCGAGCCACACGGTTTTGCGGGCGATGAGGCGCCCGACCCTCGAAAGCTCGCTGCTGCCGTCGAGCGTGTTGGTCTGGAGGAACTGCCCGGCGTTCTTTTCGAAGATGCGGGTTACGCTGACCGTCACCCCCCGCAGCCACACCGCCTGGAACGGAACGGCAAGTTCGGCACTCTGCGGGATTATAACGCCCTCGCCGACGAACCTCACGGCCGGAACCTCGCTCGAAATCTCGATCACTTTCACCACATCCTCGCCGAGCGTCTTGCCCCTGTTGCTGCGGATATTGCGCGAAAGCACCACCGAAACGTTGCCCACGCGGCTGTTGTCGGGATAGAGCCTCAGCTTGTTGCCGTCGACGGTGACGGTTTCCGTCGAATTACCCTCGATGTACGCCAGGCCGTGCATATTCTGCGTTTCGTCGAGCGGCTTGGTGAACGTAACCTCGACGTATTTTTCGGGATGCGCCGTGTAGGCCACGTCGTAGACCGAAAATTCGGTAATGGCCGGAACGTAGACCGACAGCAGCTCCTCTTTCGGCACGCCCAGCTTGTTCGCCCCGATCGACACGACGATACTGCGCGGGTCTTTCCCGGCGGTTACTCCCGTAAGCATCATCGAGTGCGTGGCGCCGTCGGAGGTGTGGGTCCACTGCACTTCGGCTTTCTCCGATAGCGCGACAAGCTGTTCTATCGTTTCGGGCGACTCGCTGTCGGGGCTCGAAATATTGATGAGGATATCGTATTTCTCATCGTTTTCGGCGTTGCTCGAAACCTGCGGCGGATCGGCCCTAAGCGCCAGAGGCTGGGTTTCGAAGCTGAAGGAAAACTTGCGGTCGGAGCCTTCCGCGTCGAAGAATTCCCCCACGTTGGCAGTAACGGTGTATTTCGCGCCTCGCGCGAATTCGCCCGCCGGACGGAAAGCCACCGTGCGCGCGTCCTCGAAGGTCCACGAACCCGACACGGCCGGTTTTATCTCCATGCTCTTTTTCAACAGGTCGGCCGTGCGTTTCAGCGAGTCGACCTCCTGTCCGAAGATCAGGTAGACGGGATTCGTGCGCGAAACCTTGCCCGTCGTAAAGGCCTCGACATAGGGATTGTAGGAGGGGGGAGCGCCGTCCGCGGATGTTTCGGCCTTGGGTTTACACCCCGCAAGCGCCGTCAGCGCGCAAAGCGCGGCAATGAGATTCTTTTTCATATGAAGTCGGTTTTTTGTATTGTTGTCCTGTTTAGCGTCTAAATTTAGGATTAATTCCTATATTGGCAATGTTTTAACGATGAAACTTCCCGCTTTTTTCAAACATAAGTTTTTCCGGCGGCGCTGGGTGCGCGCGGCGGCCATCTGCCTTGGCGCGATGACGGCGGCGTGGCTCGTCATGCTGGCCGTCGTTCCGCGCAAACTGTTCGACGATCCGGCCTCGACGCTGCTCTACTCGCGCGAGGGCGAACTGCTCTCGGCGCGCATTGCCGATGACGGGCAATGGCGCTTCCCCGAGTCGGATTCGCTCCCGGAAAAATTCGTCACGTGCCTTATCCAGTACGAGGACAGGCGCTTCCGGTGGCATCCGGGGATCGACCCGGCGGCTGTCGCGAGAGCCGTGGTCCAGAACGCGCGGTCGGGAAAGGTGGTCAGCGGGGGAAGCACCCTCACCATGCAGTTGGCGCGCATAGCGCGGGGCAACCGCGACCGTAACATGTGGCAGAAAGCAGTCGAAGCCCTGTGGGCTCTATATATCGAAACCACGCACTCGAAAAACCGCATACTCCGCCTGTACGCCTCTCACGCCCCTTTCGGGGGCAACGTCGTGGGGCTCGAAGCGGCGTCGTGGCGCTGGTTCGGGCGCAGTCCGTTCGACCTCTCGTGGGCCGAGAGCGCCATGCTCGCCGTCCTGCCCAACTCCCCGGCCCTGATCCACCCCGGACGAAACCGCGGTCTGCTGTCAGACAAACGAAACCGGCTGCTGCATATGCTCGCGGCCCGCGGCATCATAGACGAACTGGAGTGCGAACTCGCCTGCGAGGAGCCGCTGCCCGACGAACCGTTGCCCCTGCCCGATTTCGCCCCCCATCTTCTGGAAAGGATGGGCGAGCGCGGCGAACGCTCTGTCGCGTCGGTGAAATACACCCTGCAAAGGCAGGTGCAGTCCGTCGTGAACCGCTACGGGCGCGAGTACGCCGCGAACCGGATATACAACGTCGCGGCGATCGTGGCGGATATCGAAACGGGCGAGGTGCTGGCCTACGCGGGCAACGTTACCGGACGCGAAAACCCCCTCCACGGCGAGAGCGTCGATATTATTATATCAGAGCGGAGTACCGGCAGCCTGCTCAAACCCCTGCTCTATGCCGGGATGCTCGACGACGGGCTGATCCTGCCCGGAACGCTCGTTCCCGACACGCCCCTCAACATCAACGGCTTCACCCCTAACAACTACGACAAAACGTTCCACGGAGCCGTTCCGGCGCACGCGGCCATTTCGCGCTCACTGAACGTGCCCCTCGTTAGGATGCTTTCGCGCTACAACACGGGGCGTTTCATGTCGCTGCTTCGGGCGTGCGGCATGACCACCCTGCACCGGAGCGAAGACCACTACGGGGCGTCGATAATCCTGGGCGGCGCCGAGGGGACGCTGTGGGACATGACGGGGATGTACGCCTCGATGGCGCGCGTGCTGAACCATTTCGGCCCCCAGAGCGGACTCTACAACCGTGAAGACATCCATCCGCTTACCGTGCGCGCCGCGGAAAAAGAAAAGCCGATAAGTTCGGTCGGCGACAAGCGGCTGGGCGGGCGTCCGGTGCTTTCGGCGGCGGGGATATGGTCGGCTTTCGAGGCGATGTCGGCGCTGAACCGCCCCGAAGAGGAGGCCGAATGGCAGCACTTTTCATCGATGAAGCGCGTGGCGTGGAAGACGGGAACGAGCTACGGCGCTCGCGACGCGTGGTCGGTCGGCGTAACGCCCCGGTATGCGGTCGGGGTGTGGGTGGGCAACGCCTCGGGCGAAGGGCGCGCGGGGCTGACCGGAGTCGCGGCAGCCGCGCCCCTGATGTTCGACATATTCTCGATGCTCCCCGCGTCGGGCTGGTTCGAAACCCCCTGGGACGAACTCACGGAGGCAGCCGTCTGCCGCCGGAGCGGTTACAAGGCGTCGGACGTCTGCGACCTTGTGGACACGCTGTTCGTGCCGCGCGCGGGCGTCGAAACCGCCGTCTGTCCCTTCCACCGCCTCGTGCACCTTTCGCCCGACGGCCTGTGGAGGGTCAACTCGTCGTGCGAGGATGTCGGCCGCATGATCACCCGTCCGTGGTTCGTGCTGCCGCCGGGACAGGAGTACTACTACCGCAGCCACAATCCCGACTACGCCGTGATGCCGCCCGTGAAGCCCGGATGCCGCGACGTCGCCGAAAGCATAGAGATAGTCTACCCCGAACACGGCTCCGAAGTCTTCCTGCCGCGCGGGCTTTCGAGCGAAAGGGAGCGGATCGTCTTCGCGGCCGCCCACTCCGACCGCGACGCCGTGCTGCTGTGGTATCTCGACGGCGAGTACCTCGGCGAAACGCGCGCACCCCACCGCATGGCCTGCGCACCCCCCGAGGGGCCGCACATCCTGACCGTTACCGACCCCTCCGGAAACCGCCGCGGCGCGCGGTTCACTGTAAAATAATATGGAGTGGCGGAAATCGGGAAAATGTTTTATCTTTGTGGCTCCCCCTGTACCGTAATCAATATTTTAAAGAGATGAAAAAACTTATCGTCCTGTGCCTCGGCGTGCTGCTGGCGTCGTGCGCCGCCAAAGAGTGTTCCACCGTTATTCCGACGGATACCCCGCCGCGTCCTGCCGGACAGCAGGATATGCTCCGTTTCGCCACCGATCCCATACCCACGGTGCGGGTCGCATTTATCGGGCTCGGCATGAGGGGGCCGGGCGCCGTGGAGCGCATGACGCATATCCCAGGCGTCGAGATCGTCGCGCTGTGCGACGTGCTGCAGGAAAACACAGCCAAATGCAACCGGATGCTCGCCGAAAAGGGATTGCCCGCCGCACAGGAGTTCTACGGCGACACCGAGGTCTGGAAACAGGTGACGGCGCTGCCCGGCGTCGACCTCGTCTACATCGCCACCGACTGGAAAAGCCATGCCGAAATCGGCGTGCAGGCCATGAAGGACGGGAAACACGTCGCGATCGAGGTGCCCGCCGCCATGACCATGGATGAAATATGGGCGCTCATAGAGACGTCGGAAAAGACGCGCAAACACTGCATGCAGCTCGAAAACTGCGTCTACGACTTCTTCGAACTCACCTGCATCAACATGGCGCACCAGGGCGTCTTCGGCGAGATACTGCACGGCGAAGGAGCCTATATCCACAATCTCGGAAAGTACTGGGGCTCTTACTGGAACAACTGGCGCATGGATTTCAACCGCACCCACAGGGGCGACGTCTACCCCACCCACGGGATCGGACCGGTGTGCATCGCGATGAACATGCACCGCGGCGACAGGATGAACTTCCTGGTTTCGGTCGACACCAAAGCCGTCGGAAATCCGGCCATAATCAAAGAAAAAACGGGCGAAACCGTTACCGACTTCCGCAACGGCGACCACACCATGACCATGATCCGCACCGAGAAAGGACGCTCCATACTGATCGAACACGACGTTACAAGCCCGCGCCCCTACAGCCGGATGTTCCAGCTGAGCGGCACGCGGGGATTCGCCAATAAATATCCGACCGAGGGGATCGCGCTCGAAGGCGACGCCGTGGGCAGCGACGTGGCCCCGAACCACGAAGACCTCGACGCCCACTCATTCGTGCCGCAGGAAGTTTTCGACGCGCTGATGGAGAAATACAAGCACCCCATCGCACGCGACATAGAGGAGCTGGCAAAACAGGTCGGCGGACACGGCGGAATGGACTTCATCATGGACTACCGCCTGATCCACTGCCTGCGGAACGGCCTTCCGCTCGACATGGACGTCTACGACCTCGCCGAATGGTGCAGCCTTATACCCCTCTCGGAGATATCGCTGGACAACGGTTCCGCGCCGGTCGAAATTCCCGATTTCACGCGAGGCGGCTGGGAAAAATTCCAGAAAGTGGAGTTTTCAAAGTAGGGAATCATTCCAACGAGCCTGTCTCAAAATAAAAATTTGAGGCAGGTTTTTTTGTGCGGTATTTTTGGATATTTTGCGGATATTTATTATCTTTATAATATTGATATAAAGCCGCTTGTGTATGTCATTTAAGAAGTATGACCAGAGTCAGTTATCCCTTTTGCCTCCGAGTTTAGAGGATTTGATCCCGCAGAATGATCCGGTTCGTGTGGTCAACGCGGTTGTTGATCGTCTTAACCTGAAGCATGTCGAGAAGAGCTACAAGCCGGCGGGCTGTTCGGCTTATCATCCGCGGATGATGATCAAGGTGATCATTTACGCTTACCTTCGCAACACGTATTCTTCGCG
>JAVBVG010000097.1:0-17348 GCA_031554415.1 Rikenellaceae bacterium | reverse complement strand
GCGGCCTTGAGCAGCGCGGGGCTTTGCGGAAAATGTATGTTGAAAAGGGCGTCGCGCAGGGGCATCAGCTCCTGCTGTTTTAAAATGGCCTCAGGCAGCGTTTCGACGATGCTTTTTTCGGCCAGCGGCCACAGGCTGCACACGATGTTGTAGATGCCTTTTGTGCCGAGGCCGATGTTGTTGAGTTTTTCGGTGGTGCTGTACACCCCCTGCATCGACCCCGTGGGGCGGTTTTCGGGGGCGTTCAGGGGTTCCACTTCGGGATGCACCATATTGAACAGGCCGTGGAAGAAGTTGGGCCGTCCGAAAAAAATATACTCCCGCCCCGCTTCAAGGCGCTTTTCGATCCACTTCACCCCGCGGAACCAGACGAGTTTCGTCGTTCCCGAAACGTCGCCCGCCACGACCTCCAGGCGCTGTCCGCGCGGCGGCCCCAGCATCTGTTTCGACAGTATCCGGGCTTTTATCTGGACGAAAGTGTCGTCGTTCTCTTCCGTAACGTCGGCGATGCGGTATATTTTGGTGCGGTCGATGTAGCGGAACGGAAAATAGTACAGCAGGTCGCCGAGCGTGCGGATGCCCAGCTCCTTGCCCAGCAGCGCCGCCCGCTGTTCGCCCACCCCCGCGAGGTACTTTATATCGTTGTCCAGATAACCGCTCATCAAATACAAAGATAATGAAAAATGAAAGATGAAAAATTGTCGTGCGGCTCTGCCGCGATTTCATATAATTTCAAACATAAACGCAACTTGTGCGGAATCCCACTTTTCAAAAATCGTAGGCGCAGACTAAAATGGGAATCACCCATGTGCGATAGCTCCGCGTCAGCTCAAGGTTGTACCATTTTAGGCAAGACGGAGTAGATTTTTGGAAGGTGGGCCAGTTTTTGCTACTTTTTGCTGGTCAAAAAGTAGTTAAATGATTTACCTTTGTATTCGTTATGTCGCTGATGCAATATAAACGCAGGGAAACCGCCGAAGTCCGCATCGGCCCGGTGAGGATCGGGGCGGGAAATCCCGTCGCCGTGCAGTCGATGACCGATACCGACACCAACGATATCGAAGCGTCCGTCGCCCAGATCGGCCGCCTTTACGACGCCGGATGCCGCATCGTGCGCCTCACGACCCAGGGAATGCGCGAGGCGGAGAGTATGCGGGAAATAGTTGCCCGTGTCCGCGGGGAATATCCCGATATGGCGCTTGTGGCCGACGTCCATTTCCAGCCCGCGGTTGCCCTTGCGCTTGCCGGCGTGGTCGACAAGGTGCGCATAAACCCCGGAAATTACCACGACAAGGGCGATGATTTCGCCAAACTCATAGATAAATGTAAAGCCGCCGGAACGGCTGTCCGGATAGGGGTGAACCACGGCTCGCTGGCCCCGCGCATCGTCGAGAGGTGGGGCGACACCCCGCGCGGGATGGTCGAATCGGCGATGGAGTTCCTGCGCGTGTGCGGCGGGATGGATTTCGGCCAGGCGGTCGTTTCGATGAAATCGAGCAACGTGCGCGTGATGGTCCATGCCTACCGCATGCTGGCCGCGGCGATGGATGCCGAAGGGATGCGTTTCCCGCTGCATCTGGGCGTTACCGAGGCGGGGAACGGACTCGAAGGGCGCGTGAAATCTGCTGCCGGGATCGGCGCGCTGCTGGCCGACGGTCTGGGCGACACGATCCGCGTTTCGCTGACCGAACCTCCCGAGAACGAGATACCCGTGGCGTTGGCGCTGGCCGATTATTTCGCCGGACGCGAAAACTGCCCGGCGGCCCCGGCCGTCGCCGATGAGACGCTTTACCGCCCTTTCGAATACTCGCCGCGCGGTTCGCTTGCCATCGGCAGGGTGGGCGGAGAGAACAAACCGGTCATCCACAGTGAATTGTCATTCCGGGAATTAACCCAGTTGGGCTGCGGCATCGTGGTATTGGAAGGTGGCGGCAACGGCCACAGCGAATGCAACGCTCCTGCGGAGTGGCGTTCGGGGGTTCTGAACATGATGTCGCAGGGCGACCGCCGGCCCGTCATCCTCCATAAGAGATACACTGAAGACTCAGCCGAAACCCTTGCGATAAAGTCGGCCGCCGACTTTTCGCTGCCGCTGCTCGACGGACTTGCCGACGGGATATGGATCGAATGTCCGGGCGTTCCGCAGAAAACCATAGACGAAATATCTCTTGCCATTTTGCAGGCCTGCCGCCTGAGGATGAGCCGCGCCGAGTTCATCGCCTGCCCGGGCTGCGGGCGGACGCTGTACGACCTCGCCCCGACGCTCGAACGCATAAAAGCCGCCACGGCGCACATTGCAGGGCTGAAAATAGGGGTGATGGGGTGCATCGTGAACGGGCCGGGCGAGATGGCCGACGCCGATTACGGATATGTCGGCGCGGGGCCGGGACGGATCACCCTTTACCGCGGCCGCGAGGTCGTCCGCCGCGACCTCCCGCAGTCGGAAGCTCTCGATGCCCTCGTCGAACTTCTGAAGTCCGACGGCTTATGGCGTGACAAATGACAATTCTCCCTCTGACATACCTCGGCAGCACCGAATGGTTCGCACATCTGCTTGCGGGCGACTGCGTTATAGATATCGGCGAGAACTGGGTGAAGCAGACCGCCCGGAACCGCTGCGAGATACTCACTTCGGTCGGCCCTGCCGCGCTTACTGTCCCTGTGCACGGCTACGGAGCCAAGACCGCGGTCAAAGATCTTCGCATCGACAATTCGAAACGGTGGCAGCACCAGCACTGGATGTCGATCGTTTCGGCCTACCGCAACTCGCCTTTTTTCGACCACTACGAAGGGCTTTTCGCACCGTTCTATGAGAAGAGGTTCGATTATTTGACCGACATGAACCTCGGCCTGCTGGATATTTTAACCGGCGTTCTGGAGGCGGAGGGGATAGTGAACATATCCGAGAATTACGTCGCCGCAACTCCGGGCGACCTCGACCTCAGGGGCAAAAAGGCGTTAAGGCGAGATCACTCATCGCTGATCACTGATCACTTATCGCTAAACTACACCCAGGTGTTTTCCGACCGTACGGATTTCGTGTCCGGCCTTTCTATTGTTGATTTGCTATTCTGTGAATCTGGCCGCTTTGCGCTCCGGATGCTGACGAGCCGCTCGTGTCCACGTTGATGGCCGCGCGGTCGGTTGCAAGTTCCGAGCGCGCCTCCAGGCGGTTGATGCCTCCCCTCAGCTCCATATTTTCCCATGTGAACACTCCCTGCTGTCCGGTGCGTTTTCCCGCCGAGCGGTTGCCGATGAAAAGTTCGACCTCCGGCTGGTTCGAATAGACTTTTATGGTCTGCCGGCGGTCTGTGCGCGTGTCGAGGCGCTTTCCCGTGATGTAAACGAAAGGTTCGGCGGCGTTCCAGTTCGCCTTATAGAGATAGTACGCGTCCTTGCGGTCTTTGCGGTCGAACGTTACAAGCCCGTGGTCGTTTGTCCCTTTGCCGTCGCCCCATGTGCGGCGCGCTGCCCCGAAATCGAACATATTCCCCACGAACACTCCCCAGAATTGCGGCGCGTAGACAGCGTTCTTCATATACTGTTCGTGGAAGTGGGTCTGCCAGTTTTCGGGGTGGTGGTTGCCCATTACGGCCGGTTTTTCGAGCGTTTCGGATTGGTGGAAGATCGACGCGCCGGCCGAGTAGCTCAGCCCCACGGGAAGCTGCGGGAAGGTGCGGCGCAGCTGCTCCATCCACAGCACGATGCCGTCGGGCATGCCGGTGAGCCAGCCGAACGACTGGTTGAAAACGATCAGGTCCGTAACGAAATTTATCTCGCCGTCCTGCACGCTGCCGGCGGCGGTGAGTCTCGTGGGATCGAGCTTGTGCGCCAGGCTGTTGAGTTCGCGGATATAAGGCACGGGATCGTCGCCGCGCGTCGAAACCTGGGAGAATATGCCCCACATTGCGATAGAGGGGTGGTTGTAGAGCTGCGAGATCATTTCGCGGAGCTGCCGTTCGCCGTTGCGGCGGAACTGCGGCGTGTCGGCGAAGTCGCGGTCGGTGGGGTAGGCCATTCCCGTGAAGGGCATATCGTTCCACACGACGATCCCGGCCTCGTCGCACAGCGTGTAGAAATATTCGTTGTGCTGTCCGCCCGCCACGCGTATGGCGTTGGCGCCCATTTCGCGGATGATATTGACGTCCTCCTCGATCTGGAAAGGCGTCACGGCCGTCCCGACGATCATGCGGTCGCGGTTGAGGACGACCCCTTTGAGCCGGTAGGGCTTTCCGTTGAGCAGAAAGTTGTTCTGCTTGTCCGCCCCGAAGGTGCGAAATCCGGTGCCTACCGTCAGCGAATCGGTCATAACGTCGCTGCCTGTGGTGATCGTCACCTCGACGTTGTACATATAGGGGTCTTCGGTACCCTGCCACAGCCTGGGTTTGGTAACGGTGAATGGGAGCGTGACGCTGGTGTTGCCCGGGGCGAGGTCGATGATGGCGACGCTGTTCTGCGCGATCAGGCGTTCCTGCGCGTCGAAGAAACGGATGCGTGCGCGGGCGTTTTCGGGCACGCTCTCCATATCCAGGAGGTCGAGCCTGACGGTGCCTTCGGCCTTGTCGGCCGAGAGTTTCGAGGTGGTTATCCACACCCCGTCGCCCCCCTCGGCTGCCGGGGAGACCGAGAGCGGTTCGCACACTATGAGTTCCACGTTGCGGAAAATGCCGCCGTAGACGTTTTCCTCGCCCGCCGTGGGAAGCACGTCGAGCCGCGGCGAGTTGTTGACCATGATCCAGAATTTGTTGGCCTGCCCGTATTTCAGGCGGTCGGTCAGTTCGACCGTGAAAGCCGAACTGCCGCCGTAGTGGTCGGCGACGTGGCGGCCGTTGATGAAGACGTCGGTGACGGTCGCGGCTCCCCCGATACGCAGAAAAACCCTCTTGCCGCGCCACGTGAAGGGTATGTCGACATCCTTCATGTAATTGCCCACGCCGCGGTAATAGCCGTTCGAGCCGGTCCCGGCGTCGCTGTTCCAGGTGTGTGGAAGGTAGATGACCGACGAAGCGCCCGTGTCGGTGTCGTTGCCCGTGAAGAATGTCCAGCGGGCGTTTATATTATATGTGCTGCGCGCCGAAACCGGTCCGGCAAGCAGCGTAAATATCAATAGTATATATAAATAGCGTTTCATCTCTCTCTCAGCCGACATACAAAGTTAAAAAAATACGAATATTATTCGTAATTTCGTGGGATAATATAGGCTCTAAACAGTTAAACGGATGAACTGGCTCGATATTGTAATCATACTTTTGCTTCTCTACGCGGTGTGGGAAGGGTGGCGCCAGGGGGTGATAACCCAGGTCCTGGGGCTTGCGGCGCTGGCGCTGGGGATATTCCTCGCGTGGAGGTCCGGCGCGGCGATCGGCGGGTGGCTCGGAATGGAGGGGCTTGCCGCGACGGTTGCCGGATTCGTCATAGTGCTGGTGGTGGTGATAGTCGCGGTGGTGCTGATCGGGCGCCTGACGCGCGGGCTTTTCCGCATCGTGGGGCTGGGCGTTTTCGACAACATACTCGGGGTGCTTTTCTCGATGTTCAAGATGCTGCTGATCTCGGGTATAATCCTGTCGCTCATCACATTCGCCGATCCTAAAGGCAAGGTTCTGAAGCCGGAGGTCACGCAGCGTTCGGTCATGTACCGCGCGGCCGTAAAGACGGCGGATTTCGTTTTCCCGTATATACATCAGCTTACGGATAATCTTTTCGGACGGGATGGAGAGTAAGTTCACGGGCACGGTGGTGCGCAGTACCGGCAGCTGGTACGAAGTCCGTCGGAACGCCGACGGCGGTTTAGCTGCCGCTCGCTCTTTGAATCCTGTCGAGGAGGTAGTTAAGGCCCGAATCCGCGGACGCCTGCGTCTGGGAGGTTCGCGTTCGACCAATCCGGTCGTCGTGGGCGACCGCGTCGAGTGCAGCGGAGAAGGAGATGAAGTATGGATCGAAGATATCCAACCGCGCCAAAATTACATTATCCGCCGCTCGCCGAACCTGTCGAAGGAGTCCCACATTATAGCCGCCAACATAGACCGGGCGGTTGTCGTGGCGACGCTCTTCGCGCCCGAGACCAGCATGGAGTTCATCGACCGTTTCCTCGTCACGTGCGAGGCCTACGAAATACCCGCGACGATCCTGCTAAATAAAATGGATCTGGCGGCGCAGGCTCCCGAAGCGGTCGAACACTTCACGGAGGTCTACCGGCTTGCCGGATACCCCGTGATGCACGCCTCGGCGGCTACCGGCGAGGGAGTGGATGAATTCCGCGAATTTTTGCGCGGCCGCACGACCCTGATCTCCGGAAATTCGGGAGTGGGGAAGTCTACTCTTATAAAGGCGGTCGAACCGTCGCTCGATATCCGGATAGGCGAAATTTCGAAGGCCCACGGCAAGGGGACGCACACCACCACCTTTTCGCAGATGTACCCCCTCTCGTTCGGGGGCTCGATCATCGACACCCCCGGCATCAAGGGTTTCGGGCTGATCGACATCGGGCACGGGGAGCTGTACCACTACTTCCCCGACCTGATGCGCGTTGCGGCTGACTGCCAGTATTATAACTGTACACATACCCACGAACCGGGATGCGCCGTGATCGCGGCGGTCAAAGAGGGCGGGATCTCCGAAGACCGCTATATAAGCTACCTGAAAATGCTCGAGGACGATGAAAAGTACCGAAAGTAAATGGGTTTTGGAGCAGGCCGGTCATTCGGCGGAGTGGTATGCCGAACGGGTCGAATACCTGCGCGGTTTTATGACGGAGGAGCGCGCCGCGACTCTCGAACGGGTGCTCGCCGGCCGCACCCGTTACATCACGGTCTGCATGGAGAACACGTTCCATCCGCAGAACGCCAGTGCGCTGGTGCGCACGTGCGAGGCTTTCGGGCTGCAGGAGATACACACGATCGAGGAGGCGTGCCGGTTCACTCCCAACGTCAATATAGTGCGCGGGGCGGACAAGTGGGTGGATATACGCCGCCACGTGTCGACCGCCGGTGCGATCTCGGCGCTGCGCGGGGCCGGTTACCGCATCGTCGCCACAACGCCGCACCGGGGCGACCGCACGCCCGAAAGTTTCGACGTCGCGGCGGGGCCTTTCGCGCTGGTTTTCGGCACGGAACATGCAGGTATTTCTGACGAGGTAATGGCCGCGGCCGACGATTTCGTGCGCATCCCGATGTACGGATTCGTCGAGAGCCTCAATGTTTCGGCATCGGCGGCGATCCTCGTCCGCAACCTCGCGGAGCGCATCCGCTGTGGGAACACCCGCGGCGGTGGGAACGCCCACGGCGATATAGATATAGACTGGCAACTCCCGGAATCGGAGCGCGCCGAACTGCTCTTCCGCTGGATGATGTACTCGGTAAAAGACTCTGTGAGGATATTGGATAAAAAATTTCCGATTGAATAAATATCCGAAAGTACTTAATTTGGTTGTCATCCCCAGCGAGGGCGGCGCAGTTTTTATATATACATTCCGAACACAGCCGTCAGGCTGTGCGCAAAAGAAAAAATTCCTTTTATATGAGAACTTTAAGGCAGCAATTCCTGGAACATGTTGGGCAGACCTCGCCGTCGCCCCTGATGATCGAGGTCGAACGCGCCGAAGGGGTGTTTTTCTACACCCCGGAAGGTAAACGCTATTTCGACCTTATTTCCGGCGTGTCGGTCAGCAATGTCGGACACGGAAATCCTGCGGTCGTGCGGGCCGTGCAGGAACAGGCCGCGAGGTATATGCATGTGATGGTCTATGGCGAGATGGTCGAAACGCCGCAGGTGGGGTACGCCTCGCTGCTGGCGTCGAAATTGCCGCAAAGCCTGCAGTCGGTCTATTTCGTCAATTCGGGCGCCGAGGCGGTCGAGGGGGCGCTCAAACTTGCAAAACGCGCCACGGGACGATATGAAATGCTCTCGTTCCGCAGTGCCTACCACGGCTCGACGCACGGCGCGCTGAGCATGATGTCGAGCCCCGAGGGCGACGAATGGAAAGAGGCTTTCGTGCCGCTGCTGCCCGATGTGGGCTACCTGGCTTTCAACGATTTCTGCGAACTGGACCGCATCACGCGCCACACGGCCTGCGTGCTGATCGAGCCGGTGCAGGGCGAGGGTGGAGTCCGCCTGCCCGAGCCGGGTTTCCTCGACGCACTGCGCGAGAGGTGCGACGAGATGGGCGCGCTGCTCGTTTTCGACGAGATACAGACCGGCATGGGGCGCACGGGCGAGTTGTTCGCCTTCCAAAAATACGGGGTGCAGCCCGATATCATGTGCCTTGCCAAGGCCTTCGGGGGCGGAATGCCGCTTGGGGCTTTTGTGGCATCGCACAAAATAATGAACACCCTCGCGCACGATCCCGCGCTGGGGCATATCACCACTTTCGGAGGGCATCCGGTCTGCTGCGCGGCGGGCCTTGCTGCGCTCGAATATATACTCGAAAACAATCTGCTTGCCGACGTTGAAGAGAAAGGCGCCGTTTACGAGCGTGAACTCGGCACTCACCCGCAGGTCGTGGAGATACGCCGCAGCGGCTTTCTGATGGCGGTCGAGCTGGGCGAACCGGCGAAGATGTACCGCATGATGGAACTTTTCAGGGAACGCGGCATCCTGAGCGACTGGTTCCTTTTCTGCGAAACGGCTTTCCGCATCTCCCCGCCGCTCACCATCTCCTGGGACGAGATCGCCGAAAGCTGCCGTATCATAAAAGGTTGCCTCGATGAATTGTAGGTGCTCGGTTGAAAAATAAAGAGACGGTTGGAAAAATTTTCGACCGTTTTTTTGGTACCTTTGGCCTCGCTTTCAAGATTAGGTAAGGATGGCTGTCACGACACATGATCTGGGTACCGGGAAGATCTCGACGCTGCTTGCGAGGTATGCCGTTCCGGCTATCATCGCGATGGCCTCGTCGTCGCTCTACAACATCATCGACAGCATCTTCATAGGCCACGGCGTCGGTCCGATGGCGCTTTCGGGGCTTGCCATAGCCATGCCGCTGATGAACATTTCGGCGGCGCTCGGGGCGATGGTCGGCATCGGTTCGGCCGCGATGATCTCGATAAACCTGGGCGAGGGCAAACGCGAGCGCACGTTCCAGATACTGGGCAACCTGGTGCTGCTGAACGTCATTATCGGTATATCGATGGCCGCCGCCTCGCTGCTTTTCCTCGACAAACTGCTGACACTTTTCGGCGCCAGCCCCGCGACGCTTCCCCACGCGCACGATTTCATGCAGGTGATCCTCATCGGGAGCATCGTCACACACATCTACATGGGACAGAACGAGGTGCTGCGCGCCTCCGGGTATCCGCGCAAGTCGATGTGGATCATGCTGACGGCCATAGGGGTTACCTGCGCGCTGAACGCCCTTTTCATATTCGGATTCGGATGGGGCGTGCGCGGTTCGGCCTTCGCCACGGTGCTCGCACAGATAGTCGCGCTGGGGCTGCAGGCGGTCCATTTCATGTCGCCCGAAAGTTTTCTGCACTACCGCCGGGGCGTCTTCCGCCTGCGCCGCAGGATCGTCGGGGGGATACTCTCGATCGGCATCGCCCCTTTCCTGCTGCATTTTTGCGCCAGCGTCGTGGTGGTTTTCGTCAACCAGGCGCTTATGAAGACCGGCGGCGACCTTTATGTGGGGGCATACGGCATCGTGAACCGCGTGGTGCTGCTTTTCATCATGCTTTGCGCGGGATTCAATCAGGGGATGCAGCCGATCGTGGGATTCAACTACGGGGCGCGCAACTACGACCGTGTCGTTAAGACGCTGAGGCTGACGATATTCTGGGCAGTCGGCGTTATGACGGTCGGATTCATCTTCGGGATGGCCATGCCGCGCCAGATAGCCATGCTGTTCCTGGGCGAGACCACCGAGGACGCCAGCCGCCTGATAGATGCGGCGGCGCAGGGGATGCGTATCGTGCTGAGTATTTTCCCGATCGTAGGGTTCCAGATAGTAACTTCCAATTTCTTCCAGTATATCGGCAAGGCGCCGAAGGCGATTTTCCTTTCGCTTACGCGCCAGCTGCTGTTCCTGTTGCCGCTGCTCATGCTGCTGCCGGCACGCTACGGAAGTATGGGCGTGTGGATGAGTTTCCCGATCTCCGACGGAGCGGCCTCTCTTCTGGCTGGAATTCTTCTATGGTTCCAGATCCGGGAATTTAAGAGAATGAAAAATGAAAGATGAAAAATGAAAGATTAATGAGCGGCATATGGCGCAGGCTATTTTTCAATTTACAAAAACGCAAGCTTTGCTTGCACCGCAATCCTTCATCTTTCATCTGTTATCGCCGCTATGACAAGCCCATCTCTGAATAACAGCCGGATTTCTATAGGTTCGCCGCCTTTGACGGTGCCGGTCATGCACCCTGCGGCGATCTCCGACGAGGCGATCCGCAGGTCTGCAAGAAAATCGAGCCCGGGCATCCCGGCGAATTTGTAGAGCGCCTCTTTCGCGCACCATACCGAGATCGGAAACAGCGGGTCCGCCGAATCTTCCAACCCTCTTTCTTCATCCGAAATAAACCGCGCCGCCGTGCGCGAAACATCCCTCGACGTGTGTTCTATGTCGACAGCGCACCGGTTCGGCGACCAGATTACGGCCACCCAACCGCGCGTGTGCGACACGCCCAGACATCCGCGGCTTTGTTCGAGTGCGGGGGCGCCGTTGTCGTCGTAAGTTATCGTGATTTCGCGGCCGAGGCGTTCCCTTGCTGCGGCCCTCCATGCGAGCCATTCGGCGCGGCGCGCGGCGGAACCCATTGCCGCTGCGGTTTCCCACTCGGCGTTCGTCACCCGTTCCCGGAGGGTCTCAATATCCTCGGGAACACGACGTATCTCAAGCCAGGGTTCAGAGTTCATAATTGGATGAATTAAATATTCCGCTTATTTTTTACAAGCGTCAGCTTGTACGGGAATCCCACTTTTCAAAAATCGTGAGCGCAGGTGCCGACTAAAATGGAAGTCGCCATGTGCGATAGCTCCGCGTTAGCTCAAGGCGTACCATTTTAGGCAAGCCGGAGTAGATTTTTGGAAGGTGGGCGAATTTTTGCTACTTTTTGTTCGTCAAAAAGTAGTTAAATAAAATCCTTTTAACTATAAGGTAGTTCCCTCGTCGGCAGATGGCAGTTCTAAGTCATCGGGCTGACCTTGACTTTTATCTTTTCGATGCGTCGTCCGTCGAGCGAAACCACCGTGAAACGCATACCGCGGCACTCGACGCTTTCGCCCTTCTTCAGGAAACTGCGCTTCACTTCGAGCAGCAGCCCCGCGAGCGTTTCGGCCTCGCCCCTGACCTCCCTGAAAGTGTCCTCTTCGAGCCCCAGTATGCGTTCGAAATCGCCCAGGTGGGTTTTGCCCTCGAAAATATATTCGTCCTCGCCGATGCGGGTGTAGTACGTCGTGTTGATGTCCGACTCGTCCGAAATTTCGCCCACGATCTCCTCCAGGATGTCCTCGAGCGAAACCAGCCCCAGCGTCGCGCCGTACTCGTCGACCACGATTGCCACGTGCACCTTGTTGCCCTGGAACTCTTCGAGCAGGTCGTCGATCTTCTTGTGTTCGGGGACGAAATAGGCCTTGCGCAGCAGTTTCGGCCAGTCGAAGTCGTCCGCCTCGGCGATATGCGGCACCACGTCCTTGATGTAGAGGACGCCGGCGATGTGGTCGATATTCTCCTCGTAGACGGGGATGCGCGAAAACCCCGACGACACGATCACCTCTTTTACGCGCGCGAAAGAGTCCTCGACGTCCAGCGCCGCCATATCGAAACGGGGCTTCATGATCTGCCCCACATCGCGCCCGGCAAAGCTGACGATACCCTCCAATATCTGTTTTTCCTCATCCGACTGCGCCTGAGTGACGTCGAGCGCGTCGCCGAGCTGGTCGAGCGAAATATTCTCCCTGCCCTTGCCTTTTATCAGCGAGCCGGTCCTGACGAGGAGCCACGACACGGGCTTCAGCACGGTTTTCATCCCGGCTATCACGGGCGCGGCGAACAGCGCGAAACCTCGGTTGTTGTAGGTTGCGTAGACTTTGGGCAGTATCTCGCCGAAGAGCAGCAGGATGAATGTTACGATAACCGACGTGAAGACGAATTGCCATACCCCGGATGTGAACGCTATGGTGCGGTTGACGATCCCGGCTGAGATGATAACGATGCAGATATTGGCCAGGTTGTTGATTATCAGAATTGTGGCGAGTGTATATTCGCGGTCGTCAAGCAGTTTTTCGATAGTGCCTGCCGATCCGGCCTTTTTCGCCTCCATCTCGTCGGTGTCGACGGGCTTGAGCGAAAAAAGCGCTGTTTCGGTACCCGATGCGAAGGCCGAGCAGCATATAAGCGCCGCCAGCAGCGCGATCATTCCGATCACCTGCGGCTCCGCGAACATATATCCGAGTACTTCCATTATGATGAAAGATTAAAGATGATAGATGAAAGATTATGGTGTCGCTTTGCGACGATTTATAAAAAGCCTGCGGCACATGCCGCACATTAATTTTTCATCTTTCATTTTTCATCTTTCATTTATTCGTCGGGCATATCGAACAGCGACCCCGACTGTTTCGGCGCCTCCTCCTTTTCGGCTGCATCGCCTTTCAGCGACGCCTTGGCGACCTTGCCTTCGTAGGGGTTCGTCAGCGACGCCTTGAGCCTTACCCACGCCGGGGTTGCGACCATCGCGTCGATGTCGGCGTAACGGTCTGTGCCTTTCCACTGCACCACTCCGCTTTGCGGCTCCGCGACGGCTGCCGGGCGCTTCGAGGGCGGGGTGTACGGTTCATGCGGCGGCGGGGTGTCGAAACTCGACGTTCCAACCGTACGCGGGGGAGTGAACGGCCTTGCAGGCTGCGGCGGGTACCCCTCCGGATTGCGCGGCGGCGGAACCGACACGACGTCGTCCGCGGCGCCTCCTCCCGGAAAACCGGTCGCGACGATTGTCAGCTCCAGTTCGTCGCCCAGATGCGGTTTGTGGGCCGTTCCCCATATGATATTGGCCGTGCGTCCGCTCCTTTGCTGCAGGTATTCGCGCACATAGCCCGCTTCGCGCCCGGTTACCGTACGGTCGCCGTAGCTTATGTTCAGAAGGATGTTCTTCGCGCCCGTGATGTCGCGGTAGTTCAGCAGCAGCGACGAGACCGACGCCTCGACCGCTTCGGCGGCGCGGTTCTCGCCCGCGGCCCTCGCCGAACCCATGAAGGCCCTTCCGCTTCCCCTCATCACGGTGTTCACGTCGGCGAAGTCGACGTTGACCGTGCCGTGGCCGGTGATGATCTCGGCGATGCCCTTGACGGCCGTCGCCAGCACGTCGTCGGCCTTCCAGAAACCCTCGTCGTAGGGCAGGTCGCCGTAGAGTTCCTCGATGCTGTCGTTGCTCAGCACCAGCAGCGAGTCGGTGTACTGTTTCAGCTCCTCGATCCCCGCTTTGGCCTGCTCGGAGCGTACCGGCCCCTCGTTGCTGTAGGGCGTGGTGACGATGGCAACCGTGAGTATGTCGAGTTCCTGCGCCGCCTTCGCGATGATCGGCGAGGCTCCGGTCCCGGTTCCGCCGCCCATACCAGCCGTGATGAAGAGCATTTTGGTGCCCTCGCTGCGCAGAACGTTGATGATGTCGTCGATGCTTTCCTTTGCGGCCTGGCTTCCGCGTTCGGGATTGTTTCCCGCGCCGAGTCCGGAACCCAGCTGCACCTTGATCGCGGCTTTGCTCTCATCGAGCGCCTGGGCGTCGGTGTTGCACGCCATGAATGTAACGTCGTTGATCCCCAGGTCGACCATGTGGTTGAGTGCGTTGCCCCCAGCGCCGCCGACCCCGGCGACCATTATTATCGAACGGGTGACTTCGTCCAGCGCCAACCCTTTTAATATGCTGCCTGCCATAGTTTTATTCTTTCAGGATAGTGAAAAATGAAAGATGAAAAATTGCGGTGTCGCTTCGCGACGATTCATTATAAGTACAATGAAACAATGTTTTTAGTTCACAAAAGAAAGACTTTTTTCATCTTTCGTTTTTCATCTTTCATTATTTATATGTCTTCGTCGTCTTCGAGGTCTTCGGGGAAGAGCTTCTCGGTGATCCAGTCTACGAATCCTTTTTTCTCTTTTTTTCCTTTTTTCTCTTTTTTTCCTTTTCCGTCGTCTTCATCTTCTTCCTCTTCTGGATCGGGAGCGTCGCCGATGCCGGTCGCCGCGGCTGCATGCCGGTCGTTGATCGTACCTCCCGTGCCCGGCTGCCTGAACCCTTCTTCGGCGAGTGGACGCCGCGGTCCCGGAGCGGAAACTTCCACACCTCCCCGGGCGGGCCTGGCCTCGGCCGCCGCTTTCAGCAGCAGACCGATGACAGCCGCGTTGGCCGGGTCCTGCGCCAGAGATAGGCTCTCGTCGGCAATGTTGACGTCGGGCAGCGCGAGCCGCACCTCCATACCGGTTTCGCGGCGGAAAAGTTCGTCGATCCCGGTCAGCTGCGATGCGCCGCCGGTCAGGACGATGCCCCCTTTGAGCCTCCCCGCGTAGCCCGAATCGCCGATCTCGTCCATGACGAAGCCGATGATCTCGCGCAGGCGGTTCTCTATGATGATCGCCAGGTTTTTCTGCGATATTTCCTGTTTTTCGCGCGGCGAGCGTCCCGCGATGGAGATAAGCCTGTCGGTGGCCACCTGCTCGGCCATCGCCGTGCCGAAATTGGTTTTGAGCCCTTCGACGTGTTTTTCGAGTATACCCTGCTGGTGTATGTCGTGGTTTATGTCGCCCGCCCCGAAAGGTATGCCGCGCACGAATCTCACGGCGTTGTCGTGCCACACGCACAGGTCGGCGGTTCCGGCGCCCAGGTCTACCACCGCCACGCCCATCTCCCTCTCTTCGGGCAGGATGACGGCTTCGGCCGAGGCGATTGCGTTTGCGAAGGTTTTGCGCGCGCGCACACCCATATCCGTCAGCGTCTTTTCGAGACGGTCGATCGGCGTCGACGAACCCAGCACGAAGTTGAATGTGGTTTCGAGTTTTTTCCCGAAACGCCCCACCGGGTCTTTGACCGTGTCGCGTCCGTCCACCACATAGCGCTGGACGATGCGGTCGAGGATTCTCTGTCCGTCTTCGGCCTGCACGTTCTCCATTCCGGCCTGGAGCATATTGACGTCCTCGGTGCGGATCTCGCTGTCGCTGTTCCCGCCCACATGTACGTAGTAGTTGTGGTCGGTGCATTTGATGTGCCGTCCCGAAACGCCGGTGTAGACATCCGAGATGCGCATTCCGAGCTTCTGTTCGGCCTCCTGCACCACTTTGCGCATCGACTCCGACACGTCCTGCCGGTTGGTAACCTCTCCGCGGGTGATCCCTTTCATGGGTTCGGAGATGATCCCGCTCAGCACCAGCTTCCCGTCCCCGTTCTGCGCGCCGACAGCTATCGTGATGCTGCTCGTGCCCGCGTCCATAGCCACTATGTAGTTCCTCTTTTCCACCGCAAAATTTTTTATACTGCGTATTAAAAATTTGATGAAAGATGAAAGAATAAAGATGAAAGATTATGGTGTGCTTTGCACGTTTTTTACACGGCCATAGCCGTGTTCCTTCTTTCATTTTTCATCTTTCATTTTTCATCTTGAGCAAACGATCTGCCCCTTGTATTTGATATTGATATAACGGAACTCATTCCATCCCTCGTGCCACATGCCGTTGAGATAGAAGAGTTTGAGTTTGTCTAATTTTTCGCGTTCCAGCCCGTCGAGCGGCCCCAGCATCACGATCTGGTCGCCGGCCCTCGGAACCAGCTCCAGCTGCGGTTCTTTCCATGAGCCCGTACCGTTCTCCGCGCCGCCCCCTAAAACGTTGATCTGCACTATCTGGGCGCTCCAGAAATCGTCGTTTTCAATAGACTTCACAAAGTTAATGAGTTTGGTCAAAAAGAGATGGCTTTGCTGCGACTTTTTTTCTTTTTCGGCGAGAGCCTCTTTTTTCCCGGCCAGCGCCGCCAGCGCGGCATCCAGATGGGCCACTTCCTCCTGCAGTTCGGCGATGCGCCTTTTTTTGGCGTCGTTAAAGGCGGCCTTGCGCGAATCCGACCAGAAACGCTTCGTCCGCTTGCCTCTTTCGCCGCCTATTTCCTCACGTTTCGCCCTGCGCTGCGCGGCAAGCGAACGCCTCTCGGCGTCTATCTCGGTGTACAGGTCGAGGAAGTCGCGGTAATTGGTCTTCAGCATTTCGTCGTAGCTCCCTTTGGCGGCGGTGCCGAACGGGAAAGGGGTGTCGCCCGTAACGACCGGAACGTATGCCGGAAAATCGCCGCGGTCGGGCAGTATGTAGTTGTCGTCGGTTATCCAGAAGCGGTATCCGTTGGAGCTGCGGATGCGCATGACGGGTGTTCGCTGCGACACCTGTACGGTCATCACGCCCTCCAGGTCGGTCCACACGCTCACGCGGCTCACCTCGGGACGGGCCGCGATAAACTCCTCGACCGCGTGGGTATCCACCGCGTCGATGGGCTGGCCTATGGGGTCGAAACCGCTCTCGCGTACCCACCGGGCGACCTGCGCGGGGCTGATGACCTTTGTGGCCGAGGTGTCGTTAACCGCTATGCGGACCTCCCGGACCTCGATCCCGGCCCTTTCACTGCGGCTGTAGCGCGCCGCCGCGACCACATAAGCCGCGATCGCCGTCCACATCGCCGCCGCGATGATTATGTTCCAGGTGCGGGTCATTTTCTTATTTCAGTTTGACTACCGAACTCACGGGTAAATGGTCCGACATCCTTATTCCGGTATGCACCAGGGAGGAGATATTTTCGATTTCCCCCTTTGGGTACGCTAATATGTAGTCGAGCTTTTTTCTCGGCCTCACGGATGAAAATGTCGGCTCGCCGCCGGTCATATCGTCCCAGCAGGCAAAGCCGTCGGATATTTCGGGCGAATCGGGTTTTGCATTCATGTCCCCCGCGAGGATCACGGGGTTCCCCATCCTGGCGGCATAGTCGTTTATGAACGCCGCCTGCGCCGCCCTGTGTTCGGGAGACGCGACTTCCAGATGGGTGCAGATAAACGTTATCACCTTTCCATCCGGCAGTTCGATATCCGCGGCGAGGATCGCCCTCTGCTCTTTTTCGGGCGCGGGATTCGGGAGCAGTATGCGTTCGCTTCGGATCACCGGATAACGGGAAAGCACTCCGATGCCGTAATACCCGCCGCTATAATCTATCGCTTTGCCGTAAAGCCCGAACATGCCGGTATGGTATGCCAGCTCGTTCACGAATGCTTTCCCGTTCTGTTTCGGCGCGTTCTGGCGTGTGGTTTTCCAATCGCACTCCTGCAGGGCCACCACGTCGGGGGCCTCTGCGGATATGAAAGCCGCCATATCCTCCAGGCTCGAAAGTTCGCCGAAC
>JAVBVG010000079.1:0-32668 GCA_031554415.1 Rikenellaceae bacterium | reverse complement strand
TGCGACAAGGTGCGAAAAACTCCCCGCCGTAACCAACTTGTAACCAGTGGTCGACAAAGTGCGAAAAGTGGTCACAAATTACGAAACACCCCTTGCGTGTGCCGGAAAGTGATGTTATGTTTGTCGTGTAAACCACTCTGCTAAAGTTAGTTGTCGCGTTTTGTCGCAACTCGCCGGGCAGGGGCAAAAGCACGAAAGCCATGACAGCAAAAAGCACATTTACACTCCGGTTCCTTGTCCAGAAAGGCAAGCCGAAAGCTGACGGGACAGTCCCCATCCTCGCCCGCATCATCGTCAACGGCGAGATGTCCCACTTCACCACAAAATTCCACATCGCCCCCGACCGCTGGCTGACCAAAGAGGGCCGCACGCTCGGCCTTACCGCCGAAGAGAAGCAGATCAACGCCATGTTGGATGATTTCCGGGCGCTGGTCAAGTCCCGCTACAACGAAATGGTTTTGCAGGGCGATGTCGTCAGCGCCGACCGGGTCAAGCAGGCCGTGCTGAACCTCGACCAGCGCGGCATCAAGATGCTGGAGCTCTTCGACCAGTTCAACGATGATTACGCTAAGATGGTCGGTAAAGGAACGACCCACAAGACCCACACCCGCTACGTGCTCACGCGTAACCTGCTGGCCGAATTCATCGAGACGAAGTTCAGCCGCCGGGATATGGCCGTTGCCGAGATCAACCTTAAATTTATCAACGACTTCTTCGTGTGGCTGCGTAACCGGGACAGCAACGGTCATAACTACCACACGAAATTCATCCAGCGGTTCCGTACCGTATTTAACGTAGCCCGCAACAACGGCTGGGTGCAGGGCGACCCCTTCGCCAACTTCAAGATGCGCTTCGAGGAGGTCGACCGGGGCTACCTCTCCAAAGCCGAGCTCGACATCCTCATGACCAAACCTATGCCCTCGGCGCGGCTGGAGAAGGTGCGCGACCTGTTCGTTTTCAGTTGCTTCTGCGGCCTCTGCTACATCGACCTGAAGGAGTTGCTCGAGACCGACATCGTGCGCGGCGACGACGGCCACCTGTGGATCGACACCACCCGCATAAAGACCGGGGCGCAGGTCAACGTCCGGCTGCTGGACGTGCCGCTGGCCATCATCAAAAAGCACGGCGGCCAAACGAAAGACGGTCGGTTGTTCAAAATCCCCTCCAACCAGAAGGTCAACGACTACCTCAAGGAGATCGCCGCGATTTGCGGCATTGAGAAGAACGTGACCTTCCACCTCTCACGGCACACGTTTGCCACGACCGTAACCCTCTCTAATGGAGTGCCTTTGGAAACGGTCAGCAAGATGCTTGGCCACCGGAACATCCGCACCACTCAGATTTACGCCCGCATCACCACCAGTAAGATCAGCGCCGACATGGACGCCCTCGCCCGGAGGCTCGATCAAAGGACGATGCGTACCATTTAGGGCTGAATTCGCAATGCTTTTTGCAAATGATTGTTTAAGTTCGCGGTGTGACGCAGTAAGAATTAGACATATTTTCAGTTGGATTTTAAATATATACCAGTCATGAATATTACAGTAGCTTCAATCATAAAATATATGGTTCCCGGCTTCCCGGACGAGGAGATAGAAAAGTTAGCCTCCCGTACCGTATTCCGTACCGTTCCAAAAGGCGGGCACTTTCTCAGAGCGGGTCAAACCCCGAAAAAATTCTGTTTCATGACCAAAGGGATGGCCCGCTATTATTATCTGAGCGACGACGGGAAAGAGTTCACAAAAGCGTTTTTCACAGACGGCTCCATATTGAGTTCCTACTCGGCAATGATACACGATACGCCGTCGCATTATTCTATCCAGGCTCTTGTTCCGATGGAAATATATGAGGTTTCCTATGCCGCCTGGCAGGAATTGGTTGCGTCGAATCCGGTGTGGAACCTGTTTTTGATTGCCATGCTGGAAAAAGGTTATGGCATCAAGGAGAAAAGGGAGCGCGAATTCCTGCTGTTGGATGCCGAGGCGAGGTACAGGATCTTCCAAAGCGAGGTAGGAGAAATGGAATCCGACATCAGGCAACATCTCATAGCTTCATATCTCGGAATTACCCCCGTGGCCCTGAGCCGGATTCGCAGAAAAATCAAACCGTAAACCTATGTTAATGTTTTTCCGTACGATACGGATTTCCTTTGCAGGCAAATCAACCAACGTATCGGAAGGAAAACATGAAAACATTCCAGGGTAAAACCGTCCTCGTCACCGGAGGCAGTTCGGGCATAGGACTCGAAACCGCAAAACAGATGCTCCGCGAAGGAGCCACGGTGGTCGTTTGCGGCCGTTCGGCGCAAAAACTCGAAAAAGCAAAAGAATCGTTGCCCGGCGTTCACATCGTCCGGTGCGACGTCACCTCGCCCGATGAGAGGGTCAATCTCCGGGAATATATTTCGGCTAACTTCGGGACGCTCGATGTTCTTGTCAACAACGCAGGCATAGCCTACCGTTATCTTATGGAAAAAACAGGCGACCTGGCTGGTCGCCTCAAGGAGGAGTGGGAAACCAACTACCTCGCCCCCGTCTTATTATCGCAGGAACTCCTGCCCCTGCTGGCCCGCAGCCACGGAACGGTGATCAACGTCTGTTCCGGGCTCGCTTACATCCCATTGTCATTCGAACCCAATTACTGCGCGACCAAGGCCGCTTTGCATTCCATGTCCCAAAGCATGAGGCTCAGGTATGCGAAAGTCGGCGTAAAGGTCGTCGCAATTTACTATCCGGAGGTCGACACGCCTTTCAACGAGGGGCATCCGACCACGAGGGCGATAACCCCGCAGCTTGCCGTGAGCGAGGCCATTAAACAGCTTAAAAAAGGCAAGGGCGAGATCCGTGTGAAAATGGCCGGGATGATATTCCTGTTGAGCCGCATTATGCCCCGCAAAGGGGTAAGGAAACTTAACGGTTTCAATGACAATGACGTGGAGCATATCGTGAAAGACAGATAACGTCCAACCCCAATTAATATATTAAAAACGCCCCCTGAATTCCTGTTTCGCACTATTTGGGTCGGATTTCGTCCCGACGGCCGGAAGGATTGTAGGTAAATTTGTTTGATATGTATTTTAAGTCATTCCGCAGCAATCGGCTGTAGAGAGGAAGTTGACAAGTGTTTAGAAAGGATTTTTTATATGAACAATTCTCTTGCCCGAGTTACAGTATGGGCGATAAGTCCGCTTTCAGGATTTTCTCGGAGGCGGCCGGGCACGAAAGTGCGGGAGTGTTGCTGCAGGAACCTTCGATCTATTTCATGGTCGAAGGCGAGGTGGCGTTGTCATATAAGAATCTCTCTGGTTGCACATTCGCCGTAGGCCAGTTCGTGCTGATTCCTCCCGGCATACCGGTCGACGTCAAAGTCATCCTCGATGCAAAAGTCGTTCGATGCTGGTTCAACACGCAGTTGCAGTTGTGCGAATACTTCAGGCTCGACCTGCTCGAACCCCTCGGCAGAGGGAAAGAGAATGAACATCACACTCTCAGCATCAATGAAACGCTGGAATTATACCTGAAAACGATTGAAGCGTATATCGCCGAAGGCTTCCTGTGTTCGTGCCTGCATCGCTACAAGCAGCAGGAGTTGTTCCACTTGCTCAGGGCTTATTACAGCCGGCAGGATCTCGCGGCGTTCTTCGCCCCTATTCTGAACGAGGATATGTTCTTCAAGGACGGGGTGCTCAAGAATCACCCGCATGTGAATAAAGTGGCTGAACTGGCCTCCCGGATGAATTACTCGACCTCGGGCTTCAAGAAAAAATTCGAGCGCTGTTTCGGGCAATCGCCGTTCAGTTGGCTGCGAGAACAGAAAGCGTCGGCAATACTGCATGACCTGAAGGAAAACAAGATCAACAACAAGGAGATCATAGACCGGTATGGATTTTCATCCAAAGAGCGCTTTTACGAGTTCTGCCGGCGGGTTTACGGCAGGCCTCCCGGAGAGATACGTAGTTCGGGCGAATTGAGCTATCCGGAATCACCAAAGTATGAAAAATCAAACTTTAGAATCAAAAAAGTACCGGAAAGAGTCTGAATCGTCCTGTTCAGGTTTTTTTTCGTCCCTCATTTAAAAAAGCTGTTCAGCACCTTTGCAGTGCGATTCGTTCGGAGGCGGTGCCGGAGGATTTTGGTAAAAATCAAATATTGCCATTGTCAGATAAGATTTCGGAATATTCCCGCCGCCGCATTTGCATCGATTCGCAGATAACCGCAAATGACCTGATGCGTGAATATATGAAGAGAAGAACTTTAGTTTTATTAACAGGCCTGTTGTTGGCGGCGGGCGCGAGCCATGCGCAGACGGCCTCCTTTGGCGCGCGTGAAGGCGAAACGGACCGCCGCGAGTTCCTGACGGGTTCGCCGAAGATCGCATTGAAGTCGAACCTGCTGTACGACGCGACCGCCACGATCAACGTCGGCGCGGAATTCGGCCTCGGGCGCAGGCTGACGCTCGATTTTCCGATAAGCTACAATCCCTGGACATTTGCGGACAACGCGAAGTGGCGGCACATCCTCGTGCAGCCCGAGTTGCGCTTCTGGAACTGCAACGCCTTCGGGCGCGGATTCTGGGGGCTGCACGCGCATTACGCATTCTATAACGTCGGCGGCCTGCCAAATCCCCCCTTCTCGGAATATATGAACACCCACCGCTTCCAGGGCTGGCTGGCCGGGCTTGGAATCTCTTACGGCTACCAATGGATATTAGGCAAGCGCTGGAGCCTCGAAGCCACCATCGGGGCCGGATGGGCCTATATGAAATACGACATCTATCCGTGCGAGAAGTGCGGCGACAAGATCGGGAGCGCCACCAAGAACTACTTCGGCCCGACAAAGGCGGGCATCACGCTGATATACATCATCAAATAAGACCATATATGAGAAAGATATATACCCTCTTTTCGCTTGCCGCCGCACTTATGATCCTCACCTCTGCCGGGCCGGGCTACCGAGGCCGGATACTCGTGCGCCAGACAACTTTCGAGCGCGACGGCGACTCGGTGCGCATCGAGATGAACGTTGGACTGAACGGGGTGACCGTTTCCTCTCCCTCGTTCGTACTGCTCACCCCGATCCTGAAGACCGACCGCCAGACCCGCGAGCTGCCTTCGGTGCTACTCAACGGACGCAACCGCCAGAAAGCCTACGAGCGCCTGGAAGGGTTGCGCCACCGGCCCGAAGGGATACAGACGGTGATCGAGGCCGGAGACAAGAATGCGAAACAGGAATACCTATATAAGGTGTCCATACCTTACGAGCAATGGATGGAGGGCGCCGAGTTCCTGCTGGCCGAGGAGCAATGCGACTGCAACGGACCGATCATCCAGTATTCGGTCGAGTTGCTGGCCAAAACGATGGACTACCGCGACAGGACACCGGCAACAGTCGGTTTGACGGTCGCCGACGCTGTTCTGGCGCAACCGCAAGCTCCGTTGTTGGCCACGAGTTTCATCGTCCCCGAGGCCGAGCCCGTGAAGCGCCGCAGCGAGTCGGGACGGGCCTACCTCGACTTCACGCAGGGATCAGCCGTGATTCGTTCGGACTACATGAACAACGCCGCCGAACTGGAAAAGATCCACAAACTGATCCTTACGCTCAAGGAAGATCCCGACGCCACGATCACGGGCATGAGCATCGACGGCTACGCCTCGCCCGAGGGCACGTGGGCCTCTAACCAGACCCTCTCGGAAAAACGCGCCTACGCCTTGAAAGACCAGATCCGCAGCATCTACGGCTTCCCGGAGATGATGTTCACCGTGCGCGGCATGGGCGAGAACTGGGCGCAGCTCGACACGCTCGTGCAGCAATCCTACCTCCCCGACAAATACCAGATCCTCGCCATCATCCGGGGCGTGAGCATCTTCGACGGACGCGAAACCAAACTGATGGCCCTTTCGCAGGGCGTCACCTACCGGCAGATGCTGCGCGAGATGTTTCCGAAACTGCGATACAACTATTACGAGATCCGCTACAACATCCTGCCGTTCACGGTCGAAAAGGGCAAGCAGATCATTAAAACCAAGCCGTCGAGCCTGTCGCTCAACGAGATGTTCTTGATCGCCCAGACCTACGAAAAAGGCTCGCCGCAGTTCAATGAGGTGTTCGAGATCGCGGCGCGGACATTCCCCGACAGCGACGTGGCCAACCTGAACGCCGCCGCCTCGGCCCTGAGCCGACGCGACACGCAGGCGGCCGTGCTCTACCTCGGGAAAGTCAGCCAATCCTCCCGCACCGGGGTGCTGGCGGGAGTATTCAACAACAACTTGGGGGTGCTCTACACCCTCGAAGGCGACCGGACCAAAGCCGCCGAAGCGTTCAACGCCGCCCGCCTGGCCGGAAGCCCCGAAGCCGCCGCAAACCTACAAAGATTAAACAACCGATAACCACCGAAAACACTTAATAAGAAGAAAACCAAAACAACACACAATTTTTTAACCTTAATTTTTTAATCATGACAAAAAAACTTTTCACTCTCGCGGCCGCGGCCCTCGTCATGGGCTTCGCAAGCTGCAGCAAGAACGACGACGGCGGTGCCAACTCCGGCGAAGACAAAGCCGTCAAACTCCGTATCTCGGGCGACTTCGACGGTACCCGTGCCGAGGGTCCGGGCAGCATTCTCGGCAGCGAACCTACGGTGAGTTTCATTTCGGGCCACCTCTATTTCGTGGATGCAGGCGGCAACATCGTCAAACACCTGAACATCACCAACGACGGCGCTGCTGTTACGGCTACCGGCGTGGGGATCAACACCCTCAAGACCGGGGCTACGATCAACGTATCGTCCTCGGCCAAGACTGTACATTTCATTGGGAATGACCCCGGAACAACAATCCCGACTACCGGTCTGTTCTCGAATGTACGCGCATATGCGGTAAGCATCGAAAGCCAGGTCAATTCTACAGCAGGCGCATACGACCTGAAGAACTCTACCCTTTACGGCGAAGGCACGATCAACACTGCGGTCGGCGACGGTTCGGCCGGTAGCCCGCACACCTGCGGCGTGACGGTAGGCATCATTTCTTCGCGTATCGAGATCGGCAAATTCACACAGACCGGCAGCGTGATCACCGGCTACAAGATCGAAGGGATCTTCCTGAACTACTACTATCCTTCGATGAACGTGGACGGCACCAAGAGCGCGGCCGCTATGGTAACCAACGGTAGCGACCCGGCCGGTTACGTGGACAACAGCCTGACGTACACCTCCTACGCTACGGCCAACAAGTACATTACATATGACTACGCTGCCGCAGGGCTGGGCAACCTCGACGTTGCCACAAGTAAGATTTACACTCCCGCGACCGCAGGCAAAGTATGGGCCTACAACATCCTTGCTCCTCAGAAGATCAGCACCAGCGACTGGGCGGCCGTCCCGCACATCGTAGTCAAGGTGACTGGTATCACTCCTGCCGGAACCTTCACCGAACCGCAGTTCCTTACTGTGAAAGGATTTAGCCAATCGAATGTGCCTTTGACCAAGATCGAACCGGGCAAGATTTACAAGATCGCCTCGATCAACTTCGACGACACGAACCTCACGCCCGAACCGGAGCAGACCACGTTCAACGTGGCCGTGACCATCACGATGCCTCAATGGGTCATCGAAAACGTGGACGCAGACCTCTAAACACCGACCCTCTCACGGGGGAGCTTCCCCGGAGCCCGTGGCGGCTCCCCCGTTTTTCACTTTTTACACAACTTATCTGGTAACATATTAACGACACGATTATACTATGAGACGCTTTCATACGGCCCTGTTCGCGCTGATCGCTTCGGCACTCGCGCTGACGGCCTGCACCATCAAAGAGGATATGAGCGGTTGCCCGACGGACAACCTGCGGCTGATGTTCCGCTACCTGGATGCCGGTCATAACGACGTGTTCCAGGAGCATATCTATTCCGTCGAGGTGCTCGTGTTTGATGAAAGCGGCTGTTTCGTCACCCGGCAGACCCTCTACCAATCCGCTCTCACCCAGTTCCAGGGGGTGAAACTCAAACTCGCCCCCGGTACCTACCGCATCATCGCATGGGCCAACGCGGGCGATTACCAGGCCCTGTGCAACCTGGACGAATTTTCCACCGTCGCCACCTCGACGGTCACCCACCTCGACCGCAACTCGGGAATCTCCTCCAACGGCGATCCCCTTTACTACGCACCTTGTATCAATAATATCAACAATCCCGACGCGAGCATGTTCCTCGTGGACGTGCCTCTGACGGGCCGCAACGAGCAGACGCTCGACTTCACCGGGGCGCACAACACCCTCGAAATTTATGTAAAAGGCTTCACGGACAACGTGGCCGGAACGCCCACAGACCTACCCTTCGTGGAGGTCTCCCCGCTCTCGCAGGGCTACAACTTCTCGATGCAGACCCTGAGCGGCATGATGAGCTACGAACAACGCGCACAATACGTCAACACGGCCGACGGCCAGATGGGCGGAGCGCGGTTCTTCATCCCCCAATTCGAAAACGACAATCCGATACTCATCCATATAAAGATGCCCTCCACGGGCGAAACCGTCTGGACGGTGAACCTGAAAGATTTTTTAACGGCCAACGGCATCACGGTAAGCCCCGTGCGCCACGACCGCATACAGATACAGGTGGCCTTCTTCAATGGCGCGGTGCAGATCACCATGCCCTCGTGGGCCGTCGAGGATACAGACCCGGTTTGGGAATAACGATTATTAAAAGAACGACATATGAGATTTAGCAGACTCCACATCAAACGGCTGGCACTGGCGGGAATAATTCTCCCGTTGCTGGCATTTTCGGCCTGTATCAAGGATACGGGCATCGATAATCCCACTCCCGGCGACGACAAAGAGGCCACGGTGAAATTCTCGCTCGTGCTGCCCGGCTCGGCGGCCACTCCGACCCGCGCCCTGAGCGAGGGCAACGAGAACGAGGCACGCACCATCGAGGTGCTGGTCTTCGGTCCAGGCGGCGGTTCATACCGCTACACGGCCTATTGCAGCGACATCACCACCGACGGCAGCGATGTCTCCATAAAGACATTCACGGTTAAATTGGCTACCGGCTCCTGCGACCTTGTGGTGTTGGCTAATGCCCGAGAACTGATCCCGGCCGCCTATCCGACGGGAATTCCCGTGGGGGCAACGCAGATCGATGTGTACAATAAGCTGAACATGCCCCTCCCGGCAGGCGGCAAATGGAACGCAAAACCCACCGATGCCGCCTACAAGCCCATCCCGATGTGGGGCTTCAAAACAAGTGTCAACATCCAGGCGAACACGACGCTTACCGGCGGCAGCGCGATCAAGCTGGCCCGTATGGTTGCCAAAGTCGACGTGACGGTACTGGACGCGGCCAAACCCAACTTCAAACTTACCAGCATCCGGCTCTACAACTACCAGACTCAAGGCAGCGTGGTACCCAAAGCCGGTTGGGACGCCGCCGGCAGCAAAGCCACAATGCCTAATGTGCCGACAGGATCGGTGCGCACCAAAGGCCCGCTGCTCTACGACGGGACGGCCATCACCACAGCCAACGTATCGTGCCTGAACGAGATATACCTCTTCGAAGCCCCGAAAGGCGGCCAGTCGGCTGCCGAGCGTGCGAACAATACCTGTATCGTCGTAGGCGGAAAATACGGCTCCGAAACCAAAGAAACCTACTACCGTATCGACTTCGCCCAAAAAGTGAACGACGCATGGGAATACCTGCCCATCCTGCGCAACCACCGCTACCATGTACGCATCGCATCCATCGGCGGGCCTGGTTTCGACACGCCCGACAACGCCTTCAACGCCGAACCCGTGAACATCCAGGCCGACGTGATCAAGTGGAGCGACGATAATATGTCCGAGATCATCTTCGACGGCCTCAGCTACATGAAAGTCGACCGCCAGCGGTTCGACCTGAACAAGCTGGCGCAGAACGCCTCGATGACCGTGGAAACAGATATTACGGGTTGTACAGCAACGGTCACTTACACCGCCCCGCAGAGTGGTTGGATCACCAACCTCTCCATCACCGGCACGCCGGGCATCGGTTCGCTCAAGTTCAGAACGCTGGATAATACGAGCGGGCAGGAACGCAAGGCGACCATCATCATCTCGGCCGGACGCCTGCGAAAGGAGATCCCGGTGGTGCAAAGCACCTCGATGGACGTTTCGCTCAGCGTCGATCCGCGCACGCTCATCTTCGAGCAGGCGGGGGGCAGCGAGCCCGTGACGATCAACTGGCAGCCGGTCACCAAGCCGCTATATTTCAATCCAGTTGCCGTGAACAACGGCGGGGTGACTTTCTCGACGCCGATTCCGGCGAGCGTGGTTAACCAGCCGCTGCCCTACACGCTCAACGTGCAGGTGGCCCCGATGACGGTGCCGGCGGGCTATACGATGTACGAGAAATCGACCATCATCAACGTGCTGGCCTCCGACGGCGAGGGCAACGAGATGTACGAGGCGATCAACGTGCGCCAGATCGCTTATGGCGTGCAGCCTTCGCCCAACAACCCCGAATACTACATTATGGACGGGACGACCGAGCATACTTACTATCTGCAAAGTAACGCCCCGTGGGAGATCACCGCCATCGAACAGGGCAAGGTGTCCACGGTGGGCAGCACCACCATCACCGACGACACGAAACAGATATTGCTGAGTTCGGCCGACCTTTTTGTCGGGAAAACCGGCGAGGGTAACGAGAGCGGCACGGCGCTGAAATTCAAACTGGTGGACGACATAAACAATACGTCGATCTTCGCCGGGGTGGTCAAGCTGACCGTCACCATCTATAAAGGCACGGCCCGCGAGTCATCCTTCCCTATCTACATCTACGGGGCGAGCGGCCTTCAGGGCGGCCTGGCCAACTGCTACATCATGAAGCCGGGCGGCGTGGGCTATTTCATCCCCGTGGCGCAGGCCAATGCCGACGGCACCACCCGCATCGCCCAATCCAGCGTGATGACCGCCGAAATTCTTTGGGCCGACGTGCCAGGCGGCCTGAAAGCCGACGGCAGCAGCGCGATCGCCTACGTCGGTGTGCGCCAGAACGCGGGCGGCGTGAACGGCCAACTGCTGGTAATGCCCGGTCGACAAACCGGCAACGCGGTGGTGTGCGTCAAGGTGGGCGGCGTGATCAAATGGAGCTGGCATATCTGGATTACCGATTACGACCCGAACACCGGCGTCGCCGCGGCTATGGCTGGCTCCCAAGGCCGTTACGACACCCCGGGTGGGCACCTCTACAAAATCATGTACAATGATTACAACGTCATCATGGACCGCTTCTTGGGGGCATACCACAACGCGCCCGTCGCCGATCTGGAATTGGGAAGGATGGGACTGTTGTACCAGCACGGCCGGAAAGACCCGTTCTCCCCGGCCCCGACCAGCGAATTTGTGGATCTTGTGAACTACTACATGAAAGAGCCGACGCTCTATCTGGGCAATGCGGGCACCTCTTCCACCACTGCGATAGCGAAAGCCAGCCCCACTTCGACCAATAACCTGGAAAATGCCATTATGAACCCGATGACCTTCTATACCCACACTTCGAGCCAGGATTGGTATTCGAACGTGGCCTCCTCTGGAGGCGGCAGTTTCTGGACGGCGACGGGTGCCAAGGGCGTCTTCGACCCCTGTCCGGAAGGATGGCGGGTGGCGCGAAGAGGTCAATTGGGCAACTTCACCAATATGACCATCACAAGCAATATTTCTGACTGGGCCCGCGGAGCCGTAGCAAAGTACACCGGATATTATCCGGCCGTGGGATACCGTCTGGCAAATGCATCCGGGGTGCCGGCATATATGGAACAGCGCACGATATTTTGGTATGCCGCAATGTCATCCACACCTTCGCGTGGCGAATCCTCAACCATTTATATAGCGACGGTGTTAAGTGCCACAACCAGCGAAACTCCACGGGGAAACGGTCAAAACGTCCGGTGCGAAAGAGACTGGACGCTGCCGTAGAGGTTCCCGCTGCGAATGAAAAGACACTGAAAACCGCCCGGGGCCGTCTGCACCCGCCGCATCTCGACACCGCCTTGAGCGGCCGGGCGCGGGCCCCGGGTTCGTATCCTGAAACCGAAAGATTCGAAACCGATAAACCAAAGGATCTATTTACCGACAGCAATATAACAACCTACGATATGGCATTCGCAATCGGATATCTCATCTTCTCGGCCGCCGCCTGGGTGGCGGTCATGGCAAGCATGCGCAAAGCACCCACGGACGTGGAGCTTTGGGGCGTTAGGGCATGGCTCATGGAAAGCGATCCCGAGACGCGGGCGAAGATACTCGAACGCCATCCCGAATTGTTCGCCTCGGCCACAGCCCCGCAGGAAACGGTCGCGGAAGAACAGGAAGAATTGGTTTTGGAAGAAATGACCGCCGAATAGATGAACCGTGAAGTGCTCAAATACTGCGAACGCATCCTGCGGTTATTCTGCTCCAGGGATAACTGGCCGCAGGATATTGTCGACAGGTTCCAGGCCTGGCTCGTCAACGGCGAGCATTGCAGGGAAAAAGACCTGGCCCTGCGGCGATTCTTTTATGAAATGCTTGAAGAGCGTACCGACAAAGTGACTACCACGGAAATACCTGACAGGATAAGGGAAATAATCGACAGCTGAGCTTTATGTGATAACTATACAAAAGCAAGAATATGGCGGCGAAAAGGACATCATTCGGAGCTCCGGAGCAAAAGGGAAACGTGACGATTTTCCCTGCTGCGCCGGCTGAGATGTTGAGGGCTGCCCGTGGACATAAGATGCGGACGGCTGCGTATGTCCGTGTTTCCACTGATTCGATTGAACAGGAAGGATCGCTCATATTACAGAGGGAATATTATGAGCATCATATCAAAGCCAATCTCGAATACGAGTTTGCCGGGATATACGAAGATGACGGCATTTCGGCCACCAGCATCGAAAAGAGAAAGGGATTCCAGAAATTGTTAGAAGATTGTCAGGCGGGGAAGATCGACCTTATCCTGACAAAGAGTATCTCTCGATTCGCGCGAAACACCGCCGATTTGCTCCAGACCATAGATATGCTCAACGCCCTTAATCCGCCGGTCGAGATTCGTTTTGAACTCGAAAGGATATCGACATTAGGGGCATCGGGGGAGATCGTGATCACGCTTCTGGCTATGTTCGCGCAGGAGGAGTCACGCTCCAAGAGCGAATCCGTGACATGGGCGGTGGACAATCTTTTCGCACAGGGCAAATACTATGTGCCTGCCGTTCTCGGTTTCAACAAAGAGAGAGGACGCGATAAACCGTTGACCATAAACGAAGAAGAGGCTAAAACCGTGCGGCTTTGCTATGCCCTGACAGTTCTGGGGTATTCATTCACTGATATCGCAAAGACAATGAATTCTCTCGGCCTTAAAAGCAAGCCGGGCAGAGTGAATTGGATGGTCAGCGGAGTGGTCAATTTGCTGTCCAATGAAAAATACGCCGGCCATGTCAGGGCGAGAAAAACGATAACTCGAAGTTATAAAACACATAAGATCAAAAAGAATGAGGGCGAGAAGCCACAATATTACCAAACGGAGCATCACGCCGCGATTGTACCGCCGCTGGCGTATGAAGTCGCCCAGCGCATCATAAGGAATCGGAGAGGTAATACCGACGGCATTCCGCTTCTGACAGCCGTGCCGGAAGGTGCGCTCAAGGGTTTTATCGCAGTAAGTAAATATGTGCGCGGCTATATACTGGATGACTATATGGACGCGTCGCAATCAGTATATACAGAGGACGAGAATCAGGAAATCAATATCTTGGCCGACAAAGCCAGCATTTTCGATCTGAGGACTTACGATATCGTCTCGACCCTTTCATTCGATGACCGCACCAAACCCTCCTGTACGATACAGGGCAACAAGATATCGTTTAATGCCGCCTGCCAGAAGGCACTCGGAGCCGGTAAAGCGGAGGTGCTGTTCCATCCCTCAAAATCTATACTGGCTCTCCGGTCGCCGATTGACGAAACGATACCTGCGGGCAACACAGGTATAAATCCGTCCAAATCGGTACATCTCTCCAAGTTCCTTCCCCTTGCGCTGGAGTCGGCGGGATTAAACACGGAGTATAAATTCCGCGTATTCGGAACGGGACGGACAAAGAACGGCGAGAGCATCATGCTTTTCGACCTGCGAAACGCCGGAATAATACTCTCGGAGAAAGATTCGTATATCCTGCCGGATAAGTATGTCGAACGTTACGGAGACAGCTATTATGAAAATCTTGCGGCCTGCGGTCTGCACAAGATTGATATCGACGGGCTATGGCAGGCATTACAGGAGAGCCTGCCCGCCGATTCGCTTGCCGGCGACATCATAGAACTTACCGAATTCTGCAGGCAGAGTCTGGCCGAGTTCGAATTACCGGAGAAATCTAACAACGAATGATATGGAGGACGACAAAATGATTACGCCGGTGACCGACAATGGTGCGTCCGAAGTTGAGACTGCCGGGACAAAGCCGCAGGAAACATTCACAAAGCCGACGCGGGACGGAAAGATTTCGTACATCGAACGCGAGGTGGATCGGTTCGATTTCGACGGTTACGAAGTCGTGCGCCGGGAGTTGTTCTCGAAAGTGAACTGCCCGGCTGTAACGCTCAAATACGGTTCTGTCGCGTTTAACGTCCGTGCGATACGAAAGCTCGACGAGTGCAGCCATATACAGATACTGATCAATTCCGGGAAGAAGCTGATGATCGCCAAACCATGCGGCCCGGAAGAGAAAGATTCGGTGCAATGGAGCCGGGTGGATAAGCGCGAGAAAGTTGTGAACAGGCAAATCACAGGTAAATACTTTACTGCGCAGCTTTATAAAGATTTGGATTGGAATATTGACGCCACTTTCAAGATACTGGGTACGATGCTTACGTGCAAGGACGAGAAGATATTTGTGTTCGACCTTAAAAACGCCGAGGCATACATAAAAATCTCAGCGCCCACGGCAGATGACCCGAAACGCCGTGAACGCATCCCGTTACAGCCGGAACATTGGCAGGGCCACTACGGAGAAACTTATGAGGCGAACCAACAAGTAATGGTACAGACCTTTGAGGGAGTGCCGGAAGGCTTTGTAAAAATAACGCTCCCGCCCGCACCGGCTAAAAAGCCGGCAACTGACAAAGCCGAAACAGACCAGAATAATAACGAGGAGGTAAAAGATGGAACAGAACAGTAATAAATCCGATTCCGAATTAATATATGGCAATGATTGCCCCTACATCGACATCAACTGGAAAGGTCGGTTCTTTGTGTCGAATGCCGTATTCCGTCTGATCGGCAAATCGGGAGGTATTCGCATCCTTTGGAATCCGACCAAACGCTCTTTGCTGATTGCGCCGACCACAATCGAGGATCCGGACGGCGTTCCGCTGATCGGAATAAATTACAAGAAGAACGGCTCTTTTTTTACCGGCAGCATAACGCTGATGCATGAAGTATGGGAGGTAATGGGCTGGGACAAAACACTTAGATTCCGCATCGTGGCAAAATACAACGAACCGTCAAACGTAGCAATATTTGAGATGGATGAAGCCGTGGGCTCGGAAATACCGAGAAATATTCGCGGAGGCAGACCGAAGAAGCCTAAAAACTGATAGAAACTCCCCACGACTACTAAACCCAAACAGAAAAAATTATGTACCCAACGTGAGTTGATATGACACCGGTGTAAACAAGAGATTACTGTCCTATATGTCGAAGGGATATCACGCCATCAGGCGGGGTATCCCTTTTTGCTTTTGTCGAACAACCTTAAAACATATTGATTATGAGAAAATTTACTCAGACCAGATTATGGGAGGCCCTGCTGGACCCCCTAACCTCCTGGCCCGCGTCCATAGCCGGGTCAAATGCCGCTCTCGATGAATTCGAGGACGAGTTACATAGCTATTGCCGCGAGGAGACCGATCTTGCGGAACGCACTCGTACACTCAATATTGCGGCCGCAGACCTGGCCGCGATCAGGCGGTGTCTCCCCTACGAGTCGGGGAAAAAACGTGCTTATCCTATCTGTGATCGACAGCGCCGTCGCCGCCATCGACTGCGAACTGAAGATCGTGGAGATGGAGCTGGCGCACCCGGAACGGTTCGTCCGGCCCGAGCGCCAGTCCCCTCTCGCCAAGTGGAACGGCTCCATATCCGAATTGCTCGAAATGGCCATCCCGGTCCATTGTTCCGGCAAGATCGCCAAGCCGACCGGAGAACAAATGGCGTACTCGGATGTCGTCGCGCTTATCGAAAATGTCTTCGGCCAGCAAATCTCGCGTCCCTATGAGCGTAAGTCCAAACTGTTAGCACGCAAAAAGGACGAGACCCCGTTCCTGCACAAGTTGATTTCGGTATTCCGGACGGAGGTCGAAAAATCATTGCTGTAATTCAATCTGTTATCCGAAAAATGATGCGTCTGCGAATGCGTAGACGCATCATTTCTATTTGCCCGTTCCGTAATCTTGCATCAACAAAAGCACGCGATTATGGAAACGAGAAACGACAACTGCGGACCGGGCGAAACCGTCCGGCTGCTTTCGAAGAAACAGATGGCCGCCGAGTTCGGCGTCTGTTACCGCACCATCGAGCGCTGGGACACCAGCGGTTACATCCAACGTATCCGCATCGGGGGCCGGATCTATTTCAGTTATGCCGAGGTGGTGCGTATCCGCGACCGTTTCCTTGCCGTCAACCCCGACCGGCGGCATATGGAACCGCAGATGCGGTGCGCGGGCGACATTATCGGGAAGTATCAGGACAGGATCGGAAGCGGGAGATGAATTATATGGCCGAGATAAAACTGTTCAACGAGTGGCTGGAAACCGGCGAGTTGTCGACATCGGGAATAGCCCTGTGGTATGCGTTGATGTACATCGCCAACCGCAGCGGCTGGAAGCCGGAGCTCTCCGTTCCCGTCTCGGCCATCATGTTACGCACGGGGCTTTCCCGGTCGGCAGTGTACAAGGAGCGGAACGCGCTGCGCGATCACGGGCTGATCGAGTTCAACGAGAATGCCGGACGGCAGAGCGGCACTTACCGGATTTGCAGCTTCGAATCGCGCCTTGTATCCACAGTTGTGTCCGCACAGCGGACGCAAATGGGAACACAACCGGAGACACAAACCGGGGAAGTGTCCACGCTTGTGTCCGCTCCACGGACACAACCGGATACAGAAAGCGATCTTGTGTCCACCACGGCGACACAACCGTGTACCATATATAAACCTAAACAGGATCTATCTCCTAAAAAGAGAATTAAATCTTCTTCTGATAAAAAAGATAGATGGGACTTGTCGTTCGCCGAAGATCCGGTTTGGGAAGAACTGCTCCGCACCTGGCTGGAATATAAACGCGGCCGCAATCAGGGCTACAAAAGCGAGCTTTCCGTGCGCAAGTTCCTCACCATGCTACGCAATCTATCTCGCGGTGATCCGGAAACCGCCCGGCAAATCATCGACAAAAGCATCGCCAACAACTGGGCAGGGATTTTCGAGCTGAAAGACACCGGCTCAGGGCCGCGCGGCCAGCCCGCCACCGGCCAGCGCATCGGGCAGATCAAGCAACCCGAAGACGAGGCCCGGAGGCAAAAGCTCTTGGAAAAATTCGACAAACGAAAGTAAAAAACGCTCGAAACTGACCCCTCGGCGACGCTCCAAACTGACCCCCTGAAAACGGTGCAAATTGACCCCTTTATGAAATTGAAAACCAATAAATAAACTTATGGAAAACCTGCAAGACATGATCGCCAGGCTCTGCAAAGACCGCAGGCTGGTGATCCGCACTCCGGCCAAGTTGTCGTGGGGCGACCGCGAGACGTGCGAGGCGCTCTTTCCGGCGCTGTTCCGAAAGTTGGATGGCTCGATTGCCGCCTACCAGCACATTCCCGAATACGACGACATCATCGACTGGATGACCGACACCGGCGGCCTCGGTCTGCTGCTGATCGGCGACTGCGGGCGCGGCAAGAGCGTCATCGCTACCTGCCTCGTTCCGGTGCTGCTGGCGATGAAGAACATCACCGCCTATCCCGTCCACGCCGACGACTTCGGGAAGCCTTATCCCTTTGCGGCCTCCACGATGGGCATGGACCCGAAGATGAACTGCCTCGACTACCTGTGCCGCTGCCCGTACCCGATTATCGACGAGCTGGGCGTCGAACCGCAGATCAACGACTACGGCGAGAAGTACGAGGGCTTCAACCGCATCATCAACGCCGCAGAACGCTACTTCCGGCCGCTGTTCGTGTCCACCAACCTCACTAAACAGGAGTTGCTGAACCGCTATGGCGAGCGCACGCTCGACCGCCTCCAGCACCTCTGCCGCATTGTCGAATTCAAAGGCGAAAGCCTCCGATAACCGCCCGCTTATGAAACTGCAACGAGTGATACACCACCTCCGGGACGGCCGCCGGAAATACTCCACCCATCACGGTGAGATCGAGAAGTGGGAAGCCAGCGACTTGGAAGCCTTGTGCCGTAACCGGGAACGGTATGGCGACTCGGCCTACCTCGCCGACTTCTCTCGTTACGGCGTGGTCGCTGGCGAGTTGCGCGACCGCTATCCCAACGCGAAAATAATCCTCGTCGTCGGCTTCGAGACCGAAGACCACGACCTGCCATTACGAACCGATATAATCTTTTGACCCATGCCGACAATCAAGAAAACCGTCCAGCGCCCGTGGATGCCGGAGCGCGGAACGCAGGAGGGCCGCCTACACCCCAACGTCAAGTTCTACCAATCCAAAGCCTGGCGCGACCTGCGGGCCGTGAAGCTGGACAAGTTCCCGCTGTGCGAAGAGTGCCAACGCAAGGGCATCACCACGCTGGCCCAGATGGTCGACCACATCACGCCGATCAACCAGGGCGGCGCTCCGCTGGACATGGAGAACCTCCAGTCGCTGTGCCACCCCTGCCACAACCGCAAGTCGGGTATCGAGTCCCACACCCGGTAACCCATGCGCACGACGCTCAAGCTCTCCGAAATCGTCGACGGCTGGATCGCCGACACCGACATCCTGCCCGCCACCAAAGCCGACTACCGCCGCAAGATCGCACTGTGGTTCCGGTGGCTGGCGTCGCGGGATATCGACACGCGCGGGCCGCAGCGCCAGCACCTGATCGAGTACAAACGCTCGCTCCAAGACGAGGGGCGCAGCGTGCTCACGGTGTGCAGCTATGTGACGGTGGTCAAACTCTTCTACCGCTACTGCGAGCAGATGGGTTATTACCGCAACATCGGCGCGGGCGTGAAGAGCAGCGTCAAGCACAAGGAATATTACAAGGAGGCGCTCACACAGGCCGAGGCCGCGCGGCTGATGGACTCCATCGACACTTCGACCGTGATCGGGAAGCGCGACAAACTGATCGTTGCGCTGATGCTCACCAACGGCCTGCGGACGTGCGAGGTGGAGCGCATCGATATCGCCGACTTCGACGTGCTGGGCGGTCGGACGATTCTCCACATTAGGCGTAAAGGAAAGGTGGACAAACGGGACACGGTCGCCGTGCCGGATATCATCACCGAGCTTCTGGAGGATTATATATCCTGCCGGGACTTCGACATCGCCGATCCCCTGTTCCTGAATCACGCGCACGGCAGCAAGACGCAACGGCTGGCAAAGGTGACCATCAGCGCCATCGTCAAGCAGCGCCTGCGGGCCATTGGGATCGACCGGCCGAAAGTCACCGCCCACTCGTTGCGCCATACTTGTGGCAGCCTGCTGGTCGAACGGGGTGTGGACGTAGAGACGATCAAGGATATGCTGGGTCACACCGACACGGCGACCACACGGATCTACATCGAGATGGCCCGCCAGCGGCGGCTCCTGGAGCAGAGTCCGTCCAACATCATCGCCGGGATGATCGTAAAAAAGCGGAAAAAGAAGAGGAGTAACTTATTGGCTTGATTGACACTACATTAATTAAGGGAACGTATTTCAGTCAAAGCGCAAAGTGCCACAGAGTTCCGGCGCATGGGAGATGAGGGCAGAAACGCAATGTTTTGGGACACAACACGCAGAAAAAAACGCGAGCGATGCCGACCGGAGGGGATCGAAATTCCTCCGGAGGTCGAAAAATACAACCGCCCCCCTCCTTTTCTGCGCGCGCGTGCAAAATTGACAGAATGAGAAATTATGAGCAAGGGGCGTAAAAAGACCTCGAACGCAATTAAATCCCTGCGGGGAACTGACCAACCGTGCCGGATGGCTTCGGCCGGGCCGAAACTGGACAAAGTTACCGTTCTGCCCCGTAGCGGACTGAAGGGCTCGGCAAAAAAGGTATTCGAGCTGGTGGCGGCAGAGTTGATCTGCAAAGGCATCCTCGAAATTGTCGGCCTCGACTTGGTGATCGCCTATGCGCGAGAGACGGCGCTCTATCACGACCTGATGCGCGAGATGGAAAAGGATGACAGCCTGACGGTCGAGGTCTTCACCAAGAGCGGCCCGATGACGATCATCAATCCGAAGCGCAAGCTGGCCGAGAGCGCCCTGTCCAACGCCAAGTCCCTCGCTGCCGAGTTTGGGCTGACCCCGGCCAGCCGCAGCCGCGTGGCCGCGATGCTTTCTGGCGATGCACCTAAAGACGATTTTGCAGAATTCGAAGAAGTAGATGAGTAAAAAACTCCACATAGCCGAGCAATATGCCGAGAATGTCCGGGCCGGACGGATCATCGCCTGCGAGTATGTCCAACTCGCGGTCGAGCGCTACTATGCCGACCTTGACAACGCCCTTGATATGGGCTGGCACTTCGACCGGAAGGCGGCGGGGCGGGCGATCAAGTTCATCGAAAGCCTCAAACATACCAAAGGCGAATGGGCCGGGCAGAAATTCCTGCTGGAACCATGGCAGCAGTTCGTGGTCTGGAATATTTTTGGATGGAAACTGGCCGACGGCACGCGCCGCTTCCGGTATGCCTACATTGAGATTGCGCGCAAGAACGGCAAGACAGCATTGTCGGCGGGCATCGGCCTGTATATGCTCTTCGCCGACGGCGAGTCGCGGCCGGAGGTCTATTCGGCGGCAACGGTCAAAGACCAGGCGAAGATTTGCTTTGCCGATGCGGTGGAGATCGTCAAGGCTACCGACCTGAAGCGCTACCTCTCGCCCTTCCGCAACTCGATCACCTACGAGCAGAAGGGCGGCCTGTTCAAACCGTTATCGTCCGACTACGGCACACACGACGGCCTGAATCCGAGCTGCGGGATTATCGACGAGTTCCACGCCCACAAGGACAGCGGGATGTTCGACGTGATCAAGTCGGCCTTCGGCGCTCGGCGGCAGCCGCTGATGTTCATCATCACCACGGCAGGCTTCAACAAGTCCGGAGCCTGCTACGCTTACCGCGACAACGTGATCAAGATCCTGCGCGGTGTCAACCGCGACGACTCGCTCTTTGGCATCATCTACACGCTCGACGACAAGGAAGAGTGGGAAAACCCGAAGATGTGGATCAAGGCCAATCCAAACCTCGGCGTGTCGCTGTCGGTGGATTACCTCGCCAGTCAAGTAATGGACGCGAAGAACCGCCCAGAGGCCGTGCGCAACGTGATGACCAAGAACGTGAACCTGTGGGTGGATGCCGAGCGGACGTGGATTCTGGACGAGGCGTGGCAGAAATGCGCCGGGATGACCGACCCCGCCGCATTGAGGGGCTGCGATTGCTGGGGCGGCCTCGACCTGTCAAATGTGTCGGACATCACGGCCTTCGTGCTGCTGTTCAATGAGAACGAGAAGTTCCAGTTGCTGCCGTTCTTCTGGATACCTGAAGAAAAAATGCTCGAAAAAATCCGCAAGGAGAACATCAACTACGACCTGTGGGTGCGCGACGGCTATATAAAGGTCACGCCCGGCAACGTAATCGATTACGACTTTGTGAAGGTCGACATATTGCGGATCGTGGCCGACTACGATCTGAAATCCACCGCATACGACCGTTGGAACGCCTCGCAGACAATCATCGACCTGGGCAACGAGGGGATGGAATTTTCCCCCTTCGGTCAGGGTTTCGGCTCGATGTCGGCCCCGACAAAGCAGTTCGAAGCGCTCGTACTGACGCAACAGATAGAGCATTTCGCCAACCCCGTGCTGCGCTGGATGCTCGCCTCGACGGTGGTCAAGACCGACCCGGCGGGCAACATCAAGCCCGACAAGGAGAAGTCCGCGCAGAAGATCGACGGCATCGTAGCCGCGATCATGGCGCTGGGCGAATGGCTGACCTTCCAGGCGAAGAACGAATCCGACCCCTACAACGACCGGGGGATGCTAACCTTATAATTGTCCGATTATGAAACAGAAAAGAGGAATTCACTATAAAGGCGACTCGCCAGCGACCAGAGCACGGCGTGAGGCCATTGAAGCAGAACTGGCTTCTATACCGCCAATAGCTTCGGCAGCCCAATTATTAACCTCCTTTGAAGGATTTATAGATTATTATTTACGGATGTACACCTTATATCCGACTCAATATGAAGCCTACGAAAGTTTAGAAAGGTATCATATTGCGATTACCGGTAAGCGGCGATATTCCGAATTTGACTCTTTTCGCAATATGCTTAACCGATATTTGACTAAGAGTCGTAAGATCGATTGATATTTATGACTCGTGTGCTGAATTTTCCTGAATGATTCTGGTTAAATCATCTTCGTCATGAATGTCTAATTTATGCAACCTAACAGGTTCTTTAAATCCATCTAACTCCACTGTCCCATAATCAGAAAAGCCATGGTAGGCCCGGACAATCGTAGGCCAGGCAATATGGTATGCTGGATCTGTCAAGGCAATATCATTTGCTTGTACCGTTTTTTCCATTTTGAAAGTTTGGGAAACAGCCAGAGAAAGTGGGTTTACGCCTTCAAGAGATACTTCGCCTACATGAACACAGGTTCTTAATATAAATGGAGGCATAAACTTTTCGTAAATTTTCAGACGTTTCTGAAGATTATCTCGCCATTTTAGTATGTCAGGAAAATGCTGAAATACAAACAATACTGCATCCCCTATTTCCTTCAAAAAGATTCCTGTATTACGAATTTCAGCTTCGGATAAAGCATTGAAAGAATCCGTAACAAAATATCGAATCCTTTCGCTCATTTTAGCATTGCCATATTCTGCTGAATATTTTGTAGATCCAACCAAATCGACTAAAACAATATAATATATCCCATTTCGTAAGAGACCTTGGCTTTGTAATTCTACAATTTTTTCCAACGCCATGCACGCTTCTGCCTGCGCATATGCTGGAGCATACTTCAGAAATTCTTGCTGTATTTTCTCCAAGTCATAATATTGCAATTGCAATATTTCATCCCTGTTTTTCGGTAAAGACATACAAAGAGAATTTTATTATCGTAACAAATGTAAGTATCTTTTAATCTATCTCAAAACGAATATATGCTTAATCTATCAGATTTCAATTATTATTGAATCGGAATAAAGTTTCGGCATTAAGCATTTGGTCATAATTAAATTTGTCCATAAACGAACCGAGCAATAATGCGGGTCTTTGGATATAATATAAATATTTTTAGATCAGAGCAGCGGCTGATCTCCTCAGAGTTCGAGAACGCGGTTAATAAGGCGATGACTGCAGACACGGTCGCCGATGCCACGCGCCGCCCTGCGATCACGCAGGAAAGTTCGCTGGCCCTCACCGCTGTATGGGCGTGCGTTCGCATACTCTCGGAAACCGTCGGCATACTTCCCATCCACCTTTACAAGCGCACCGACGGGGGACGTGAGCGGCAGTACGGCCACGCAGCCCACCGTATCCTCCAGACCCCGACTTCCTTTTCCAACCGCTACGACCTGATGCACTTCCTGATGATCTCCTGCACGCTGTGGGGAAACGGGTACGCACGCATCTACCGCGACAAACTCTATCGCCCGTTGAGGCTCAAATATTACCATCCGGCGCGGGTCGAGCCTGTGCTTACGGACAAAGAGGAGCTTTTCTACCGGCTGGACAGCGGAGAAATCCTCCCTGCCTACGACATGATCCACCTCCGGGGCCTGTCTACCGACGGCGTCAAGGGCAAAAGCCCCATTGCCGTCCACCGCGACAACCTCGCCCTATCGGTTTCGGCCCAAAACTACGGCGAGCGCTTCTTCAATCAGGGCGGCAATATGTCCGGCGTATTTAAATACCCATCGACGCTCAAGCCGGAAGCCTACGAGCGATTGAAGAAAGACCTGCTGGCCCAATCGGTCGGGCTGCACAATGCCCACCTGCCGCTGCTGCTGGAGGGCGGGATGACCTACGAGCGCATCTCGATCCCGCCGGAGGACGCTCAATTCATCGCCACGCGTAAATTCCAAAAGACAGAGATCGCCACGATCTATGGCGTGCCCCCGCACATGATCGCCGATCTGGAGCGGGCAACCAACAACAACATCGAACATCAGGGGATGGAATACGTGATGTATTGCCTGATGCCTTACCTCGTCCGGCTGGAAGAGGAGTTCAACCGCAAGCTGCTGCGCGACGACGAATTCGAGGAGTATTATTACCTCTTCGCCCTGAACGGCCTGCTGCGCGGCGATGCCAAAACCCGTTCAGAATACTACAAAAACATGAATTTCGTAGGGGCGATGTCGGCCAATGAAATCCGCTCGCTGGAGGACATGAACGCCTACGAGGGTGGCGACGAGTATTTTGTTCAGATGAATATGCAAACGATTAAAAACGCGATAAATGAAAAACCAAAACCCCAACCCGCAGTCCCGGCAGCAGAGCCAGCCGCAGATTCAACCGCAGACAGTTGAGATCCGCTGCCTGCTCTCGGATATCCGCATCGAGCAGCGTGACGACACCGGGGGCGGACGCACGATCACAGGCTACGCGGCCAAGTTCGGCTCCTGGAGCGAGCCGATCATGGGCTGGTTCATCGAACAAATTCGCGCCGGGGCCTTCGAGGGTTGCGATATGTCGGACGCGATCATGTGCTTCAACCACAACGTGGACGACATCCTCGCCCGCACCGCCAGCGGCACGCTCACTCTCTCTGTCGACGGTGTTGGGCTGCTCTTCAGTTTCGAGGCCCCGGCAACGGGCAAAGGCAACGACATGGTCGAGCTGATCCGGCGCGGGGACATCAACAAATGCTCGTTCCGCTTCGTGGTCGAGCAGGACGAGTGGGTGTACGCCGACGAGAAGAACGGTCTCGACTACGACCAGCGCACGATCATCAAGTTCTCGAAGCTATACGACGTGGCGCTGGTGGTTTATCCGGCCTACAAGGATACGGAAGCCTCGCTGCGCCATCTTGAAGAGCGGAAAAACGAGTTCATAAAATTACATGAGAATGAAGATGATCCAGTATCCGGAATTTCCACTCAATCGAGGAGCCGATTAGTTAAAGTGTTGTCGATAAAAGCATCAGAATAAACTTCCTTGATACTGAATTAGCAAATCATTTAGCCTGATCTTATTGAGCTTATGGGGAGGAATCTGTAGATGGCGTTGAAAATTATCAATTCTTGCCTCATCGCTTGCACTATAGTAGCTTATTGTCCATTCGGTTTCAGGTCCTACAATTGACAATATTTTCTCAAAATATTTTATATCGACCTCAGATAAAGAGTGCCCGTATATATGTATTTTATCAACCCCTCGTATGTTTCTAAAGAAACCGGGGTTAGACTTTATAACTTCATCTGCATTTTTATATATCGTCGCAAAAAATGAATCTATGGCCTCAAAAGCTATGTCTGAAGAGAATTCGTGAGTATCGTTCTGGGCTTCCATCCAATGTTGTTGCTCTTCAGGAGTTAATCCATCAGGCATCTTCGGGTTACGTCCGTCTGAATAATCGTTAGGGTTCCAGCTATGGCCGAAAATCAGATCTCGATCTTCGTTGACTCTATTATGAATATAAGTGATGGTTTTTCTGTTTATTCCGTATATCCGCTCAAGGACATCGGTATAGTTAAACGTCAGAAAAACAGAAGCATCGTCAAATTTTATCTTGTTGCCATTGTAATTGGCTGGAAGATCCAAACTGTGTATCCAGTCATTAAAGGCCTCCTGTAAATCACGTTTCAGCGGTTCCAGTTTTTGGTTGACAGCCCACTCGGCATCACCGTAATCACCATCTCGAAAGTCGTCGCTTCCGTAATTGGGCATATTTTCCCCGATAAGGTCTACCAGTTCGCTTTCATCAAATGTAGCCAAACCTTTCTCGAACTCGAACCATAGAATAGAGTCGTCATCGATATAGTAGAATTCAGACATCAACTCAAGTAGCTCAGGATAGTTGTCATCCAAGTATAGCTTGAAAGCTTTGTAGTTGGTTTTAAACCCATGAAAAAGGTCAAAGCCGTTCCCGATAACGTATAAAGTCATATTGGCTGTTATAAGATGTTGTAACAAAGATAATAAGAATATTCTTTTGTTTCGCCTGGTTCTGGAATGGAACAAAGTTTCAGAATTGAGTGTCGCCACCGGATTAAGTTTGCCTCAAAACAACTTAATCCGGTTTTTATATGGGCAAACTTAAAGAATTACGCGAAAAGCGGGCGACCGTCTTCGGGCAGATCGACGAGCTGCGCAAGGCAGCCGACGGCCGCGAGATGACCGTTGAGGAACAGGGCAAGTGGGACACGCTGCTGTCTGACTACGACAAGGCCGACCAGCGGGTGCAGCAGGAGGAGCGCTTCGAGGAGATGGAAAGCCGCCAGGCAGAACAGGCTTACCAGAGCCGCCAGACCGCCGACGGTAAGGACGGCGACAAGGCGAAGGACACCGAGTACCGCGCCGCCTTCGTTGAGTACCTGATGAAAGGCGAGAATGGCATCGGGGCCGACGAACGCAAGCGCTTCGAGGAGCGTGCTGGCATCTCCGGCGTGGCCGGGGGTGTGCTCGTGCCGAGTTCGCTGGCGTCGAGCATCGAAGTGGCGATCAAGACCTATGGCGGGATGCTCGAAGCCGGGCAGATCATCACCACTTCGACCGGCGGCGATCTGATCATGCCGACCGTAAACGACACCAGCGCCCGCGCCACCATCGTGGCCGAGTACCAGAAGTCCACCCAGCGTGCGCCGTCCTTCGGCTCCGAAACCCTCAAGGCATACACTTACCGCACGCCGATCATCCCCGTGTCGCTGGAACTGCTCCAGGACAGCGCCTTCAACCTCGAAGCACTTTTGAGCGAGCTGCTGGCCGACAGCTTCGGACGCGGCATGAACGAGGACTTGACCATCGGCAACGGTACGGGCAAGCCCAAAGGCATCGTCAATTGGGCCACGGCTTCCGATGCCGAGCCTGCGGCCACGGCCATCAAGCTGGACGACATCATCGACCTGATCAAGAGCGTCGACTCGGCCTACGGCAAGCTGGGCCGCTTCATGTTCAACCGCAGCACACTCTACTCGCTCGTAAAGATCAAGGACACCACCGGCCGCTACATCTGGCAGGAAGGTGCACGGGATGGCACGCCGCCCACGCTCTTCGGTAAGACCTACATCCTGAACGACGACGTGCCGGATATCGGCGCGGGCAACGCCTCTGTGCTCTTCGGCGACTTCTCGAAGTTCAAAATCCGCATGGTGCGCGACTTCCGTGTGATCCGGCTCAACGAGCTGCTGGCCGAATACCTCTCCATCGGCCTGTTCGGGTTCGCCCGCATGGACGGCATCCTGCTCAACGCCGGAACGCACCCCGTCAAGAAACTCGTCCACGCCACCTCGTAGCGATGAAAACACTCGGAAAACGGAAGCTCCCGATCACGCTGGAACTGGCCCGGCAGCACCTCCGACTCGGCGATGACACGAGCAACGACACGTTGGTGCTCGCCAAACTGGAGATGGCTGTCTCGGCGGCAGAGGATATGACGGGACGACTCATACGGGGTCGCACGGTCGGTTTTCATGTGCTTTGTCCGGCCGGCGACACGATACTGCTGCCGATGCCCGCGCATACCGCCGGAGTGACGGAGCTTTCCGTTCCGGGTGTTAAAATCCCGAAATCCCAATACACGCTGCTGCCCGCGGACTACGACCCGGTGCTTCATATCGACGGGGAGTACGGGGGCCGACGGGTGTATGTCAAAGCGGTGGTCGGCTATACGCAAACGAGCCTGCCTCCCGTGATAAAGGCTGCTATCCTGCTGCTTCTGGGTACGCTGTACGACAATGAATCGGATGTCATCGTGGGCCGTTCGGTGTCGGAACTGTCGCTGACCGCCGAAAAACTCCTCGCGCCCTGGCGCGTAACCCCCTACGGCCATGTTTGACACGCGCATCGCGATTCTGGCGCTCTCGCAGGAGCGGGACGAGTACAACGAGCGGACGGAGGGACTCGTTCCCATCGCTGTCTGTTTCGCGCAGCGCACGGAGAACGGCGGCCGGGAGAACCTTTACGCCAGCCGCATCCTGCACGAGAACGAGGTGGCCTACACCATCCGCTGGCGGGCAGAGATCAAGGCCGGGCAATATGTCCGGGACGGCGACCAGACGATGAAGATCACCTCCGTCCACGAGGAGGGCCGCCGCAAGTATTTACACCTCAAAGTAACCAAGAGCGATGCTGAAAGTCAAGGTTGAGGGCTATAAAGAGGCCAAACAGATACTCGACGACCTGCCGAACAATATGCAGAAGCGCATCCTGCTCACGGCGCTGCGCTCCTCGGCACGCCCGGCATTGGCCTCGGCCCGCAGCCACGTTCCGGTCAGGGGCGGCACGCTCAAAAAGCAACTGCGTGTGGTGCGGTACAAAGACCGCAACGGCTCGCCGACCGAAGTGGCGGTGGCCGTCAAGCCGGTGTTCGGCACTTCGAAGTCCGGCAAGGCCAACCAATTCTACGGCAAGTTCATCCACGAGGGTACGGCCGACCCGCGCGTGTCGCGCAAGGGCAAAATGCTGGTGTTCGAAAATGAGCAGGGCGAAAAAGTGTTTGTGCGCAGCGTCAAGGGAATCAAGTCGACTCCCTACCTCGAAATGGCATGGAGCGAAAGCGGCGGGAGGATCGTCACCCTGTTCGGCGACGAGCTGGCGGCGGCGGTCGGCAAGTTTGTAACAAAGAATTTTAAACCGATCATCCGATGAGGCCCGATTTCAAAAAGGAACTGATCGCCAAACTGGAGAAGGCCGCGCCGGAGCTGAAAGGCAAGGTGCAGGCCGGGGCGGTGGACGCCGAAACGCCCGCGCCCTACGCCGCCTTCACCACGCCGGAAGAGACGCCGCTGCGCACGATCCACGGCATCGCGGGCATCCAGACCACATTCGAGATCGCGGTGTTCCACACCAAGCTGGCGGCCGTTGAGGTGCTCAAGGAGCGCGTAATTGCCACGTTGGATTTGGCCTCACTCGCCGGGCGGCGCTGCACCTACCGCTCCTCGGAGTACGGTTTCTATGCCGATTACAATATCCACGGATACACCATAACCTTCCGAATCACTTAAAAATTTAACGATATGCCGGAGAAAAAAGTAATCCAGGGCGAGGACATCATCGTGCTGGTAGACAACAAAACAACCCTCCACGCCACCACGCACAGCCTAAAGGTGGATTTGGAGATGAAGGAACTGCGCACCAAAGACACCAACGGCAAGGAGAAATCGCCGGGTGACGTAACATGGTCGGTCGACGGCGACGGTCTCGTGGTCATCGACCCCGACATCACCGATACTCACACCTCCGAGGACGTGCTGGGCATCGTGCTCAACAAGAAGCTCGTCGACGTAATCATCAAGTCGCCGCTCACGGGACTTACCAAGCGCTACAAAGGCAAGGCGTACATCACCTCCTTCTCGCTCGGCGCTCCCGCCGGCGACAACGCCACATACAGCTACTCACTCACCGGGAGCGGCAACCTCGCGCCCGAAGAAAATCCGTAGGCCATGAAGGAGATCATAGTAAACAGCAAGGCACTGCCCGTGCATTTCGGGATGAAGGCGATCAACGAGTTCACCAAGCGCCAGGGCACGGACTTCAACCGGGCGGTCACCACCACCGAGCCGCTGGCCAACCTCGACTCCATCGTGGAACTCGCCGTCAGCGGACTGAACGAGGGGGCGCGGCTGGCCGGGCGCGAGGAGCGCTTCTCGGAGGATGATGTGTGGGATATGTTCGACGCCCAACCGAACCTCATCATCGAAATCTCCGATGCCTTCATCGAGTGCGTGGAACCTTTAGCGGACAAATTGGGGGCATTAGGAAAAAACGTGAGACGCCCGGCGGGGAAAGTGTCCAAGCCGGGCAGCCGGAAGAAGTAACCTATGAGCGGTGGCTGGCCATCGCCGTCGGACAGATGGGACTCTCGCCCGAAGCGTTCTACCGGATCACCCCCGCCGAGTTCATTTACGCCTGGCTGGGGTGGAGCGAGCTGGAACGCAGCCGGGGACAGCAGGCGTGGGAACGCGAGCGCTGGGCGGTGTGGATCCTTACCACGATCCAACTTGACCGCAAAGACCGCCTGCCGATGACGCAGATGTTCCCGCTGCCCTGGGAGCAGGTTGAGGCTCCTGCCGGAAAAATGACGATGGACGAGCGCCGCGAGCGCGTGAAAAAACTCCTTAACAAACACGAAGATGAAATTTAAGATCCTATTGCTGGCCATCCTTCTGCTTGCCGCGTGCTCTCCTCTGCGGCGGGCGCAACGCAATCAGAAGGCGGACAGCACCGCCACCGACCGCAGTGAAATCCGCAAGGCCGTGACCGACATCCTCCGCGAGTCGGGGACGTTCTCGCAGACCGTCGTCGAATTTTATCCCCCGGCGGTGGTGACGCTGGATACTCAGGTCCAGATACCCTCCGGTCCAGAGGCTATGGAACCGATCACCCCGGCGCACGCTCCGGTTCCGGCCGTTAAGCGCATCGTCCGTACCGACGTCACGGCCAGCAAAGAACAGACGACCACCACCGACAGCGTGGCCCGCAACGATATCTCCGTCCATGTGAAGTCCGACACCTCGGACAAGGTCATCGAAAAGCCTCCCGCTGGCGTTTCGGCAATCAAATGGATTGCTGTGGGCCTCGTGGCCCTCTTGCTGCTTTTATTACTGATCAAATTCCGAATATTCCGATGAGCAAGCCCCGACTGAAAACCCCGATAAGCTATTACGGCGGCAAGCAAACCATGCTGCCGCATATCCTGCCATTGATTCCCCGGCACGTCGTTTACACCGAAGCGTTCTGCGGCGGCTGCGCCGTGCTCTTCGCCAAAGAGCCTGCGGACTGCGAGATCATCAACGACACGAACAAGGAACTGGTCAACTTCTACCGCGTGGCCCAGACCGACTACGCGGCCCTCAAGCGCGAGATCGACGCCAGCCTCCACTCCCGCGACCTGCATACCCATGCCAAGCATATCATGACCCACCCGCAATTCTTCACACCCGTCCAACGAGCATGGGCCGTGTGGATCGGCTCGAAGCTGGGCTTCGCCTCGATGCTGGATGGCACGTTCGGCTATGATCGCTCAGGCACGAAAAACTTTTTAACGCGAAGGACAACATCACCGAGATGCTCTGCGGGCGGTTATCGCACATCACCATCGAAAGCGAGGATGGCAAGAACGTGATCCAGCGTTACGACTGCCCCGACGCGTTCCACTTTGTCGACCCTCCGTATGTCAACAGCGACTGCGGCCACTACACCGGTAGCTTCAGCGAGGAGAATTTCGCGGAGCTTCTGGAAATCCTCACCCAAGTCGAAGGCAAGTTTATGCTCACGATGTTCCCGCACGACTTGCTACGGCAATATGTGGCCCGCCACGGATGGAAGATCCATAGAACCGAGCGTAGTATTACCGCCTCCAAGGAGTCCCGGCGGCGACAGGAGGAGTGGATGGTTACTAATTATTAGGGAGTTGGGCTTATGGATATAAACACCTCATAAATAGTGGTTTATCTCTGAAAATAGTTGCGAAATGACTTGCGTGTTCCAAAGAGTGATGTTATGTTTGTCCTAACGATAAACCGTTAAAAACAAAGAGATTATGAAACTTGAAGAACTAAAAATCGCACAATTCGGTACAACCTCCTACGAAATGGCAAACGAACTTTTGTGGGCATTCAAAAACGGCGAAATAACCGATGTAAAACAACTGGAGGCCGAGATCGGCAAGATCACCGCCCGCGTCCGCATCGAAACCCTCGCTCCCTTTTACAACGCCCTCGAAAGCCAAACGACAAACTTCCAACGATAAAAACATAACCATGAGCACAAGAGCCACCATAGGGATGACGCTTCCCAACGAAATGATCGTCTGCATCGACTGTTATCGTGACGGGTATCCCGAACACCTGGGTCGAATCCTCGCTAAACATTATAATACCGAGGAAAAAATCAAGGAGCTGATGAAAGGCGGCAACCTGATGGATATAGAAACCAAGCCGGAACGCTGCTATTACGAGCAGAAAGCCGGAAACATCGACCAGGACGACTGTTGCCCGGTTACCCATCGCAACCTTGCTTATTTTCTCAAAGCCATCGGCGAATCCGGCCATGACTACGGTTACCTCTTCCGCGATGGCAAATGGCACGTTTACAATCCCACCGAATGGAAGCCGTCTCAAATCAGTTTTGAGGCGGCTTCACTATTTTGGTTGATTTTTTTCGGCTGCGGGGTCAGTTTTTTTTGGGGGGGCTTTTGTCGGTGCTTATACCTGTGCGACGGCCATTTTGGATAGGTTGTGAGCTATGACGAGTAGCCCGAACTCAGTTTTGACCTTTTCGAGCCC
>JAVBVG010000017.1:0-5157 GCA_031554415.1 Rikenellaceae bacterium | reverse complement strand
ATGAAATAATAAGGAGGAGAGAATTATGCAGATCATACTTATCAAAGACGTGGACAACCTGGGTTACGCCAACGACATCGTCGAAGTGAAACCCGGTTACGCAAATAACTTTCTCATTCCGCAGGGATACGCCAAGGCCGCAACAGCCACCGCGAAGAAGATCCTTGCCGAAAACCTGAAGCAGCGCGCCCACAAGGACGCCAAGATCCAGGCCGACGCACAGGCCCTGGCCGACAAGATCGCCAACCTGCCGCTGGTCTTCAAGATGAAGGCATCGGAAGGGGGCAAAATATTCGGTTCCGTCACCACCCAGATGATCGCCGAGGCGCTGGCCGCCAAGGGAGTCGAGGTAGACAAGAAGAACATCACCGTCGAAATATTCAAGACGCTGGGCGCTTACCAGGCCGAGATCCGCCTCCACAAACTCGTGAAGGGGGTTATCAATTTCTCGATCGAGCCGGAAGGCGCGCTCGTGGCCGAGGAAAAAGACCCGAACGCTCCCGCCAAGAAGGAGAAGAAAGTGAAGGAAACAGCTGTTGAGGAGGCCGCTCAGGCGGAAGAGGCTGCAAAGGAATAATATATTCTCCTATACTATATTGATAACAAAACCCGACGGAAACGCCGGGTTTGTTGTTTTTATTAATATCTTGCCGTTCGTTTCAGCGACGGGAAACGGCGGTTCGGCGGTCCGGAATTCCGCCTCGCCGGCCGGGCGTGAGTCATGTCCGGGGAAATGCTTAAATTTAGTTAAACAAACCAACGAACAAACCATTAAAAAATAACCTATCATGAAAAAGCTGTTTACACTTTTGATTATCGCGGCGTTCGCCGCATCGTGCGAAGGCCCGATGGGGCCTATGGGTCCGCAGGGACCGGCAGGACAGGATGGGACCGTCAGCAAAAAAGAGTGGACCGTAACGGTTGAACCCTCGGACTGGAAGCCGTATTTGAATGAGGTAGAAAATTTCATCTATTTCTATGCCGACAAGGGTCTGTCGGGTTTTACCGGACGCGTCTTCGATTCGGGATTGTACTACGCCTACTGGAAGTATGATGACAATTATGTCCTTGTTCAGGAGGGGCTGGGGGTGACTATGGAGCTCGAATGGTACAACGAATCCGACCAGAAGTGGTATGCCTACACCGAGGTCATCAGCTGCAGTTTTTCGGAGGGTTCGGTCCGCTTCCAGTTGAGCCGCTCGGATTTCGACGACACAAGGCCTACGGCGACGCTTGCGTTCAGGATCATCGCGTTATATTAAAATATTGATAACAACGTTCGGGCCGCCGGAGAGAATTTTTATTCCGGCGGTTTTTTATTCCGGCATGGCGCGTTTGTCCGGAAAATCCTTATCTTTGCATCCGAACCGAAGCCGCGGCGGACGCACTCCGTCAAGCGGTGAGGAGTCTGTCTGAAGTTTATTCAATAAATCTGTTCCGGCTCTTTCAAGTGCTTTTTCCACATCATCCTCGTTACAATGGAACCCCATTGCGCCTCGGCCGACATGGAAAAATCATCTTAAAAATAGCTCATAACATTTTTTATCAATAAAATTCAGACAGCCTCCAAGGGAATCCGGTGGGAATCCGGAACAATACCCGTTGCTGTGATGCGCGGGGGCCATTCAGGGGCCGCTTTTTAGTGAGGCGGCGTTTTTCGAAAAGAACCCTGGGAAGTCCCGTAAGCGATAAGTCAGAAGACCGGTCGGTTCGCATATATCTTCTGTCGTTTTCGGGATTAAGAGCAGGAAGAAACCCATGTGAATTTCCGCACCGCGTGTGTTTTCTCATATATTGTTCCCGTTTCCGCCGGAAGAGCCGAAGCGGGAACACTTTATTTTAATACTTAAAAGATTATGAGAAAACTTCAATTTCCACTGCTTGCGACGATCGTTTTCGCGGCATTCACTTTCACCTCCTGCGACAAGGGAAATCCGGAAACGCCTGCTTACGATCTGCAGATCATAGGTTTCGAAGACGAGGTCCTTCCGGCCGGCGGATACATTACAGAGGACGATTATGCCTACGCCGAAAAAGGCGTCTCATTTACCCAATACTTTACGGATTGGGGTACGACCACCTCATGGAGCGGTTTCGCCGTGTCGAACAAGACCGACAAGACCACTGCCGGCTATGCCAATCAATTCAGCGTATACGGCGGAGGCGGTGCCGGCGGTTCCGCGCAGTTCGGGGTGGTCTATTACTCCTCGTGGGACGGTCCGGCCGCATGCGCTTTCGGCGATGGCATAGAGCGCGAAATAGAGTCCGTCTGGGTTGCGAATTCCACCTATGCATACCTTTCGGTCAGGGACGGCGATGGTTTCGGCAAGGCTTTCAGCAAGGATGACTGGTTTAAACTGACCGTCACGGGTTACGACGCGGAGGGGAATGAGACGAAGTCCGTGGACGTTTACCTTGCCGATTACCGCGGCGCCAGGCCTTTCATAATGTCGGAATGGACGAAGGTTAACCTCGTGCCGCTCGGCGCGGTCAATAAACTGTGTTTTACGTTCACATCGACCGACAACGATCCGGAGAACGGGATAAAGACCCCCACTTATGTCTGCGTAGACAATATCGCCTACAGGGAGTATAAGGCGGAATAACAGTGACGCTTTAAGGATATGACTGAAATCTATCGAACAGAATTCAGACCGACTTTAAGAATTTGGATTGTCACGAAAAATCCCCGGCACTTGTAAAAGGCCGGGGATTTGTATTCGTATTATGGTGGTACTCTATTTGGATCAATGCAAAAAGCCGGGGGAGAGAAAAAATATTGCTTACCAAATTTCCCCTCCTTCCGGAAGGAGGGGTGGCAGACCGCAGGGCTGACGGGGTGGCAGGTCTTTTTGCTGCAGAATGACCTACCACCTCCCCCTCGCCAAAGGCGAGGGTACTCCTCCTTCCGGAAGGAGGAGTAATTTACTCCACCTAATTTTTACATTGATCCCTCTATTTGAGCGCCCTTTCGATATACTCCTTATAGTCGCGCACTTCGCGGCGGTAGTCGTCGCTGTCGAACAGGGGCGACGAGATGATGAAGTCGGCCGACGAGCGGTTGATGGCCGTCGGGACGTTATATAGCGCGGCCAGCCGGAGCAGAGCCTTGACGTCGACGTCGTGGGGCTGCGCCTGCATCGGGTCCCAGAAGAATATCAGCGCGTCGATCTTTCCTTCGGCGATCATCGAACCTAACTGCTGGTCGCCGCCCAGCGGGCCCGATTTCAGCATCGTGATCTCGAAAAAATCGTCCAGGCCGCCGTTGCGCCGTTCTAGCAGCGTTTTGGCGACCATCTTTCCGGTCGTTCCGGTGCAGACGAGGTGGTGTTCGAGCAGTTTCTCCCAGTTCCACGACACCCAGTCGGCCAGATCGCGCTTCAGGTTGTCGTGGGCCACGAGCGCCAGCCTTTTCTTTGTAGTTTCCATGAGTTATAATATCTTTCCCCTCGGTATTTTACGTTTCGGATAATTATTTTTCGGCCTTACGCCGGACACGATGTAAAGTTACGCAAATATAGCTACTTTTACGCCTACCTAAAATTAAATATTTATGAAGAAGAGGCTTATATTTTCACTGTTTCTACTGAGCGCGGGGATCGTTTTCAGCGGCGTGTCGCAGACTCCGGGCACCACATCCGTTTCAGGCCGGAGTACCAGCGCCAGGCCCGCCGCCCAGCAAAGCGAGCAGCAAAACCCGCAGCCCGCCCTACAGCCGAACATTCAGCAGCCGCAGAACGGTCAACCGGTCCCCCAGCCGCAGGCTCAGCCCGCCCAGCCGCAAAACCAGCGGACGAGCGACAGGGCGCAGACCAGTTCGGCAGGCAGGAGCACTTCCGACAAGAACGCTCCGGCTCCTGCTTCCACACCTTCGCCCGCACCTGCGTCCAAACCCTCTCCCGCACCCGCGTCGAAACCTGCTCCGGCACCGGTTCCTTCGTCCAGGCCGGCACCGGCACCTTATCCCGCACCGAAACCGGCGCCTTCGCCCAAGCCCGTACCGGCTCCTGCACCAGTTTATGCCGCACCTGCGCCTGTGTACGCTCCTGCTTCCGCCTACCGGATCGGGGTGTCCGATCAGGCTTTCGGTATGTTGGAACGCGCCGACGGCTGGATGCTGGAGTCCGACGGGAACTGGTATTCGCGTCCCAACCGCATTCCGGCCTATTTCGACAGTCCGAAAGACATAAAGCTGATGGACAGAACCTCCTACACGAAAGGGCATGATAATTTTCTTTCATACGAGTTCCGCGAGATCGACTACCGCGGGCCCGACGGCCGCAACTGTATGGTGCTGATACAGCGTAAGATATACAATTACAGATACACCAACTATCCGAACTGGGCGGATAATTACACGAAGTCGATAAAATATTTCGTCTTTGCGCGCAGCGAGTTCGACCGTCTTTCGTCGGGCATCGCGAACAACACTTTGAATATTCTCGAGGCCGAGCTGCTGTATATCGGCCGCATCGAGGGGGTGGCGTCGGATTACGGATACATCGACATGGTTGAAAAGGACCTCTACAATGCCGCCCGCTATGGATTGAGGATAAGTTCCGTATACCCCAAGGAGCTGCTGTTCATGATATATCACGAAACGGCTTCGGGTACGGTGCGATTCAACATCGTCGAGGCCTCTTACGACGTGGTCCGCTCTTACGACACGAAATACGGCGGCGGCGTGTCGGTCAAGCGGATCAGGGATTTCACTCCGGCGCTGTGGGTGAGAGGCCGCGTGGTCGATCCGGTGGCATTGTTCGACAACTGCCATTACGCGGCGGGTTTCAACGAGTTTTCGCGCTTCATCCGCCTGCCGGTGCCCGTGCAGCACCATTCCTCGCCGTCCGGGAATTTCAGTCCGCTGGGATGGTAGGCGGGTCGGAACGCCGACGGCGGTTTATTTTGTTTCAAAGACTCTCCTCCTTGATAAGGAGGAGTACTCGCGCTTTGCGCGGGGGAGGTGGTAGACGATTTTTCCAAGGCTGCCGCGGGTCTCATCACAACAGCAAAAACTGAAAATTCCTGACGAAAATCGGAAAGGACGGATTACTCGCTGACGCTCGTGATCCTTGCGCTCCGCGGGTTTCATTACAAAAGAGAAATAGAAAAATCCCTGACGGGATTAACCGTCCAAAACTAAACGGCCGCTTACAA